>JBIOZK010000025.1:0-21138 GCA_044870975.1 Pyrinomonadaceae bacterium
AGGCCGGCAGCCGTTTGAATCCGCTCGGCCCGATCAAGATCCCCATCGGCGGACCGTCACTGATTCATGGCGGCAAGCCCGCGGCGAAGCTCGGCAAGTTCGGTTCACATGGCTGCGTCGGACTCACCACCCCGCAGATGCGCGAATTCTCAAAGCAATTGGCCGGACTAGGCGGCGCAGAACTTACCGACGCGGAGATGAATAATTACGCGCGTGCCAGGACGGAAACCAAAGAGCTGAAACTGAAAGAACCGATTCCGGTGGAGCTGCGATATGAAACCATCGTGGTCGAGGACGGCAACCTGCACATTTACCGGGATGTCTATGACGAAAATTCCAACACCGAAGAGAAGCTGCGAGCAGTGCTGCAATCGTACGGGATGTCCATGGACGATTTGACCGGCGACGAGCGCACCCAGGTCTTAGCCGCGCTGCAAAAGATGTCCGGGAAATCCTCAACTGCGAGCGCGACGCCCCCGACTCTAAAGTCGCCCAGCGCGTCGGTCACCAAAGAAGACATAAAGACGCGCGCGGCCGCGAAACCGACGCGCTCCACGCAAAATCAAAACGAGATTGTTATCCCCATCGCCGCGCTGAAGGGCAAAGGCTACCCCGCGCCAGTTGGTTTGTGAGCGAATTCGCCAGAATCGGAATCAGCGGTCAATCAACCGGAGTAGGGACGCGCGTCGCCGCCGGCGCGGCCCTCGATGAGGTGATCCAACGCGGCAACGACATCGCGCGCAAGCTCGATGCAATAGTGCGCAACAAGTACGCCAACAACGCCGCCATCGTGGCCGAATGGACCAGCGCGAGTCATACGGAACGAGCACCGCGAAGGGTGAAACCGGAGCAACCACCGGGCTCGATCATTTATGTTGCCGGGTTCCTGGGGTTCCGCTTCGCTCCACTCCAGGCTTTATGCACCCGCTCCGCGGGCTTGATCATTTCATGTGACGGTTCCTGGGGTTTCGCTTCGCTCCACCCCAGGCTTTATGCTGTCACCCGCTTCGCGGGTTCTTCTATGCATGAGTGGGACGTCATTGTCATTGGCGCCGGGGCGGCGGGTCTTTTTTGCGCAGTGCAGGCGGGCCAACGCGGGCGTAAAGTCCTGGTAATTGAACACGCCGACCGGGTCGGAAAAAAGATTGCTATCTCCGGCGGCGGGCGTTGCAACTTCACCAATACCGGGACCAGCCCCGATAACTTCGTTTCCCGGAACCCACACTTCTGCAAGTCAGCGCTCGCCCGCTACCCACCCGCGGACTTTATTGCCCTGGTTGAAAAACACGGCATCGCTTATCACGAAAAGAAGCTGGGCCAACTCTTCTGTGACGGCAGCTCGCAACAGATCATCGACATGCTGCTCCGGGAGTGTCACGACGCTTCTGTGGAGATTCGCTGCGACTGCGAAGTCCTTCAGGTGGACCGCCACGAACCTTCTGCCGAGCGCTCGTTCATTGTGCAAACCAATCAAGGCACTTTCCACTCCGCTTCCGTGGTGATTGCGACTGGCGGTTTATCTATCGCCCCGCTGGGAGCGACCGACTTCGGTTATCGCATTGCGCGACAATTTGGACTGCGCATTGAAGAAACGCGCGCCGGCCTGGTGCCTTTCACGCTGCCGGCAGAGATTCAGAAGCAATTGGTTGCATTAAGCGGAATCTCGATTGACGCCCTGGTCACTTGTCCCGAGTCTCCATCGTTTCGGGAAAACATTTTGATTACCCATCGCGGCTTGAGCGGGCCGGCGATCCTGCAAGTTTCAAACTACTGGCGCCCCGGCGAATCGATCTCAATCAACTTGTTGCCCGATGAAGACGTAATGGAGATCATTTCGGCGGCCAGAATAATCGAGGGCGATTTAACTGCGTCGAGCGCGACCAAGACTGTAGGGCAGAGCTCCCGGATTGAGCTGGGCAATCTCTTATCACGTTACCTGCCGCGACGGTTTGCGCAGGCCTGGTGCGATCTTTACGGAGCGTCGCGGCCGCTCAAACAGTACAACGCCAAGGAACTGCAGGAAATTGCGGATAACATTCACCGGCTCCAGCTGACGCCGGCCGGAACGGAAGGTTTCCGAAAAGCGGAAGTGACAGTCGGAGGCGTCTCAACCACGGACCTCTCGTCACAAACAATGGAAGCCAGGCGGGTTTCCGGGCTCTACTTTATCGGCGAGGTGGTGGACGTGACGGGCCAACTGGGTGGCTACAACTTTCAGTGGGCCTGGGCCTCGGCTTTCGCCGCCGGTCAGGTTGTGTGAATTGAATATTGAACAGCTTTAAGGCGATTCGGGACTTAAGAAACCCAAGAAACCGGGGTCAGGTCTGCGATTCTGCGATTCTCCAAAAGCAGTATTTCTTGTCAGCGTTAGTTCGCCACGGTAGCATCGACGCTTGTTTACAGCCATTCGCCACTTCATTGATTAATCAAACACGCCCTTGTTTACGCGCGGGCTTCTGCCCCGCAACGGAGTTTTTGATGGTAATGCGTAAATGTAAATTGGCAATTCTCGCGATTGCGGTACTTCTCCAGGTGCACGCTGGCGCCGGTTATCTTGTTGGCCAAAATGCCCAGAACCCGCAAGCCGAGCCGATCACTCGGCAGGAAACATTACGCGGCTCGATCACGCCGGAACGCGAATGGTGGGACGTGCTGCATTACCACTTGCAGGTGGAGTTTCTACTGGACACGCGACGGTTGAAAGGGTCGAACACGATCATTTTCAAGACGCTCAAACCGGGAAACAAAATGCAGCTTGATTTGCAGCCGCCGTTAGCAATTACCAGGATCACGCACGGCGACTCGCAACTCAAATTTGAACGAGAAGGGAATGTCTACTGGGTTATGTTTCCCAAGGAGATTCCCAAAGGGGTCGAAGACAAGATCGAAGTATTTTACGAAGGCGTACCGGTGGTGAGCAGGAATCCGCCCTGGGTTGGCGGGATAACCTGGGGCCGAGACGATCTGGGCGAGCCGCTTATCGTGACCACTTGTCAGGGCATTGGGGCGAGCATCTGGTGGCCCAACAAGGATCATGGTTCCGATGAGCCCGATCGCGGGATGCAAATCAGCGTCACGGTGCCGGAGAACCTGGTGGCGGTTTCGAACGGTCGCCTCAAAAAGGAGGACCATGATGTTGCGGGTAAGAAGAAAACCTTTCACTGGGAAGTGGTGAACCCGATTAATAACTACGGAGTCAACGTTAATATCGGCAACTACATGATGCTCACCGACAGGTACCAGGGGAAAGGCGGACAGCTCGATATTGAGTATTGGGTGCTGCCTCATCAGAAAGAAGCAGCGCTCAGAACCTTTAAGGAAGTTCCGCGGATGCTGGCGGCGTTCGAACACTGGTTTGGAAAATATCCCTTCTATGAAGATGGTTACAAGCTGGTGACGGTTCAATATCCGGGCATGGAACATCAGAGCTCGGTGACTTACGGCAATTGGTTCCGTAATGGTTATTTGCAACGCGACCCTTGTAACTGCGGTGTCGGTATGAAATTCGACTTCATCATTGTGCACGAGTCAGCGCATGAGTGGTTCGGCAACAACATTTCCATGAAAGACGCCGCGGACATGTGGGTTCATGAAGGCTTTGCCAATTACGCCGAGAACCTTTTTGTCGAATACCACTTCGGAAAAAAGGATGCGGAGGATTACGTGGTCGGTACTCGTCGCGGTATCAGAAACGACCGGCCGATCATCGGCACGTATGGAAGCAATCGAGAAGGTTCCGGCGACATGTATCCCAAGGGCGGGAACATGTTGCACACGATTCGCCAGGTCATCAATGACGACGCGAAGTGGCTGTCAATCCTGCGCGGACTGAATGCTGATTTTTGGCATCAGACGGTGACGACGGGACAGATTGAATCGTATATCAGTAGTAAGGCGGGGACGGATTTCAGCAAGGTCTTTGATCAATATTTGCGGACGACACAAATTCCTTTGCTGAAATACAACGTGAACGGGAAGAGCGTGACGTTTTATTACGAGAGGGTCGTGAAGGGATTCACCATGCCGCTTCGCGTGATGATCAACGGCAAGGAAGTTCAGATCAAACCGAGCGACGTGAAGCAGACGTTTGAGTTTTCTGAGGAGATCAAGACGTTTGAGGTGGATAGGAATTTTTATGTTGAGGCGGCGAAGGAGTGATCGGCTTTGGGAGTGAACCGAATGATCATTTGCGGTTTTATCGTGATTTCATGAATTCAGCTTTGACCTCGTATTCGCCGGGATTATTCGGTGCCTCCATCAGGTTGTCGCAGCTCTTGGGGTAAACCTTAATAATGGAATCAACGTTCTCGCGCCGGTTGGCTAAACCTTGATTTCGTTGACGGACTGATCTGTATGGCTAAACCTCCTGTCAGTCGACAACTGAACACAAACCCCAATCGCATCCAGGATCGACTGGCCAGTGCGGCTCATTTTCGTAAAAACTATTGGTTCACCATTGTTAGCCCAACGCAATAATAGAACCTGATCTACTGGGATTTCACCGAACTCGCGAAAGCCTTCTCTGTGGATCAACGCTTCGACTAGTGGTAGTGAATCGACATTCATTTCCAAGTGCTTTGGAACGGCAGTGAGCGGTGCGCTGTGCTTCGCTAAATCCACTAGTGCCCTTACTGTTTCGACCTCGTGTTGGCCAAAATATGGTGGAACGATCAAAACGGTCCGTCTGAGCAATCCCCGAAGCGCGATTTCATTTAACTCCCAAAAGAGCCCTGCGCTAACTCCGGCAAAAACGAGAATCAGGGCTGCCCGATCGATCTGAGACAATAGTTCTTCCCGCCAGTCTTCATCGCCCACACGAATCTCGCGCGGACCCAGAAGGGGAAGGTTATGGTCGGGACTCTTTAAGGTGACCAGCGGCCCGTAAAACGAAAGGATAGTCTTCAACTGAAACCCAAATCTATTCTTTGGATTGAGTGCGCGTATTCGTCGCTGGATCAGGTTTATGGGATTGACGAACCATCGCGAATCGTTCCATGAGTCTCTAAAGTCATCCCGGAAGGAACGTAGACAGACAATCGGTGGTCTTGGGTCGTTGTTCACCTGGGGCGACCATCTCTCCGATTGATCGGCAAACCACAAAGCCCAATAAGAAATGAATAAGCATGCGCAGAGGATCACAAGCAGAAGGATTAGTCCGCCCGGCTTACCCCTGGGAATACTAGTTACAAACCATAGGAGCAAAAAGGCCAAGGCCCCCAGAGTTCTGGAAACGAAAGAGTAAAAGACTCCTCGTGGTGACTTGTTCGCGATGCCTCGTGGCGCGTCAAGTGTTACCGGAGGCCAGTACAGACCTATTTCGGCCAGGCGCTTCTCGATCGAGAGCTTTATTTTCCAGTCAATTTCTATCTTAATCACAGCGTCTTCTTTCCTTATTGGAGTACGCTGCCGCTTGAGGTTCTGACACCGGTCCGGTGTGCCCTAACGCTTCCCAATCCACGTCGGCGGAGTTGTCTTTCGGTCCAATCGACCATCATTTCAAAGAAGCCCGCGGGAAATCGTTTGAGCCGCACGTACTCGCCCGGATTGTCGCGCGGTACTTCCATCAGATTGTGCCGCGCGCTGGGGTAAACCTTGACGAGGTAATCGCGGCGGCCGGCTTGATTCATGATTTGCTCGATCGCGCGCACCTCGGCTTTGACGCCCTCGGGCGTATCAAGCTCGCCGAAGATAGCCAGCAGCGGGGCTTTGGAAGCGCGCAGAGTTGGCGCGGGATCGTAGAAATAAAACTTTCGCATGTAAGGCCAGAAGCCCTCGTCACGTTTCTCCGGACCGCGGACGTCTATGCCCTGATGGCGATACCATTTTTGATCTTTGGCGATGAGCCGAAGTTTGGTGTACTGCTCCCATTTCTCATTTGAATCAGGCGAAACGATGATGTCGTTCTTCAGCCTTTGAAAAGTCAGGGCGTCCTGGACTTCATTCGGTTTATAGCCCGCTTTCGTCAATTCATATTCGGTATCAAACAACTCCGTCTCCGCGGGTGTCAGGCCGCCGCCCGACAAGGCGATGGCATAAGCCGCGTCCGGAAAGCGCGAAGCCGCCAAAGGGGCAATCCATCCGCCCTGACTTAGACCCCAGAAACCGATCTGCTTTGGATTGACGTCGGTTCGCGCTTGCAGGAACTTTGCCCCGGCAACTGCGTCGTCGGCGAGATCGTGAAAGCTCGCGGCGAGCCAGTTGCCGGTTGATTTGCCGACGCCGCGCTTGTCATAAGTGAGGACGACAAACCCGCGCGCGGCGTAGAGGTACCCGAGACCCCAGTAAACTTCGCGGACTGCGGCACCGCCGCCATGCGTGAACACGAGAGCGGGATGCTGGCCTTTGGTGGCCGGCGTCACCAGCGTGCCTGCGAGTGTGACGTCACCATTCTTGAAGGTGACTTCTTCCTGGCGGATCGGAACTCGAACAGCGTTCGCCCCGGACTCCCGGCCTTTGAGATCGGGATCAACCACGCGAGCCTTCGCGCCGCTGAAAGTGATTGTCAGCCGCGGTGGAGTCGCTACCCATAGGAACGGGCCGCCGGTGAATCGGGTCTCGGATCGCGGGAAAACTGCGCGGGCTTCTCCGGATTTCACGTCGATGACCATCAGGATGTCAGGCGTATCGGGAAAGCGATCGATCACGAAGTACTCGCCGTTCCGATAGCGATAGACACCCACATAGCTCTCCAGAATTTCCTGCTTGACCGGGGCGCTGCGCACCAGATGAAAGGTCGCTTTGGTGCCCGGCACCTCGGCGTCTCCCTTAATTTCATCGCCGGTGATAGTTCCGGTCATGACGAGTTTAAGTGAGTCCAGTTCGAACCGAACGCGATCGCCCTCGCGCTTGACCAGGGTCAGCTTCTGCTTGAAGCGGCCGAGTGGAATACGCAACTCTCCCGTGTCTTCAGTGAGAGTTAATCTCAGAAGCTCTGACCTGTCCGGCGTGTTTGTGTTTCCCACCCACTCGCCCGTTAGCTGCTGGGCGTGAACGACACTCAACAACCCGGCCGCGCCGATGAGGGTGAACAAGAGGAATGCTCTGCGGAATGCTTTGATCATAATCTGAAGTCGGCGTTCTTTATTTTAATTGGAGCAGCGAACCATTCAGGGTTTCGAGACGGTAAACCAGATGGCGTGGGAAGTCGAGATCTCTTAACGGTCTGGATATTAAATTTCGTACGCCGAAGGCATTAACAAATTCCAGCCCAGGGCGACGCCCTGGGTAAACGGGCGGCCGGTAAAGAACGAACTCTGAAAGAGTTCGCTATCGCCCGCAGGCGCCCTCGTTTAGAGTTCCTATGGTCCTTAAGGGATGCGATACGCAGGCGGTCCCCTGCGCTGGAATTTGTAAAGCGCCCTTGGCACTGGCGAGTTTAAGTTGTAGGGGTTTGGTCGGTTCCCGAAAAGCGCCGACAAGTCGGCGCACTCCAAAAGTCAGGCCGTCGCCGGGCTGGTAAACCAGTTGCGGACCCTGCGGGTTACCTGGCGGAAGAATTTGATTATTCGCGGCAGGATAAGAACGGACAACGCCAGGCCAATCCCAATCAAAAAGAAAACAAGTACTGGTAAGAAGACCGCCAGCAAGATACCCGCGATAGCGACGACGTCTTCTGCCAGGCTAACAAAAATATTCGAGAACGGTTCGGGACTGGCATTGATCAGCGCGCGAGTGGCGGCCTTGGTGCCATGGGAACTGAGCGCAAGGCCGCCACCTACCAGCAGCGCTATGACCTGGATTCTTTTATCGAAGTCGCCGAACGCGGTGGCGGCCAGAATTGCTCCGGCGGGGATTCTGATGAAGGTGTGAATGACGTCCCAGATGCTGTCGACGAATTGGATCTTGTCGGCGATGAACTCGATGACGAACAAGAAGGCCGCGACGCCGATGACCCACCAATTCGTAAGCACGTCGAGTTCACCCGGCAGTTTCAGATGGGCAAAGCGGCCCAACAAACCCAGCGTGACCACGGTCGCATAAAGATTGATGCCCGACACCCACGACGCGCCCATGCTGACTGCCAAGGTTGAGATAAAGTCCATCGTCGAGAGAGCTATACGCTCGGCGAGCGGTGCGGGTTCGTGCTGATTGGTAAGACCGGAGCGCTTTCGCGTACTACTTGCTCAGCCTGAGCATCATCACGCCGTGACTCGGCACTGTAGCGGTAAACCCTCCGTCCGCGGGCCAGTTGATGTCCTGGTGCGCCCACAGATCGCGGGCTTTGAATTTGCCGGTCAGCTTTAAGTCAGCCGCATTCACCGTAATCTTCGCTTCATCTTTGCTGCGATTAAAAAGCGCGACTGCAAACGCGCCGCCGCTCAATTGGCGGGTCCAGGCTTCCTGCTCGCCTGATTGCCAGACGCGCTGGCCTTGCTTGCCGAGCTTGTCCTGATCTATGGCGATGACCTCTTTGTTGGTGAGGATCGCGAGAATCTCCGGGGTCATACTCCGCAGATCGTTTCCGGCGAGTAAGGGTGCAGCCAGAATCGCCCACAGGCTCATGTGGGTTTTGTATTCATCGTTCGTCATCGCGCCGTTGCCGACCTCCAGCATGTCGGGATCGTTCCAGTGACCCGGCTTCGCATAAGGCGCGAGATCGTTTTGACTGAAACCGATGCGCGTCATTGAATCCCAGGCGTCGCGAATGTCGCCGGTGGTGCGCCAGAGATTGCCGCCGACCTCAGGCCCCCACTTCCAAACATCCTGCCGGCCGTACTGGCAAAGGCTGTAGACAATTGGACGCTTCTGCTTGAGCAAAGCGTCGCCCATGATTTGATAGACGGCGGGCATTTCTTCATCGGTGTACAGATTGCGCGCGCCGCACCAGTCATATTTCAAATAATCAATGCCCCAGGCGGCGTAGGTGCGAGCATCCTGCTCTTCATGTCCGTAGCTGCCTTCATAACCGGCGCAGGTGTTCGGGCCGGGTGATGAATAGATGCCGAGCTTCAAGCCTTTGCTGTGTACATAGTCAGCCAGCGCTTTCATGTCGGGAAACTTCTTGTTGGTTTGAATGTTGCCCTGCGCGTCGCGCCCGGCTTCCCAGGTGTCATCTACATTGATGTAGATGTAGCCGGCGTCTTTCATGCCGCTACTGACCATGGCGTCGGCGATAGTGCGCACAGTGGCGTCATCGACGCGGCTCGCAAATTTGTTCCAACTGTTCCACCCCATCGGCGGCGTGCGCGCCAGACCGTTGTCGGCGACTTTGTGCAGGGCGGGAAGGGGATTGCGTGCAGGCATTGCGCCCTCACCCGCGGGCGCGCGCACGGCAACCATTTGCGTGGGCGGATCCTGCGGTCGCCGGCGCGTTGAGACTTGCAGTTGGTCGCCGACAAGCTTGCCTTCGTATTGCACCTTCCGTTCGTTCTTGCCATCCATCATCGACCCGGTAAGGGTGAATCCGTCGGGGCCACCCGTGCTCTCGCTGATTTTATAAAAGAACTGCGTCACGCGAATGGTGCCGGTGATCTTCTGGCCCTCCTGCTTGAGGTTCAGATAGGTCGTACGAAAGGTGCCGTCATTATTCGTCGCCGCGGTCCGCACGACCCAGTTGCCGGTGAGTGGTTCGGGTGATTGATGGGCCGCAGTAAGACTGGCGATGGCGAAGGCGGTGATGATCAGGCTGGCAATCACGAAAAAATAGATGCGATGTCTCATTGGGCCTCCGACATTGTTCAAGCAGGCAACCCGAAGGGTTGCGAGTAAGTAGCCGGTGGTCGAAGCGCAGCGGAGAACCACCGGAACCGTGTGCCATTGAGTTCGCGCCCGGAAGGGGCGCCGGATTCATTCGCAATCATTGACGGTCTTGCACCCTTTCAGGGTGCGCAGATCGGTTTACCTTTTCCGCTGGTCTTCGACCACCGGCTACTTTCTGGCAGCCTTTCAGGCTGCCACTTACTCAGCAGAAAACTGATACACGGTCGTATGCCGGTATTCATCGCCGGGCCGCAGCACCGTGTTCGGAAAATCCGCGTGGTTCGGCGAATCAGGAAAATGCTGCGTCTCAAGACAGAAGCCAGAGTGCTTCAGATACGGACGACCACCTTTACCCACGATGCTGCCGTCAAGAAAATTGCCTGAGTAAAACTGCAAACCGGGTTGCGTCGTCACCACTTCCATGGTTCTTCCAGCGGTCGGTTCGTGGACAGTGGCCGCGGTTCGTAATCCGCTATTCGGCGAACGCAGGACGAAATTGTGATCGTACCCGCCGCCGGCGAACTTCAGCTGTTCATCCTGATTGTTTATTTGCCGGCCGATCGCCGTCGCAGAGGTGAAATCCATCGACGTGCCTTTTACTTTTCGAATCTCGCCACTCGGAATCAATGTTTCGTCGACCGGCGTAAAAGCATCGGCGTTGATAGTCAGCTCGTGATTGAGGATCGTCCCGTCGCCGGCGAGATTGAAATAAGAATGATTGGTGAGATTCACGATCGTTTCCTGGTCCGTGATGGCTGAATACTCGATGCGCAGCCCATTCTCGTCAGTGACTGAATAAACTACTGTCGCTTCGAGATTGCCCGGGTAACTTTCTTCACCATCCCAGCTGCGATAGGTCAAGCGCAGCCCCTGGGCGATTTCCTCGGCCTCCCAAAAGACTTTGTCGAAACCCTTGAAGCCTCCGTGAAGGTGGTTCTGGCCATTGTTGATTGGCAGGTGGTATTCAGTGCCGTTGAGCGCAAATTGTCCGCGCCGGATTCGATTGCCGTAACGTCCGATGAGCGATCCGAAATATCTCGACCGGTGCAGATAACCGTCGAGCGTGTCATGGCCGAGCACCACATCGCCGATCTTTCCAGAGCGATCCGGGACATTGAGTTCAGTGATGATGCCACCATAATTGATGACCTTGATTTCCATGCCGCGATCGTTCGTCAAGGTGAACAGCTTCACCTCGCGGTCATCAGGCATCATCCCAAAGTGCTCGCTTTGAATATTCATAAGGCGATAGTTTGTAGCGCAAGTTGTTAACTTGCGAGCGTTACGCAAATTAACAATTTGCCCTACGTCGGAACCTAGCGCATTAACTGCCCGCCGTTTACTTCGATGGTTTCGCCGACGATGTAACCCGCCGCGTCGGATGCGAGAAAAGCCACGACCTTGGCGCAGTCTTCGGGTGTGCCGAGACGGCCGAAGGGAATTGTGGCGACTGCCGCCTTGAGCATCTCCGGAGTGGAGAAGACTTCATGAAACGGCGTGTCGATGGTGCCCGGCGAAATTGCGTTAACGCGAACGCCGTGCGGCGCGAATTCTTTCGCCTGTGATTTCGTCAGCGCGATCAATCCCGCCTTGGCTGCCGAGTATGCGCCGGCGCCCGGGCCGCCGCCGTTGTGCGCGGCGATCGAGACGACGTTGATAATCGTCCCCGACTTGCGCGCGACCATCGATGGGGCCACGGCTTTGACGCAGAGCATGGCGCTGGTGAGATTGAGATTGACTACGTCATTCCATAACTCGGTCGTCATCTCGGCGTTCTTCTTCCGCTCGACCAGCGAACCCGCGTTGTTGACGAGAATATCGATGGGGCCGAGTTCTTCAATCACGCGCGACACCGTTGCGGTAATCTGTTCGGCCTCGCGCACGTCGGCCTGAATCGCCAGTGCTTTGCGGCCCAGGCTCTCGATTTCTGCGCGCACCTTTTCGGCGCCGGCTTGATTATGGTGATAAGTAAACGCCACATCCGCGCCCAGGTTGGCCAGCGTCTTTGCTGACGCGGCGCCGATGCCCGACGACGCGCCCGTTACCAGTGCAATCTTGTTTGATAGATCGAAATAATTTGTCATGCCTTTTCAAGTTCCGCCTGCGTGATTGGTTGAATGTGTCCGCTCAGCAGGAACAGGATCACCGTTCCCACCAGCGGCAACACGCTGGCTATTATCAGAATTGGATTATAAGAGAAGTGATCTACGACCCAGCCGGTGGTTAAGACGTAGAGAATCGAGCCGATGCCCGCGCCGACGCCGCCCAGACCGGCCACCGCGCCGACCGCTTGCGCGGGAAAGAAATCGCTGGGCAAGGTTTGGACGTTATTTATCCAGGCTTGAAACCCAAAGGTGACGAGGCTGATGAATCCGAGTGCGACGAAAGCGTCTTTGGCAAAGGCCGCCGGAATTCCCGCCGTCATGCAAAGCGCGCTGACGACGATCACGGATTTGCGCGCGCGATCGGTGGACCATCCGCGCGAGATCAGATGACCTGACAACCAGCCGCCCAGCAGACTTCCGATGTCCGCGGTCAGGAATGGCAGCCACGCGAACATCCCAATTTTCTTCAGATCAAAACCGCGCGCGTTGTAGAGATAAAGCGGTAGCCAGGTCACGTAGAGCCACCATACCGGATCTCCCAGGAATCGAGACAAGACAATTGCCCACGTCTGTCGAAAACGAAGCAGCCGCAGCCACGGCACCTGTTGGCGACCAGTGCCGGATGGCTGGTCTGCTTTTATGAGCGCGTACTCTTCGGGCGTGATGGCGCGATGCCGCTCCGGACTCTCGTAAAACAGCAGCCAGAGCGCCAGCCAAATAAAACCAAGGGAGCCGGTAAACAAAAACGTCGCTTGCCATCCGAAGGTCAACTGCAACCAGACAATCAACGGCGGTGCGATGATCGATCCGACGCAGACACCGCTGTTGAAAATGCCCATGCCAATTGCGCGTTGACGAACCGGAAACCATTCCGCGATGACCCGCGCCGCACCGGGCCAGTTGCCGGCTTCACCGATTCCCAGAATGAAGCGAAAGGCGCTGAGACTGATCAGCCCGCGCGCGAACGCATGCGCGCACGCCGCGACGGACCAGATGAGAATTGAAATCGTAAATCCTCGCCGCGGTCCGATGCGATCATAAACCTTGCCCGAGACGCCCTGACTGATGGTGTAGGCAACCAGAAACCACGTCGTCAGTTTCGCGAATTGGAGATTCGTAAGGTGAAGCTGCGTGGTGATGACCGGCGCCAGGATTGAAATTGTCAGCCGATCTATGAAATTGATCAGCGTGGCAAAGAAGATGAGCGCGGCGATCCACCAGCGCAGTCCTTGAACCAGTCTCGCCGTTGGGACTGCCCCATCTACGATTGCTTTGGGCGTACTGTCCACTGCTTTCTCGTCGGCTATCATCCTTCTTAGTTGATGGTGCGTTGTTTGGCGCTCGGCAGTCTTAAATCCGCAAATGGATAGCTGTCACGGATTGAGAAGTTCTCGATGTCGTTCAAGATAAACGCAGAAACGCCCGCCCCGCGCGTAACCTTCAGGTTGCGCAGGTCAATCGATTTGCCGTCGCTGATGATGAATGGCGGGCGCGCGTCGTCTTTCAAGTAACTGACACTCACGCCATTCATTTCCAGGCCGCGCACATGTCGAATGAAAAATCCGTAAGCTGGAATTTCGCCGAACATCGAAGGCTCCGGATAGTCATTTTCCTTTTCCGGCGGCTGCAAGGCGGCCTGCGTCTGCGTGCCGCCGCCTTTGTAATAAATTCGGATGTTATCGAGCGTGACGTCTTCGATGTCGTGACCGGGAATGCCGCTGATGATCGAAGCGTATCGTGGCTCAGCGTTGTAGGCGATGATGTTGCTCAGCTTCACGCGCCGCAACGCGCCGACGGCTGGCCCCGAAGGCCCGCGCATGCGACTGCCAAGTCTCAGGAAGATGGGACAGTTGGAGACGTCGCGCATGGTGATGTTTGAGATGGTGACATCCTCGAGCAAAGCACCGTCGACTGATTCCAGAGCCAGGCCACGCGAATAATCAAAGACGCAGTTATCGATTGTGATGTTCTTAAAACCGCCGTTTGATTCAGTCCCGAATTTGATGCGGCCGGTTGGACTGAAAGTGCCGTTGGCCGCGCGATAGTCACGTTTGAAAGTGCCGTCGAGCAGGGTGCCCTCGTCGTAGCCGCTCACCTGGCAATTTGTAATCGTGACGTTCTCAGTCGCGCGCGGATAGCCGAGAGCGAATGAACTCTTCGGGCAAATGCCATCGTCGAAAGGCGAGTTGACCGTGCAGTTCGAGATGCGCACGTTCTTGCAGGCGTCAACGTCGATGCCGTCGCGGTTGGTGTCGATCTTGATATTGTCGATCGTGAGATTGTCGACGCCGGTAGCTAGAATCGCGAAGTGACCGCCATGCAGGATGGTGATGTCGCGAATGTTTACGTTGCGGCAATTCTTCAGCGCGATGGCTTTATTGCCCCAGCCGGACTCGACTGCATCGCGCGGATTCGGATAGCCAAATGGCGTCTTCGGCTCCTGGTCGCGCGCTGCATTGAGTGCATCGTTCTGCTGTTGATTACGCGATTGCGAACCGCTGCGAACGAGACCTTTCCCCCAAATCATTCCCGGCCCGAGGATCGAAATGTTGGTCAGGTTCTCGCCCCAGAGCAGACTGTTGTGCCAATGGCTGTGACCGAAATCCTGGTACTTGTCCCATTCGTTCGGTTCGGGCGCATCGTACTTCGCATTGTTCGAAGTCTCAGCCGCAACGATGGTCGCGCCGTGATCTAGATAGAGCGCAATGTTGCTCTTCAAGTGGATCGAAACCGACAGATAGTTTCCGGCTGGGAAGTAAACCGTTCCGCCACCGGCGGCGGCCGCCGCGTCGATCGCCTTATTAATAGCCGGCGTATCGAGCGTTTTGCCGTCGCCCTTGGCGCCGAATGATTTCACGCTGTAGGCGTGGGTCTGCGTCGCGGCCGCACTGGTAACTCCTATTTTCGGCGCCGGAAAATAGACGCTGATCGCCAGGACGATCGTAATGGGAATTATAAGGAGCGTTCTCGTTTTCATTAGCGGACGGTGAACTCTCCGTTCAATCGAATGTCTTCAGATCCGGAGCCAAGCATCACTTTGAACTTGCCAGGCTCGACGACGAAGTGCAGTTGACGGTCCCACAGCGCGAGATCGTCCCGCGTCAGCGTAAAGGTAACTGTCTTTGTTTCGTCTGGTTTCAAGTGAATGCGTGCAAAGCCGCGCAGGTTCTTTTCAAATGTCGTCACGCTGGTCACGAGTTGCCGCGTATAGAGCTGAACGACCTCGTCACCGTCACGCGATCCGGTGTTGGTCACATCGCAGGTGACCGTGACGTTGAGGGCGCCCTCCCGCGGACTGCTGCCACGGCTCGCCGATACCGTTTCTGGACTGATTCTCAGATTGCTGTACTTGAAGGTTGTATAGCTCAAGCCGTGACCGAAGAAGTAGAGCGCACCGTTGACGCGAGTCTTTTCACCTTCCCATTGCGCATTCGGTTTCGTCGGGAAGTTGTAAGGGATTTGCCCGACTGTCTTGGGAAACGTGACGCTGAGTTTGCCGCCTGGATTGTAATCGCCGAACAGCACGTCCGCGATCGCGGTGCCTCCCTGGGCGCCGGGAAACCATGCTTCGATAACCGCGGGAACATACCTGTCGATCCAGTTGATGCTCATCGGCCGGCCGTTCAATAACACGACAATGGTGGGCTTGCCCGTCGCATAGACAGCTTGCACGAGATCGAGTTGACGCCCCGGGAGATCGAGACTAGTTCGCGATGCGGTTTCGCCGACGGTGTTTGGTGAATCGCCCAACACGACGACCGCTACGTCAGATTTCTTCGCCGCTTCCACGGCCCTGGCGATTTCGTCTTTTTCCTTGTCGCTAAGCGGTTCAGGCAAAATCTCTGTCTGCGGCCAGTGTTCATCGACGACGTCGCAGCCTTTCGCGTAATTAACTTTCACACGATCGCCCAACTTGTTCTTGATGCCCGCCAGTACGGTAGTCCCGGCCACCTGATTCGGGCCGTACCGATAACGCACCAGACTGTCATCATCAGCATTCGGACCAATGACAGCGATCGAGCGAATCTCTTTCGAGAGCGGCAATGCATTTCGGTTGTTCTTCAGCAGGACAATGCTTTCACGCGCGGCGCGCAGGGCAACTTGTTGATGCTCGGAGGAATTGACGATCTTTTGAGTGCGCGCAGCATCGTCAACGTACGGATGGTCAAATAGTCCAAGGAGGAATTTGACGCGCAGGACGTCGCGCACGCGATCGTCCAGCGTCTTCATCGGCACCTTGCCTTCTTTGACGAGTTCGCGCAAAGGCAAAACGAAATCTTCCGGCGCCGTGAAGTTCGTTTTCACATTCAGGCCCGCTTCGATTGATTGGCGAACGGCATCTTTCATGTCCGCGGCCACGCCATGTTTATTGTAGAGATATTCGACGGCGGCGCTGTCCGATACCACGTAACCGCGAAATCCAAATTCGTTGCGCAGCCGGTCAGTCAACCAATGACGGCTGCCGGTAACCGGCACGCTGTCGTAATCGTTGTAGGAACTCATCACGCCGAGAATGCCCGCCTCTTTAATCGCAGCCTTAAACGGCGGCAGGAAAATGTCCTCGACTTCATGCCGCGTGGCTTGCGGATCGGTTCGCGCCTGACCTTCGCGCGCGCCCTTGGCAATGCTGTAGACGGCGAAGTGTTTCGCGGTCGAGGCGACCTTGTGATCCTTCTGCATTGCTTTGGCCATCTCGACGCCGAGCCGTGACACGAGATAAGGATCTTCGCCGTAAGTATCTTCGATTCTTCCCCAACGCTGATCGCGCGATACGTCCAGCGTGGGAGCGTACACGTTGGTATAACCGAGCGCGCGCGCCTCGTCAGCGGTGATGCGGCCAATCTCGCTGATTAACCCTTTGTCCCACGTGTGACCTTGTGCTAATTCGGAAGGGAAGCTTGTAGCATTTGAGAAGGCCAACCCGCGCAAACCTTCATTAGTGAAATCAACCGGAATCCCGAGCCGGGTATCTTCGATGAAGAACCGCTGCACCTCGTTCATGGCCCAGACGTGCTTCGCGATATCAGTCGCGTAGATGCTCTTGCCGTTCGGGCCGACGCCATTCAAGTGCTCATCGATGTTCGCGATGCCGTCTTTCCAAAGCTTGCTTGTCTTCCATTCCGGCGTCGGCAACTCGTCTTCCATCGGCGCTTTCTGACCACTGCGACCGCGGCCGACGCCGTAAAGCGTCGCCGTCTGACAGGTCTTCTCGTTGACATTCATTTGCGAAAGCAGATCATTCACGCGCTGATCGATGGGCGCCCGGGAATTCTCGTAGACATCCATCCGGCCGTTCTTATTCAAGTCGGTCCAGCCGTTGTGATAGATCGGTTTTCGTTCTTGCGGTTGAGGCCTGGCTGATTCAGTTGGCGGCAGAACAATGCTAACCGCGAGTGCACCCAAAAACAGCAGAGCGATTAAAAGAATAGTTTTCACTGTAGGATTAATTTTGGAGTGTCCTATTGACAATCTGTGGCCCAATTTAGTTGAATCCTGACCGCGTTATCGGTAACGAAGAGCGGAGCGCGCGTCACTTTACAATTTTATGGTTGGCATCGGCAAGCATATTTGTACAAAAGTTGGACTTTTTAGGCTGACAGCGGTTTTTCTGCTGATTTGCGGGGTAATAGCGCTAAAGAGCGGATCTGAGTTCGCGCGTGTAAGCGCATCGTCAGACACCGTGTCTGGAGGCCTTTTCCCGACGGTCTTCCTACTGGACCCGGCGCAACTCGAGAGGTCTCGAGCCGGCATCAACAGCGGCGACAAACTGTTGGCGCCCGCCTGGGCAAAACTTGAGCGCGAAGCTCAGAAGGCTTTGAGCGAAGGGCCCTTAACCGTCATGAACAAGGGCGTCGTGCCGCCGAGCGGCGACAAGCACGACTACATGAGTCAGGCACCTTACTTCTGGCCAGATCCGACGAAGCCAGACGGCCGTCCTTACATACGGCGCGACGGGGAACGCAATCCCGAGATCAACCAGATCACTGACCATAAGACGATCGACGATCTTGAAAATGCCGTGGAGGCGCTGGCGCTCGCCTATTACTTCAAACGCGACGAAGCCTATGCGACGAAAGCGGTGCAGTTACTGCGAACGTTCTTTCTCGATCCAGCCACGCGGATGAATCCCCATCTCGAATACGCGCAGTTCATTCCCGGGGTGAACACCGGTCGCGGCATTGGCCTGATCGAAACTCGCGGCTTCACGCGCGTCGTAGATGCCATCGGTTTGTTGAAAGGCTCGCAGGCGCTGGACGCGAAAACCGAAGCCGGCTTGAAAGATTGGTTCGGCAAATTCCTGCAATGGATGCTCGACAGCAGGAATGGCCGTGAGGAATCGGCGGCGAAGAACAACCATGGAACTCATTACGACGTGCAAGTAGTTTCATTTGCAATGTTCGTTGGGCGCCGAGAGTTCGCGCGGCAGACGCTTGAACAAGCGAAGCAAAAGCGCATCGCCGCGCAAATCGAACCTGACGGACGCCAGCCTTTGGAACTGGCGCGCACCAAGGCCTGGAGCTACAGCAATATGAACCTCGATGGCCTGATGTTATTGGCCACGCTGGGCAGTCGCGCAGGAGTCGATCTTTGGAATTTTCAAACCAAGGATGGCCGGAGCCTTCGCCGCGCGTTGGACTTCCTGACACCGGTTGCCTTGCGGGAAGGGAAATGGGGCTATCAGGAAATCGAAGGCGGAGTGAAACCTGAGACGCTGTTTCCGTTGCTGCGTCGCGCCGCGAAGGTCTACAAGGACCAGCGGTATCAGGCCGTTATCGCCAAAGTTCCTGAAGCGGCTGCCACCGATCGCAGTCGTTTGCTCCAGGCAAAATAATTCAGACAGACATCCATAAGGACTCAGCATGAAAAAATTGATACGAACAGTCGCGGCCGTGACCTTGTTCGCAATGGCCGTCCAGCTCATCGGCGGAGTTTCGCAAATTGCTGCTCGCAACCGATTGCCTAAGCGCGCTGCGGCAACTGATTGGTCAGTCGCCATGGTTGATTCCACCATTAAGCGCAATCCAACCGGCGAATCGTTCAAGGGCTGGGGCTATGCGAAGGCACTCTATTTATATGGGCAGTACCTGGTCTACCTGCGCACGCACGACAAACGTTGTCTCGATCACATTCAGTCGTGGGTGGATCAGCACATCGACGCTAACGGAAAAATTAATCGGGAAATCAACTCGCTTGATTACATCATGCCGGGCAATCTGCTGCTGATTCTTTACAAGGAGACGAAGCAGGAGAAATACAAATTGGCCGCGCAGAATGTCCGCAAGGTTTTCCATACTTATCCGCGGACGAAGGACGGTGGATTCTGGCACGCAAACATTCCCAGTCGCGCCTCGCAATTGTGGGCGGACGGTGTGTTCATGTCGTTGCCGTTCCTCGCGCGGTATGGGCAAATGTTTGGCGAGAGCGAATCCGCCAATGACGAAGTGGTCAAGCAGATGCTGATTTACTACCGGCATCTCAACGATCCGGCTACCGGGTTGTTGTGGCATGCGTACGATGAAAGCGGCGCGCAAGCCTGGGCCAATCCAACGACGCATCAATCGGCATTTCACTGGGGCCGGGCCTTTGGGTGGTATGCCATGACGCTGATTATCCTGCTCGACATCATTCCGAAAGATCAGCCGCAGAGAGGGGAGCTGGTCAAGATCGTGCAGCAACTGGCTAAGGCTTTTGAGAAGTACCAGGATCCCAGGACCGGCCTTTGGTATCAGGTCGTAGACAAAGGCGACGTCGCCGGTAACTGGCACGAAACGTCCTGCTCGAGCATGTACACCTACATGCTTTGGATGGGTGTGAAGCGTGGGTATCTACCGAAGCGTTATGCGACGGTCGCACAGAAAGGTTATCGAGGCGTGCTGACAAAGCTAGCGAAGGACGCGGACGGCATGACCAATCTGATCGACATCTCTGAAGGGACCAATGTCGGCGATTTGGCTTATTACTTCGCGCGCAAGCGAAACGCCAATGACTTTCATGGGGTAGGCGCGTTTTTGATTATGAATGAAGAGCTGGGCGCTGCAAGTGTGGGTTACAAACCGAGGCCGATTAATTGGCAGCTGAATTAGGCGGGTCCGAGCCTTAATGAATCAGGGCTTCTTTTTCTTCTTTCCTTTGTCGTCCACCTCATCGTCGCCAGGCCCCGACACCATATGGCCGCTGGCTTCCATTATTTCTTTGGTTTCATCGTTGATGCGTTCGAGCGCCGCTATTTCATCCGGGTTGGTGGTCTTCGTTTTCAGCGCATTCATTTGCGCGACATAGTTGTTGGCGGCGGCGTTCAATTTTCGGAGGGCCCGCGACAAAAGAGGGTGCTTCGAATCATGACCAGCGGCGTTGTCGATGTTCGAAATAGCTTCATCGAGGATGCCGGCGATGTCGCCGAGTAACTCCGCGCGCGAACCTTTCGGCACCTCGCCCCAGTCAGGCTCATCCTTCATCGCTTTTTTGGCTGCGGGTTGCGCGGCGCCATTAATAATGGCCCAACGGCGGTCGGCGGCTTTGATGAAGACTTCGGTTCGTTTGTCGAGCTCCTGCCAATATCGAACCAGGTCCGTTTCGGCATCAGTGAGATGATCGCGTTTTTGCGCATTCGCGGAAATCGCGGAGAGAAGTGCGACGCACAAGAGAATGGTTTGGGGAATGATGCGAAGAAGCGTTCGCTGGTAAGGCTGGTTCATGGACGTCGTGTAGGTGTTGAGTCTTTAGCGCTGGACGCTGCCGGTTGCGATGGATCTTTAGCGGTGCCTGATCCGGAAGTCAGTGCTTTCTCTAACGGAAGCTCCTTCAAGACTGAATGACCATAGAAGGACTCCAAAGCTTCTGAACGCGTCTCCTTAACGAAATCCTCGGCGTCTTTGAGGTTGCGTACGTACGGGGCCGGCGTGGTGCGCTGGATCACTGCCAGACGCGGAATGTGCGGCCGCACCTGCATCTCGAAATGCCGGTAGAGATCGCGCGTGCTGTTTTTATTCGCGTCCAGCTTGGCGAAGTAATCTCGCAAGTCCCCAATCAGTCCCAGATACCCGCCCAATTCCGCCAGCGCTCCGGTGAAGTTCTTATCAACCGTCAATTTTTCGGCATTGGCGAGGCGAGCTTCCGCCAGGGTCATGGTCTCGCGCAGCCGAGCCTTGCCATCGCGAGCGCCGTCCAATTGCGAGCGCTCCGACTTGGAAACGAAATGCATCGGCGGCGGCGCCGGCAAGCGTGGCAGTTGGGGTTGTTGGGCCGCAGTTGAAGTGGAAAGCGCGCAGGCGGCAATCATCTGCAGCAGAACGAGCGATTCATAGCGAAACGAAACTGACATAGCGTTCAGTGG
>JBIOZK010000026.1:0-20889 GCA_044870975.1 Pyrinomonadaceae bacterium
CTCCCTGACGGTCGGGCTTCTGACACCTGTTAGCAAATAATGGTGATTATGCCAATTCGAAAAATGGGTTGGGCGTTGATTGTCGGACTACTTTTGACGTTGTCGGCGCATGCTCAACAGATCAAGAATGCCGTTCCCTACATCGCACAACCTTTGCCCTTGTCGGCCGTTCGCATCACCGGGGGACCGCTCAAGCGCGCTCAGGATCTCGACGCTGAGTATCTGCTGAAACTCGAGCCTGATCGCATGCTCGCGTATTACCGCAAGCGCGCGGGGTTGCCGCCAAAAGCTGAAGGCTATACCGGGTGGGACGGCGATGGCCGCAATCTCACCGGACACATTGCCGGTCACTATCTGTCAGCAGTGTCGTTGATGTATGCGGCCACTGGCGACGTCCGATTCAAGGAACGCGCTGACTACATCGTCAAAGAACTGAAGGAAGTGCAGGACAAGAACGGTGACGGATTCGCCGGTGCGCTCGAAGGTGCGCGCGAAAAATTTAAAGAGGTCGCGGCCGGCAACATTCGTTCGTCCTTCTTTGATCTCAATGGCCTTTGGTCGCCCTGGTACACGCTGCACAAGACCTACGCGGGTTTGCGCGACGCGTACCGCTATACCGGCAATCGCACAGCACTGGACGTCGAGATCAAGTTTGCGGGATGGGCGGAGTCGCTGCTGCTGAAGATGGACGACACCCAAACGCAGAAGATGCTGAACACTGAGTTTGGCGGCATGCCGGAGGTGCTTGCCGATCTCTACGCCGATACCGGTGATCAGCGTTGGCTGAATCTCTCGCATCACTTCGATCATCATGCGGTGATCGATCCTTTGGCGCGACATCAGGACATTCTGGAAGGCTTGCATGGCAACACCCAGGTGCCGAAGCTGCTTGGCCATCTGATGCGTTATGTCTATACCGGTGACAAGGCTGACGGCGAGGCTGCTAAGTTTTTCTGGGACGCCGTCGCGCTCCATCACAGTTATGCGACCGGTGGGCATGGCCGCGATGAATACTTTGGCCCTCCCGATCAACTAAGCGAGCGGGTTGATGGCCGTACCGACGAAAGCTGCAACGTCTACAACATACTGAAGATGACCCGGCAGTTGTTTGGCATTAATCCCGACATCAAGTACGCCGAGTTCGAGGAGCGCGCGCTGTTCAATCATGTGCTTGCCTCGATTGATCCGGAAGACGGCCGCACGTGCTACATGGTGCCCGTTGGGCGCGGGGTGCGTCATGAATATCAGGACATGAACCGTGACTTCACCTGCTGCGTCGGCAGCGGGATGGAGAGTCATGGTTTGCACGGTGATGGAATTTATTATCAGGCGGGTGACCGGCTCTGGGTGAACATGTACGTGCCGTCTACCGCGGATTGGAAATCAGCCGGTGTGCGGCTCGAGATGGACACGAGTTTTCCGGAAGGCGATTCAGCGTCTGTGAAGCTAACGGTGGCGAAGCCTAAACAACTCACGCTCACGTTTCGCCGGCCATTTTGGGCGGGCGCAGGATTCGCGATCAAGGTCAACGGCAAGAGCATCGTGATGCTGTCGAGACCGGGAACCTATATCGACGTGAAGCGAACGTGGAAGACCGGAGACACGGTGTCACTCGTGCTGCCAAAAGCCCTTCACGCAGAAGCGACACCGGACAATCCCGGACGCGTGGCGTTACTGTGGGGACCGTTAGTGCTCGCAGGTGATCTCGGTCCGGAACCCCAGCGACGCAGCACGTGGACTGAACCGATTCCCGCGTTTATCTCGGCTGAAAGACCGCCGGCCGAATGGCTTAAGTCGGACCAGCCGGGAAATTTTAGCGCTAGTGGCCGGCTGCTGGATGGCGGGACGAAGGAAGTCGCGCTCGTTCCTTTCTATCGCTTGCACAAGCGCGAGTACGCGATTTACTGGGACATCTACACGGCCGATCAATGGCTCAAGAAGATGGCCGAAGTGGCTGCGGCCCAACGGAAACAAGCGGATCTCGAACGCCTGACTGTGGCATTCATTCAGCCGGGCGATGCACAAAAAGAAAAGTCTTTCAATCAACAGGGCGAAGACACGACGCCGGATCGTCTTCTTGGCCGTACGGCGCGACGCGGGAAGAAATGGTTCTCCTACGACCTGCCGGTGGAGAGTTCACGGGCATTGACGCTGGTCGTTACTTATCACAGCGAAGAACGCTCGAAGCGCACGTTTGAAATTCTGGTTGACGGTCAGCGCGTCGGTGAACAGACGATTGAACGAAGTCCGCCGGGAAGCGCCGCTGGTAAGTTCTTCGACGTCGAGTATCAGCTGCCGGCGAATTTGGTAGCCGGTAAGAAGAACCTCACGGTGCGATTCGCAGCGAAGAATGGAAACGAAATCGGAGCAGTATACGGCGTTAGAATGATTCAGGCGGACGCGACGAAATAATGTCAGAAGCCCGACCGTCAGGGAGGGCACCCCGCACAAGTGGCCCTCCCTGATGGTCGGGCTTCTGACACAGCCCCCGGCTATTGATTGCAGACACAAGGTTTGTGCTATGGCAGATCCAATATCACGCCGTGATTTGATGAAGGGCCTCGGAGCGATAGGCGCTGGTGGATTGTTGAAATCAATTCACGGGGCCGAGCTGATTACTGAGCAAGTGCCTAATGAGATCAACCCGCTATCACGACCAGTCGGGATTCCGACTCCGTGGACTGACGGCGAGATGTTTCCGCTCAACTCGACCAGCGAAGTCTTCATTCCACCACGCGGACGTGGCTACATGAAGTTCAGCTTCGATTTTCCCGAACCCGTGGTCTCGTTCGGCGAACATCGATTTGGGTTTCTGGTGTTCACCGCGGAGAACACTTACTCGCTCGATCGAGACAAGATGCACGTCGTCGTGACCGGCGACACGATGCAATTGAGCTGTGCAGGCTTTGTCTGGGCGGGTGGACAGGAACGCGCGAAAGGTTCTTTGACGGCGACGTTTACGCGCAGCATCGGCCGTGTCGAGTGGGACGTGACGGTGGAAATGGATCAGCCAATCAAAACCGTCACGACCGTGATTCGTGACGTGCCGCGCGGACAAGTATCGTTTGGCGGCGGAGCGCTGACCGATCCCAGAGATAATGAAATGCTGGCGGCTTATCCGTTTGGCGGCGGAGACCTGCACGGCCCGGGTTCGGGTGCGAGCATGAGTACGCCGTTGGCGATCGTACAGACGTCTGCTGATGATTTCTTTTTTATCGAGCCGCTCGACGACAAGGTCCGTCCGAAGCGCTTTTATTTCCAACCGGGTGAGAAGTTTTATCGAGTCGAAGCTGTCTATGAGCATGACGGCTGGCGCAACGATCGCAAGGTGACCGTGCCGCGCTGGCGTCTCGGTTACGCAAAAACGTTTGACGGCGCGATCCAGTCGCACATGAGTTTTATCGAAGATGCCTTTAAGCTGCCGTCCTGGGACACGCGCACAGATGTGCCCGCGTGGATGCGCCGCATCGCGATGGTGACGACGCTGCATGGTATGCATTACACCGGGTTCATCTTCAACGATTACGCTAAGCAGTTGGAAATCCTGCGCTGGATTGCGACGCAGATGCCGGCGGAACGAGTGATTGCGTTTCTCGCGTCATGGGACGGTCGTTATTACTGGGATTATCCGAACTACGCCGTGCCGCAACGAATGGGCGGCGAAGCCGGCTTCCGCAAATTGATTCAGGAAGGGCAGAAACTCGGTTTCAAAATGATGCCGATGTTTGGGTGCAATGCTGCAAATCGTCGTCAACCAATTTGGCCGAAGATTGCCGACGCTGCCACGAAGAAGATCGATGGCGATGTCTATAATCTCAACTGGGTTGATTGGAACAACGATCGGCATCAGGATGGATGGCTGACGTACATGAACCTCGGCGTCGATTCATGGCGCAACCATTTGGAGGCGCGCATTTCAGATATCATTCAACGGTTTGGCGTTGACGCTTACTTCCTCGACATCGTGGGTGGTCACGTGAACGATGTCAACGGTGACATGCACGAAGGAACGCGCAAGTTGATTATGAACCTGCGCGCGAAACATTCGAACGTGGTCTGCGTCGGCGAGATGCCCTACGACGCCCTGCACGCTTTCATTCCGATGTATCACGCGGGCGGTGGGTCACGCTGGCAGAAGTATTCGCGGTTCTTTCAGCACTTGAGCAGTCCCGCGCCCGGACGCGGCAGCAGCGGCGTGCATGAAGCAGGCTTCGGCCGCTTCAATACCGAGACGCTCTCGCTGAGTCCCAACGCGATTCCAACTTTGCAGGTCGTCGATGATACCTTCACGAAGTATCGCGATGTGATGACGGCAATCATCGGCAAGGCGAAAGAGCGCTCGGGAATTAGCTAGAGGTTAGAGATCAGAGGTTAGAGGTTAGAGGTTAGAGGTTAGAGATCTGAGGTTAGAGATTAGAGGTTAGAGGTTAGAGGTTCGAGATAAGAGATGCGGGGGTTAGAGATAAGTAACGATTAGCCTTTAGAGAGAATCCAATTCCTAATCGCATCCGATGCGGTCAGATCAGACGCTAGCCGGTGAAGCATTAAATTCGGCGTCGCCTTTAACCTCTAACCTCTAGCCTCTAACCTCTTAACAAGTTTCAGGAGAATCCTAATGAGAATTCGACTGTGGGTAGTAATCGCGTCAGTACTATTGCTTTTGATGGTAGGCTCAAGAATGTCGGAGTCCGCGTCCGCCGTGAACCAAGCGGCGCCAACTTTTTCCAGCAGCTACACCCCGCTGACCAAGTGCGGTAGCGGCATGACCAGGAAAGAAGAACGTGAGGCCGAACAGCGTGGCAGCGACATTCCGTCGGTGTGCAAGGGCCCGGCCGGATACAACGTGGACATCTCTTACTCGGCTTGCTCCTCGAGCTTCAGCATCACCAAAGGCGAAGAGAATATTTCGCTGGGCATGCAGGCTATCGATTGGAAACAGAAGAACGCGGAATGGAGACTGGCTAACGGCAAGCCGTTCGCAGTGATCATCCGAATGTACGATTACGCTGGTAACGATCAATGCGCGACTGGCGGCAAAGTCACCAGTGAATTTCTGGTCGTCAAGGGTTTGAAAGGCTACGAGCACATCGACGAAACTGTCAAAGCCGGCACCCCGAACGCGAATGTCAAAGCAAGAGAGATTGCGGACAAAGGTTACCTGAAACCTAAATCGTAAGGTTCAGATCGATCCAACAATTGAGGAGAGAAGAGGATTCAATGATGCGCCGATTCGTGATCGCGTCCTTAATGATTTTGTGTGCCAGCTTCGCTTCGTTTCCGCAAACGCCGGCTCAGAACTATAAGGCGCAGGTTGTAAAAGACGTCGATGCCATGGCCAAAGAAACCCAGGTCATGGTCGATATGGTTTTCAGTTTTGGCGAACTCGGCTTTCAGGAAGTTGAGACTTCAAAGTATCTCACCGGAGTTTTGGAGAAAGAAGGATTCAAAGTTGAGCGGGGCATCTCAGGCATTCCCACCGCGTGGATGGCCACCTGGGGATCAGGCAAGCCGGTGATTGCGCTCGGATCAGATATCGATTGCATTCCGCAAGCCTCGCAGAAACCCGGGGTTGCGTATCACGATCCTTTGATCGAAGGTGCGCCCGGCCACGGCGAAGGTCATAACTCTGGCGTGCCGCTGAACATCGTCGCCGCCATCGCGGTCAAGCGACTGATGGAGAAGAACAAGATTCCCGGAACGATCAAACTCTGGCCCGGGGTGGCTGAAGAGTTGGTGGCCGGCAAGGCTTATTTTGTCCGCGACGGTTATTTCAAAGATGTCGATGTCGTGCTGTTCACCCACGTCGGCAACAATCTCAGCGTTACCGCCGGCCCGGCTACCGCTACGGGATTGGTTTCCGTCGAATACAACTTCAAGGGTGAAAGCGCACACGCCGCCGGCGCGCCGTGGCGCGGGCGCAGCGCGCTCGATGCGGTTGAGTTAATGGACATCGGCTGGAATTTCAAACGCGAGCATCTGCGGACGCAGCAGCGATCACACTACGTAATTACCAACGGCGGCGATCAGCCTAACGTGGTGCCGCAAACAGCCAGCGTCTGGTATTACTTTCGCGAACTCGACTATCCGCACATCAAAGAGCTGCGTGAGATGGGCGATTCTATGGCGCAGGGCGCAGCCTTGATGACGAATACGAGTGTGACCTCGCGGATATTAGGCGCGGCCTGGCCGCAACATTTCAATAAGCCCGTCGCGGAAGCGATGTACGAAAACATCAAGCAGGTCGGGTTGCCGCGATGGACTGAGGCTGATCAAACTCTGGCGAAAGCGTTGCAGAAAGAATTGAAGGTGCCCGATCGCGGTTTGGCGACCGAACTCTCAACCCTCACCGGTCCCGGCGCTGAAGAAGGCGGCGGCGGGTCTGATGATATCGGCGACATTTCCTGGAACGTGCCTACGGTGCGTCTGCGATATCCTTCGAACATTCCCAATCTGCCCGGGCACAACTGGTCGAACGCGATCACGATGGCGACGCCGATCGCGCACAAAGGAGTGACGGCCGGAGCGAAAGTCATGGCCATGACGATGATCGATTTGCTGACGCAGCCGACCCTGGTCGAGCAGGCATGGACGTATTTTCGCGAAGTGCAGACCAAGGAAACGAAGTATCAGCCGCTAATCGGGCCGAACGACAAACCGCAGACCTGGATGAACAAGCGCACCATGGACACGTACCGTGAACAGATGCGGAAGTTCTATTACGACCCGGCGAAGTACCCAACCTATCTCGACCAGTTGGGAATCAAATATCCTACGGTGCGGAATTGATCGGTCGTGGTTGATAGCTTCAACGCCGAAGGCGTTTCCAACTTTTAGCCCAGGGTTGCGTGCCCAGCACGCTACCCTGGGAATGAATCGCACAAGTGCGTCCGTTTGCGAACTCCTTCAGAGTTCGGTATTCACAAACGGTCTCGATCCCAGGGCGTTGCCCTGGTCTGAAATTAACGAACGCCTTCGGCGTTACGCGGCGTCAACCATTGATTAGTCAACCATATATCTTCTCTATGAGCCTTCTTCCCTTCGTCCTCTCCGTCTTGCTGGCGTCGCCGAGTTGGACGCTGCAAACCAGTAACGTCAACGCCCGTTTGCGTGGCGTCAGCGCGGTTAACGATCGCGTGGCCTGGAGCAGCGGCTCGGGTGGCACGGTCCTGCGCACCGATGACGGTGGGGCGACGTGGAAACGAATTACCGTAAGCGGAGACGCGGTGGACTTTCGCGACATTGACGCGATCGGCGATAACACCGCTTACGTTTTGAGTATCGGCAACGGCCCCGCATCGCGTATCTACAAGACGACAGATCGGGGAATGACGTGGACGCTGCAATTTCGTAACGAAGACCCGAAGGCATTTCTTGACGCAATGTCTTTCTGGGATGCTGACCATGGGCTCGTCATCGGCGATTCAATCGATCGACAGTTCTATGTTCTCACTACCGGGAACGGTGGGCATGATTGGACGCGCATCGCGCCTGACAAACTGCCGCCGGCGTTAGTGAACGAGGGTGCATTCGCCGCCAGCGGCACCAACATCGCGGTTTACGGCAAGAGCTACGCGTGGATTGGTCTGGGCTCGGCGGAGCGCGCGCGGGTATTGCGAACGACTGACGGCGGCAAAACCTGGAGTGTGTTCGAGACGCCTCTCAAATCGAGCCAGTCATCCGGAATCTTTTCCATCGCCTTTCGCGATGCGAAGCACGGCGTCATAGTCGGCGGCGATTATCAGAAGGAACGTGAGGCCGCCGACAATGTGGCTGTCACCAGCGATGGCGGCAAAACCTGGACGTTATCGAAAGGACTCTCCGGGTTTCGATCGGTCGTGGCTTACATTCCCGGAACCGCGACATTGATCGCGCTGGGTCCGTCCGGTGGCGACTCTTCGGCCGACGACGGCCGCACCTGGAACACTCTGGCTGGCCCAGGCTTTGATACGTTCAGCTTCGCGCCTCGTCAGAAATTCGGTTGGGCTTCAGGCGCGCGCGGCATCATCGGTCGGATTGTTTTCAGTAAATGATCGAGAACTCCATCCATGACTGAGGTTAAGAAATTTCCGAAGAAGGTTGTCGAGGCAATTCGTGAGGCGAAGATTCTCGGCATTCGCGCCGGAACGAAGCCTCACCGCATCATCGGCATCTGGGCGGTGGTCGTTGAAGGCCGCGTCTTTGTGCGCTCTTATTCGTTGAAGCCGCGCAGTTGGTGGCGCACTTTTCAGGAAGAGCCGCGCGGCATAGTCGAAGTGAATGGCAAGCAAATCAAAGTGCGGCCGGTGTTCACGCGCAGCGAACGGTTGAAGAAACTGGTCGATCGCGCTTACGCCGAAAAGTTTCCCACGCCCGGCTCGCGCGTTTTCGTGGAAGGCTTCAAAGAGAAGAAGCGGCGAGACACCACGACGGAACTGGTGCCGCTTTAGTGCACGTGCATCTTCGCGCGGTTCACGGGACGCCCTGCCACTCTCTCAAACAGTACGCTGATTAGTCATCCATTTCGTGTAGGCTATAATCACCCCCATGAATAAGCGTGCGAAAAAACGTCTGCAGGAAGCAATCAGGAAAGATCGGGTGGACCGGGCCAAACCGAGTCAGAATCCAACCCCGACCTCCACCCGGGACTCAAAACAACAATCCGGTTTTCTTCCGCGGCCTGACAAGAAGCGAGGCTAGCATCTGTAGCGCAAATTGATAATTTGCGAATCGTCGCAGGTTAACAACTTGCGCTACTCGAAAATCATGTCCACTGAACCAAACAAAGTTATTTACTCAATGGTCGGCGTCAGTAAGTTCTATGACAAGAAGCCGGTCCTGAAAGACATTTATCTCTCTTATTTTTACGGCGCGAAGATTGGGGTCATTGGTCTCAACGGCTCGGGCAAATCTTCGCTGCTGCGTATCCTCGCGGGCGTCGATAAAGACTTCAACGGCGAGACGGTCATCTCGCCTGGCTTCACCGTGGGCTATCTGGAACAGGAGCCTTTGCTCGATGACAGTCGCACGGTGCGAGAAGTGGTCGAGCAAGCCGTCAAAGAAACTGTCGACCTGCTCAAGGAATTTGAGGAGATCAACGCAAAGTTCGGCGAAGAGATGTCGGACGACGAGATGAATGCGTTGCTCGAGCGACAGGGCACGGTGCAGGAGAAGCTGGATCATCTTGACGCGTGGGATTTGGATTCGCGGCTGGAGATGGCCATGGACGCGCTCCGCTGTCCGCCGCCGGACACTCCGGTCAATGTCCTATCGGGTGGCGAGCGTCGTCGTGTCGCGCTTTGCCGACTATTGCTGCAAAAGCCTGACATCCTTTTGCTGGATGAACCGACGAACCATCTCGATGCGGAATCGGTCGCGTGGCTGGAACATCACTTGCAGAATTACGCGGGCACGATTATCGCCGTGACGCACGATCGATATTTTCTCGATAACGTTGCGGGCTGGATTTTGGAGCTGGATCGTGGCGAAGGCATTCCGTGGAAAGGGAACTATTCCAGTTGGCTGGACCAGAAACAGGAGCGACTGCGGCGCGAAGAGAAATCTCAGAGCGAGCGGCAGAAGACGCTCCAACGTGAGCTGGAATGGATTCGCATGTCGCCGAAAGCGCGCCGGGCGAAAGGCAAAGCGCGCATCAATGCTTACGAAAGTTTGCTCGACAAGCAATCAGAAAAGCGGCGCGAAGATTTGGAGATTCCGATTCCGCCCGGGCCGCGTCTCGGCGACGTGGTGATTGAAGCTGTCGACGTGACGAAATCGTACGGTGACAAGTTGTTGGTGGAAAATATGACCTTTGCTCTACCTCCGGGCGGCATCGTCGGCGTGATTGGACCGAACGGGGCCGGCAAGACGACGCTCTTTCGCATGATCACGAAACAGGAAGAACCTGATAGCGGAGCGATTAGAATCGGCGAGACTGTGCAGCTGGCGTATGTAGATCAAAGCCGCACGCTCGATCCAAACAAATCTATCTGGGAAGAGATTTCGGGCGGTGAAGACATCCTGAAGGTGGAAAATCGTGAAGTGAATTCGCGGGCCTACGTGGGCCGCTTCAATTTTTCCGGTTCCGATCAGCAGAAGAAAGTCTCAATGATATCGGGTGGCGAGCGCAATCGCGTGCATCTCGCGAAGATGTTGAAAGAAGGCGCGAACGTGCTGCTGCTCGACGAACCGACCAACGATCTCGATGTGAATACGCTGCGGGCGTTGGAAGAGGCTTTGGAAAATTTTGCCGGTTGCGCGGTGGTAATTTCACACGATCGCTGGTTTTTGGATCGCATCGCCACGCACATGCTGGCGTTCGAAGGTGACAGCAAGGTCGTCTGGTTCGAGGGCAATTACTCTGATTATGAAGAGGATCGCAAGGCGCGACTGGGAGCTGATGCAGAGGTGCCTCATCGCATCAAATATCGCCAGTTGACCAGAAGTTAAACCACAGATTACACAGATGAAAAAATCAAAAATGCACCTGCCGATGGCGCTGCTTACAACGCTAGCATTATTCGGCCTGGCGACGGCGGTCAGCGCTGAGGAATTCAGTGTCAAAGAGTACGTTGAGTTTCATCACGTGCTTCATCCGTTGCAGCACGAAGCGCTTCCGGCGAAGGACTTTAAGCGGATTCGAACGAATGCGGCTGAACTGGTGAAGCGCGGCCAGGCGATGGTTCGCGTGGGCGTGCCAAAGGGAACAGCCGAAAAACAAGTCGAAGAGTTTCGTCGCGAGTTGAAAAAGTTCAAGGACGCGCTCGGCAAGTTCCGCAAGGATTCACAAAAGGGCACCGACCAACAATTGGAAGCGTCCTTCAGCGCGGTGCACGATTCATTCGAGATGCTCGCCGGCATGTTGCCGCGATAATCAAGAGAACATAGCGACTGATTATTTCGGGGTTTGCAGTTCCGTCAGTGAATCAGTCTCGATGAAGATGTGATTTATTTCAGGGTACTGAGCGCGGATATTCTTTTCCAGATTAGCAATCACGGCCGCCACTTCCGAGACAGTGTATTCTTTGTTAAATCGCACATTGAGATTGAGCAGAACGTCGGTCGGCGCAAAATGCAAAGTGAGAATTTCTCTAATGTCGGCAACTGCGGCGTCTGAACTCACGATCGTGCGGATGTTCGCCAGAGTCTCTTTGCTGACTCCCTCGCCGATCAGAAGGCTGTGACTTTCGTACGCCAGAAAGACCGCCACGCCACCAAGAATGGCGCCGATCACAATCGACGCTACGCCATCAAGATAGGGGTTGTTGAGTTGATGACCGAGAAAGATGCCGACGAATGCTACCAACAGGCCGAGCATCGCCGCCGTATCTTCAAACAAGACGGTGAAGGTGGTGGGGTCCTTGCTGCTGCGAATGGTTTCAAAAATCTTTTTCTGGCGCATTTCCGTGCGGAACGCTTTGAAGGCAAAAAAGCAGGAGATGGCCTCGAAGATAATCGCCACACCCAACACCAAATAGTTTACGGTTGGGTTCTTAATTGGACTCGGATGTTGGATATGAGAGATCCCCTCGTAGACAGACATCCCACCACCGAGTGCGAACACGAGAATCGCCACTACCAGAGCCCAAAAGTAGATTTCTTTGCCGTGGCCAAATGGATGTTCGGTGTTGGGCGCGCGGCGGCTTCGCTTTACACCCAGCAACAACAATCCGCCGTTGCCGGTATCGACCAAAGAGTGAATGCCTTCTGAGACCATGGCTGAACTGCCGGTGAAAGCTGCGGCGATGAGCTTAGTCACCGCGATGGCCAGGTTGCCAATAATGGCGGCGATGATGGCGGTCCTGGATTCACTCTGCATTCGGTAAACATAGCAAATGAATCGACTGGATGAAATCAGTGGTATATGGTTGCGACTCAAACGCAATCGACTTGACGCAAAGGAAGCAGAGATACTTGGGAAAAACTGTGAACAGGGATTATGTCATCTGGCAGATCATCACTGCTTCTTCTGTCGGTACCATGATCGAGTGGTACGACTTCTATATCTTCGGCAGCCTGGCGACCGTCATCTCACCGCTATTTTATCCGCAGGGCAGCATCGCGCTGATCGCTTACCTCTCGACCTTTGCCGTCGGCTTTGTCGTGAGACCGTTCGGCGCGCTTTTCTTCGGCCGCATCGGCGACATTGTCGGCCGCAAATACGCTTTTCTGGTGACGCTGTTGATTATGGGTGGCGCCACCGCCCTCATTGGTTTCCTGCCCACTTATGCGACGATCGGCATGGCGGCCCCGATCTTTTTGCTGCTGATTAGGATTCTTCAGGGACTAGCGCTCGGAGGTGAATACGGCGGCGCGGCGGTCTATGTCGCCGAGCATGTGCCGGATGAACGGCGCGGCTTCTATACGAGTTTCATCCAGATCACGGCGACGCTCGGTCTGTTCGTTTCGCTGGTCGTGATCCTGGTGATACAGAACCTGATGAGCAAAGAGGCATTCGCTTCGTGGGGTTGGCGTTTGCCCTTCATCATCTCCATCTTCCTGGTCGCGGTTTCGCTCTACATTCGTCTGCGCATGAAAGAGTCGCCAATCTTTCAGCACATCAAAACGAAGGGAATGACTTCGGCGCAACCGCTAAAGGAAGCGTTCACACATTGGGACAATCTGAAGCGAATTCTGATCTCGCTATTCGGCGCGACGGCCGGTCAGGGGGTCGTTTGGTACACCGGCCAGTTCTACGCGCTTTTTTATCTGCAGACGATTCTCAAAGTAAACACGACCTCGGCGAATTACATCGTAGCTACGGCTTTGCTGCTGGGCATGCCGTTCTTTGTTTTGTTTGGCGCGCTTTCGGATCGCATCGGACGCAAGAAGATCATGATGGTTGGTTGCATCCTCGCGGCGTTGTCTTATTTGCCCATCTATCGCGCGATGCAATCAGTCACCGGTTCGAATATCGTGACAGCCATTTCTCAAAAGAACGCGGTGACCGGCGCGATTAGCCTGACGCCGCAGACGTCGGTGAATGGGGCGCTGCAACCGGCGAAAGAGGTTTTGACTTTCGCGGGAGTCACGCAACTCGCATCTAACAGCATGGCCTGGAAGCTCATGTTGCTGGTTTTAATTCAGGTAATGTTCGTGACGATGGTCTACGGGCCAATCGCCGCTTATCTGGTCGAGGCGTTCCCGGCGAAGATTCGCTACACTTCTTTGTCTCTCCCTTATCACATTGGCAATGGCGTCTTCGGTGGACTGCTGCCGCTCATCGGTTTATCGGTGGTGGCGCAAACCGGAAATATTTATTCGGGCCTGTATTACCCGATCGCCGTTGCCGCGCTGACGTTCGTAGTGGGCTCTCTCTTGTTGCCGGAAACCAGGCACGTGCGGATTTGGACCGAGCTCCACGAATAAAAGCGATTTTGATTAACGGGTAGAGGTATGAAGTTTTTAAGTTTCATTCGGGTTTCTCATCTGCAGCCCTTCCGTCATCCGGCATTTAGCGCGGCTTTTGTAATTGGTCTCATCTTGAGCGCCGCGTCCGTGGTTGCCGCGCAGGGAAGTATCAAAGGAAAAGTTGTTGCCGATATCCCGGACCAGCGCAAGGCGCTGTCCGGCGTGGTGGTGTCGGTGACCGGCGATCGGCTGACCGGTAAGCAGCTGCAATCGGTCAGCAATGAAGTAGGCGTCTATGAATTCCGCGGCCTGACCGCGGGCGATTACCAGGTCTCGGTAGAACTTTCCGGTTTCAAGAAATACGAGCAGAAGATTAGCGTTCAGATCGATGCGACCATCGAACAGGACATCATGCTGAAGCCGGAAACGGTCAGCGCGACTGTTACCGTCAAGCAGGATCCGACGGACGCCACCAGGACTGATACGACTGCACCGAGTGTCATTACAGCTGCGGCACTGCAAGACGCGCCTTTGATCGATCAAAAATTTCAGGACGCGTTGCCGCTTCTGCCGGGAGTTGTCCGTGGGCCTGACGGCACGCTCAACATCAAGGGCACGCGCCCAAACCAGAGCGGCATCCTCGTCTCGAGTCTCAACGTGACCGATCCAGTCACGGGGAATCCGGCGATCGAATTGCCACTGGAAGCCGTCGAAACCGTCAACGTCTACTCGAATCCTTACTCAGCCGAATACGGCAAGTTCACCGGCGCAGTTACTGCCATCGAAACGCGCTCGGGCACAAACAAGCTGCGTTATCTGTTTACCGGAACTTTGCCGCGGCCGCGTGTGCGCGACAGTCACATTTATGGAATTGGCGCCGCGACCCCGCGCATCGCCGTCGGCGGACCCATCAAGAAGGACAAGCTTTTCTTTTTTCAGAGTCTGGAATATCGCTTTGTGCGCACGAACGTGCAGAGTCTGGACGATTTGAATGTGCCGAGCGATATCAAACGTGAAAGCTTCGATTCATTTTCGCGGCTCGATTACGTCATCAATCCCGAAAACCGTTTGACCGTCAGTTTCTCGTTATTTCCTCAGAAAATTGATTACTTCAACCTGAATACTTTCAACCCGATCGAGACCACCGCGAATTTCCATGAACGTGGCTGGTTCGTTGCGGTCAACGAACAAGCGGCATTCAAATCGGGCGCGCTGCTGCAGTCCAGCTTTAGCGCGAAGGAATATGACGGCGATATCTTCGGCAATAGCGCCAGCGCTTATCGAATCGCGCCCAGCCGCAATTTCGGCGGTTGGTACGATCGCCAACACCGCGATAGCCGCCGCTACGAGCTGCTGGAGATTTACAGCTTCGCCCCGCAAAAGTGGCACGGCACGCATTCCTTCAAAACTGGAATCAACTTCAGTCACACGTCGTTTGCAGGAACTGACGTCAGCCAGCCGGTGACGATTCTGCGCGCGAACGGCACGCGCTATCAGTTGATCGACTTTGTCGGGGGCGGGTTGCTCGCGCAGAAGCAGAACGAATATTCCGCGTTCATTCAGGACAAGTGGGAAGTCAACAGTCGAGTTACGTTTGATGCAGGCCTTCGTTTTGATCGCGACCAGATCGGCGGGCAAAGTAATTTTGCGCCACGCGTTGGTTTTGTTTTCGCGCCGACGAATTCCGGGCGAACCGTAGTGCGCGGCGGTCTAGGTCTTTTCTTCGACAAGATCCCTTTGAATATCGGCTCATTCACGCAGTACCCGAGTCAGCGCGTGACGACCTTTGCGGCAGACGGAATTACCGTTACCGATGGGCCAACACTGTTCAGGAACACGGCGCCGGCCGATTTCAAGAACCCGTACAGCGTGGCCGGCAACGTCCAAATCGATCATCAATTCACTGAGCGCCTGCTGCTGCGGCTCGGCTATGAAGAACGGCACACGCGCCGTGATTTCATCGTTCAGCCGATCGCTTCGGCAAACCAGCTGGCGCTACAGAATGAGGGCCGCTCGCTCTATCGTGAGTTTCAGGTCCTCACCAGGTTTCGTTTTCAGGAAGGGCGAAACATCTTCCTGTCATACGTGCGTTCGCAATCGCGCGGCGACCTGAACGACTACAACACTTATTTTGGCAATCTGCGCAATCCGGTGATCCGCCCGAACGAGTACGGGCGGCAGAACTTTGATGCGCCTAACCGCCTGCTCTTCTGGGGCGACTTTGCTTTGCCTCATCAAATCGTTATCAGTCCGGTGGTCGAATACCGCAACGGCTTTCCTTACTCAGCTTTGAATGAACAGCAGAATTTCGTCGGCGCCCGAAACAGTGCCGGTCGATATCCGCATGTCTTCACGCTCGATGTGCTGGTGATGAAAGGATTGGCGATTCCCTTCAAAGGCAAGAAGTACCACGGCCGCGCCGGCATCACCTTCTTCAACGTCACCAATCATTTCAATCCGCGCGACGTGCAGAGCAACCTCGCGAGTCCCCAGTTCGGCGGCTTCTACAACAGTCCCGGTATAAACATGCGTCTCAAGTTTGAATTCGTGAAGTATTGAAACGCAGAGGTCAGAGGTTGGAGCGAGGTACCAAACAAGTCACCCAGCTCCCTGTATCGAAGTACCGAGACAATCGCGCCTCATTTGAGTAATAATGCCGTCGCCTGACGTAATCCGTTGTTCTAGTTATGTTGCTCCCTGCCCGCGCTTTAATCATCCTCTTGCTGTCGGTTGCTTGTGTGTGCTCTGCGCTGTCGCAAACCCCGTCTGCGAAGAACGAGCCGAACTCGTCGGTCACCGGCAAAGTCACCATTAAAGGTAAGCCGGCGCCTGGCATTCTCGTGGGCGCGCAGACGATGGGCCCCAATCAGTCACCCCGCGCTTACAAAGCGACAACGAATCAGGACGGCGTGTATCGCATCAACAACGTTGCCAACGGTACCTATCGAGTCGCACCCGCAGCGCCGGCCCTCGTCCTCTCCGATCTGGCCAATCCCGAAGGCCAGACAGTGGTGGTCGCCAATGATGATGCGGCCGAGAACGTTAATTTCGATCTCGTGCGCGGTGGCGTGATTACCGGCAAAGTTACCGATGTAGATGGCCGACCGTTGATCGAGATGAATCTGAATCTACTCGCTGTGGAGAAGTCGAAGGAACGGCCGGGCCGCAGCCTGCCCTACGGTTTTACTGATGATCGCGGCGTCTATCGCCTGTTCGGCATTCCTGCGGGTCGTTACAAAGTTTTAGTCAACGACCCGCGACGATACCGGCCGGGCTCGCCGGCGTATCTGCCGATGACGTATTACCCTGACGCGCAGGCGGCGGACAAAGCCGGCATCATCGATGTCGCCGAGGGGGCTGAAGTTTCAGACATCAATATCAAAGTCGGTCCCTCGCCGCCGTCGTTTAAAGTCTCAGGGCGGGTGGTTGACGAATCCGGACAGCCGGTGCCGAAAGTCGATATCGGTTTGTCCAGGATCATCACCTACGATGCTACTCACACCTCCAGCGAAAGTGGTGACAACGGCACAGTTTCCGATCAGCAGGGGCGATTCCGATTGATGAACGTGCCGGCCGGAAAGTATGAGCTTTCGATCTACATGGGCGAAGGATCAGACCTGCAAGCCCGGGAACCTTCACGATTCGACGTCATCGATTCGGACGTTACCGATTTGGTGGTGAAAATGAAGAGAGGGGCATTAATCTCAGGCAACGTCGTGTTCGAAGGAAAAAAACAACCAACCCTGGAGATGCTGTCGCGGCTGGCCGTGATGGCCTACATAAAAAACGACGCCGAGGGCATTAGTGGCGCCACGAGTGGGGGCGTTAAGCCTGACGGTAGCTTTGTAATCGGTGGGTTGAGGAACGGCACCATTACCTTTGGCGTCGGCAGGGCCAGGGGCAACGGTGGCTTCACGCTCGTGCGGGTCGAGCGCGATGGTGTGGTGCTACCCAACGGCCTTCAGCTCCAGGGAAATGAGCACATCAGCGGCCTGCGGTTGTTTGTAACGCACAGCAGCGGGAGCATCAGTGGCGTCATCAAGATTTCAAACGGCGCACTGCCGGCAGGCGGGCGGCTATTCGTACAAGTATCCAGACCCGGAGAGCAGGATTACGGCGGCTCAGCGGCGGACGTGGACGCGCGCGGCCATTTCCTGATCGAAGGACTCGCGGCCGGCAACTATGAACTCTTGGTGCTCGCTTATGGCCCGACCTGGCGGCGCCCGGTTTCGGCAAAACAACAAGTGACTGTGACTGACGGCGCGGTCAATGATCTTACTGTGACCCTGGACCTGACCCAGCCCATTCCGTAATCAATATGCATCGCCTTTCGCAGCGTCGCATGCTGACTCTCATCGTCTTGCTCGGATGCGCTGCGTCCCTCTGTGCCCAGTCGTCGAACAACGAGAAAGATAGGACGAAAGGAACAATCACAGGTCGCGTAGTCAATGAAAGTGGCCAACCGATCGCCAACGCGATGGTCAATATTCGCGGATACGGTGGAAATCAGGGACAGATTGTGGCGGTCGACGCCGAGGGGAATTTTCGGGCGACCGACCTGGCCCCGATTGCTTATCAAATAGTCGCCGAGGCGCCTGGCTATGTTTCGCGGCCGCGCGATCCGGATATAAATCCGATTGGCTATTACCGGGCCGGTGATTCTGTTCGTTTGGAAATGATGAAAGGCGGCGTGATCACCGGAGTGGTAACCCGGGCAAACGGTGAACCGGTGGTTGCCGTGCAGGTTCGGGCGCACCTGATTCGTGACTACAAAGGCCAACCGGTTCGCTACTCGAGACCGTCCGGCTGGCAACAAACTGACGATCGCGGCATCTATCGAATGTATGGTTTGGTACCGGGCACTTATCTCGTCTCAGCGGGCGGTGGCGAGGGTGGAAGTTATCGGGTCGAACCGTTTGCTACAGACGCGCCGACGTTCGCTCCTTCCTCGACGCGTGACAGCGCGGCTGAGATCACGGTCAATTCCGGCGAGGAAATTTCGAACATCGACATTCGTTGTCGTGAGGAACCCGGGCACAGTGTTAGCGGCAGCGCTGTGTCGTCTTCGAGTGAGGAGCGCTCATTTCAACTCGCCCTCATCTCAGATTTTCGTGGGATGCAGCAGGTTAGCTATAACGCATATCAGAATCCGATGGCGCGTGGCTTCATGTTCTCCGGCGTTGTCGATGGGGACTACCAGATAGTGGCGCAAAATTATTCCCCGGTCCTGGGTTGGTTTATCTCGGAGCCGCAGCGAATAACAGTAAAGGGCGCGGACATAACCGGCGTTGAATTGAGCCTAAAGCCATTGGCGTCGATGAGCGGTTCCGTTGTGCTCGAAGAGTCGAAGGTTCCCGCGTGTCAGGGAAAGCACCGTCCGGTGGTGGGCGAGACTGTCATCGCTGCCTGGCACAATGAAAAGAAAGAGGCCAAGGATCAGCCGCAGTTCGTCTGGGGACTGGGAGGACCGGCAACTCCGGATCAGCAAGGCACTTTCAGGCTGCGAAACCTGGCCGCTGGGCAGTATCGATTCGTGACGAGACCGCTGGCGAAGTATTGGTATCTCAAATCGATTGCCTGGCCAACCGCCGCGCCGGCTGTGCAGGCGAATAAGCCGCTGGATGCAGCGAAGAATTGGACGACACTTAAGAGCGGTGACAGCTATTCAGGTTTGACGATCACCTTTGCGGCCGGCGCGGCCTCGATCGAAGGACGAGTAGAGTCGTCATCAGGTCAAGAGCTTTTGCCACGGACTTTTGTTTATCTGACGCCCGCCGAGCCAGACAAGCGAGAAGACGTGTTGCGCTATTTTGTGTCGCTTGTTGATGCTGCGAGTTTTAGCTTCAGTAACGTGCCGCCAGGCCGTTATTGGATTGTCGCCAAAGGCGCTGCCGAAAGCGACACCAACATGCTCTCGAAGTTGCGCCTGCCGGACGAAGCCGTACTACGAGCGCGGATCCTGCGTGAGGCGGAAAATGAAAAAGCCGAAACTGAATTGAAGCCCTGTCAGAATGTAACCGATTATCGATTAACCCTTCGCCCGGAATAACGCACTCTTCCTCAATGCTTCAACGTCTGTTTTAACCAATCTGAGATCGTGTCGAGCGCTTGCGGCACCACGGGACCGGCGAACCCGGGCTCGGCATTTTCGTTCTCAACGTGCTTTAGGTTGTGACTTGCCGAAAGCATGACGACGGCCTTGTACGTGCCGCGTTTACGCGCCTTGAGCGTCGATTGCAGAATGGGAAAATCCCTGGTCGCTGAAACCTGAACGTCCTTCTCACCCTGGATCACCAGCACCGGGCCGCCATAGGTCGCCAGCACTTTCTCCGGATCGAAAGCCAACTCAACCTGCAAGAGCTTTAGCGCGCTCGGCGGAAAGATTGCCCCGAGGCCCGGCGGTGGGTTCGGCGGCACAGTCCCATCTTTAATGACCTGAACGACTGCCCGCGGCATGTAGTCTTCGTAAGGTTTAGCTTTTTCGCCGGTAATGTTACCGCGTTTCAGTTGGTCGGAGATTTGTTCAATCAGTACCGGACCTAACGGGCGACCGGGAGAACTAAGTAAAATCAAAGCTGCCAGCGCGTTTGGTTTGCCCTGGAGATCGTGCGCGATTTGCATCGCGATGATCCCGCCTTCACTGTGACCAGCGACCACGGTTTGTTTTGCATTGACTTCCGGCTGAGATCTCAGAAAGTCCAAACCGGCGCGCGCATCGCCGACGAAATTGTCCCATGAAAAGAACTCGTTCAGTGCCGGAACGTCTTTCGGCCATGAACTGGCGTAGCTGCGCACTGCACGCTTATCAAAACGCAGACTGGCGTATCCGTCGGCAGCGAGACGCTCCGCAATCTGCTTCAGCAGATCAGTAACTAGTCCCGGCAGCTGATTGCCATTCCGATCGCTCGGACCGGAACCCGCGAGCAATAGCACGCCGCCCACTTTGCCTTTTGTTGCCGACGGCAAGACAAGCGTGCCGCGCAGTTGCAGGCCACCCGCTCCGCTGAAAGTGACTTCGCGTTCAGTGAATTTGTTCGCCGTAATCTGGGCGTGGGCTGTCGACAGGGCAAAGGCAGCCGAGGCGATAATTATCGTGGCGAAGTTTTTGAATCTCATGGCGATCAATACTACCTCTCTTGACGTGCTTCCTGACGTTGTAGTCGGAACAACTCGAAACTTCAAGTTCGCGGACGACGCTCTAATCATCGACACCGCACGTTTAATGAAACCCGCGCCTGCTTGCCTCGACTGATCGTTCCCCATATTCTGCTTTGCATATGCCATTCAGCCGGCGATCCTTTCTCAAGCAATCGCTAATCGCGACCGCGTTGGTAACACTCAAAGGCGTAGATGTTAGCCGGGCATCTGTTTCCTCTGCGCAATCGATTGAACAACGTGTGGACACGCTCATTGCGCGAATGACTCTCGAAGAGAAAATTCAAATGCTGCATGGCGCGCAGCGACGTGGTTACATCGGATACGTGCCCGGCGTCCCGCGGCTCGGCATTCCGGCGCTGGCGCTGACCGATGGTCCAGCGGGCGTGCGTCATGGACCGGGAACAG
>JBIOZK010000027.1:0-2689 GCA_044870975.1 Pyrinomonadaceae bacterium
TAGCGACCGGATCAACAGGCTACTTGGAAATACATTTCAGCTCTGAGCTCGGGAAGTACTGCTTGATCCGGTCGCTACCGCTCCCGGTTCTGACACGTATGGTTGCATGATATAAACTCGACTGCTGCGTCATGCTCGATCTGACCCCCGCCACCTTCGAAGAATTTCAGGCCGAAGCCGGTCGCGGTAACGTTGTGCCGGTAGTTCGCACCGTGCTGGCTGATCTGCAAACGCCGGTGGGCGCGTTTCTGCGAATCGCAGGTGACGCTGCGCACGCGTTTCTGCTCGAATCGGTCGAAGGCGGCGAGCGCATTGCGCGTTATTCATTTCTGGGCGCAAACCCCTGGATGGTTGCACGGGCGCGCGGCGATCAGACGATCGTCGACCGAAATGGGCAGCGCGAGGTGGTCAACAAATCCGGGTTCGAATTTCTGCGCGAACATTTCGGGAATAAACGTCTCGCGCCACGCGCCAACCTGGCGCCGCTGTGCGGAGGCGCCGTCGGCTACGTGGCCTACGACGCGGCCAGATGGTTTGAGCCCGTTCTGAATAACGGCCAGCAGAAGTCGAGCGTGGACGACGCCGCGTGGATGTTTTTTCGCAACATCGTGGCCTTCGATCGGGTGCGCCAGCAGATGGAGATCACGAGCGTGGCCTTTATCGACGAGGGGGCGGACGACGAAGATTCCCTTCGTGGAATTTACGAGGCCGCGGTTGCGGAAACTGCTGAGATTGAGCGCCGGCTCAATCGCGAAGTTGCGTTACTTGATTCAGGATCGAAGGGTTGTGAGACTGCAGCGCGTGAGGTTGAATCGAACTGGCCGCGCGCAGATTTCGAAACTGCGGTCGGCCGCGTGAAGGATTACATCGCGGCGGGGGATTGCTATCAGACCGTAATCGCGCAGCAGTTCTCGAAATCAACGTGCGCTTCGCCGCTGGCAATTTATCGCGCGTTACGCGCGACCAACCCCTCGCCTTACATGTATTTCCTGCGAATGGGTGAAGAGACAATTATTGGCGCGTCGCCAGAGATGTTGGTCCGCTGCACGAATCGCGCGCTCGAGTACCGGCCGATCGCCGGAACGCGCCGGCGCGGCGAAAACGAATCGGAGGATGCCAGACTCGGCGAGGAAATGCGTCACGATGAGAAGGAAGTCGCCGAACATGTAATGTTGGTTGACCTGGGGCGGAACGATCTCGGACGCGTTTCGGAATACGGATCGGTGCGAGTTGAAGAGTTAATGTTCGTCGAGCGTTATTCACAAGTGCAGCATCTGGTTTCGAGCTTGCATTCCACTTTGCGTCACGGTTTGGATCGATTTGATGCATTCGCGGCCTGTTTCCCGGCCGGCACAGTAAGCGGTGCGCCAAAAATTCGGGCCATGCAAATCATCGACGAGCTGGAGCCATCGCCGCGCGGCGTCTACGCGGGTGCGGTGCTCTACATGGACTACGCGGACAATCTTGATTCGTGTATTGCCATTCGCACGATTGAGTTACGGAATGGAATTGCGACGGTCGAAGCGGGTGCGGGGATCGTAGCTGATTCAATTCCGGCTGAGGAGTTTCAGGAATGTGTGAACAAAGCGCGGGCGATGTTTCGCGCGATAGAACTAGCGGAGAAGGGTCTGTGATTAGATTTATGCAGCGGATTTGGGCACAGAGCTCGTTTGCGCCGGCGATCTTCATTGTCATGGCTTTGTTTTGCAGCACTGCCGTGTCGCAAAACCCGACGCCAAACAGCGAGACTCCCAAGAAGGCAAACTCTCGACCGGCCGAGAAGGCGCAGCCGAAGCCCGATCCATTCGACGGGGCTTCAGTCGAGAAGATGACCGGCCAATGTGTGAAGCTTGAGACAGAGCAGGGCGCAATTGTCATTGAGATGCTGCCGAACAAGGCGCCTGAAGCAGTGCGGAACTTTCTAAATCTGGCCGCGACCGGATCGCTGGACTCGACGACCTTCTCGCGAGTTGTCCCGAGTTTCGTGATCCAGGGCGGCGATCTCCAGACGAGCGAAACGTGGAATCAGCAGCTGGCCAATCGAATGGGCAAGCGCCTGCCCGATGAGCCCAGCGATCTGAAACACGAGCGCGGCATAGTCTCGATGGCGCGCAGCGACGCACCCAATAGCGCGTCGACCCACTTCTTTATCCTGGTCGGCGCCGGTCCGCATCTCGACGGCAAGTTCTCTGCGTTTGGCCGGGTGCGTAGTGGCATCGAAGTCGCGGATGCCATTAACCGCGCGCCGTCTGAGAATGAAAAACCAAGCGTACCTATCCGTATTGCTCGCGCAGAAGTGTCGCCATGCGCAAAGTAAGAGCGTCGCGTCTATTGACCCTAATTGCTGCCGCGACGCTTGGCGCCTGCGCTGCGTGCGCGGACAAAGAAGCCTTTGAACCGACGCCGGAAGCGGCCAAGCGATTCCTGCTACTGCGGGGGTATCAATTTGACGAGCCCTCTTTTTTCCGCGCTGCGGAAGCTGGTGATGTTATGGCCGTCAGAGGATTTATTACCGCCGGCATTGATGCGAATGCCCATGACCAGAACGGCGACACGGCCTTAACCGCCACGGCAGCGCGGGGCGATGCGCAAATGGTTGATGTGTTGCTGAAGGCTGGTGCTGACGTCAACGCCAAAGGAAGAAATGGCTGGGCAGCTTTGTTGCTCGCGTTGACGAGCGATCGAAACG
>JBIOZK010000028.1:0-38298 GCA_044870975.1 Pyrinomonadaceae bacterium
GGCCTTTTCGTATTTTAACGATCGTTAATTTATCGCGGGACTGGACGGCACACGTGGCGCGGTTCCCATCGATGAGGGCATGTTAATTTGTTTGCCTCCGCTGCGACGACGCAGGAAATTCATGCCATCGTCCATTGAGACCAATCCTCTCTGCATCAAGTCCTGGACGGCGCCTTCAAAAGTCACCATGCCATGGGCGCGACCAGTCTGCATCACATTCGCGATCTGATGGGTCTTGCCTTCGCGAATCAGATTGGCCACCGCCGGAACATTCACCAGAATCTCAGCGACCGCAACTCGGCCCTGATGATCGGGCTTTGGCAGCAGCGACTGTGCGACCACGCCGCGAAGACTCTCAGAGAGCATGACGCGGATTTGTGTTTGCTGTGCTTCGGGGAAAACGTCGATGACGCGATCGATGGTCTTGATCGCGCTGTTGGTATGGAGGGTGCCGAAAACCAGGTGTCCCGTTTCGGCCGCGGTAATGGCCATCGACACAGTTTCGAGGTCACGCATTTCGCCCAGCAGGATGATGTCAGGATCTTCACGCAGCGCTGCTCGCAAAGCATTGCCGAATGACTTCGTATGACTATCGACTTCTCTTTGGCTCACCAGACTGCTCTGGTTGTTGTGCACGAATTCGATGGGGTCCTCGATGGTGATGATATGGGCCTTTTCGTTCATGTTAATGGTGTGAATCATCGCCGAGAGGGTCGTACTCTTACCGGAACCTGTTGGTCCGGTCACCAGGATCAGGCCCTCTGACGCATCGATGAGCGTCGTGAGCTGCTTGGGCAAACCAAGCTCCTCGATGGTTTTGATTTCTTCCGGTATGAGACGAAACACGGCTGAGATGCCGTTACGCTGCATGAAGACGTTTACGCGAAACCGGCCAGTTCCATGCAACGGGTAGCTGAGATCCAAATCCCAATTCTCTTTGATACGGTCACGCTGCTTCTCGTTGAGGATCTCAAAAATCAGACTCTCTGCGGTCTCAGGTGTGACCTCACGATAGTTCAGCTTTTCCATTTCGCCATGAACGCGCATGTACGGCGCCGAGCCGGAGGTGAGGTGCAAGTCAGACGCACCTCGCACTTTCATATCTCTTAGGAGTTCATCTATTCGTGCCATAGTCGATTTCTTTCGGGGTTAATTAAGCCCCTTCCTGATATCCGTTGGATTAACCAGTTGGTTCGGAAAGGAAGATTTGCTGAAGCTTAATCGAGGCTGACAGGCGCGAGGGCTGAGGCACCCTCGGCTGCACTGTTTCAATATAGCAAAACGAAAGGAGCACGCCTACACTTAATTTTCGCCTGCCATTGAACCTCGCGTCCGGTTCGCTGTTTACCTCGCTCTCATGGGAGAAGACCTTCCGCCCACTGTCACTGAAAGTGTCAATCTGAACGACCGATTTCGCCGATTCCGCGGAAATTCTTAGGTTTCTTGCGGCTTTCGCTGCTGGCACTGCCATTGCACAGGCAACCGCGGCGAGAGTTAGATCGCCTAGCTGGTCAATGAGTGGGAGTGACATGCACGAGAAATTGACGATCGAACAAATCAACGCCCCCATGGTGACTAGAGCGAGGGAAGCAGGTCGCTCAATTATTGAGACGCTGATGGTGCTCACCATCGCCGGAATTATTACGTCGGTGGCGGTACCGCAAATGATTGCGGCGCGCCGGCTGATGCGGGCGAGTTCCATAGCTAGAGAAATCGCCACGCAAATGCGGTTCGCGCGTCAGCAGGCGATGACGCAACGGCAAGCCTTCACCTTTCAATACGACAACACCACCAAGACCGTTAAGATCTTCGACCATAACAACAATAACAACGCCACTACGGCCTGCAACATGACTGGCCAGCTCGTGCTTACCGCGTCCGGTTATCCGAATACGGTCTGCACGTCCATCGTAGCTACAATCCCGCTGGCCACGGGCGCGAACGCGGCCGAATTGACCTATGGAATCCCGAGCGCGATCACAAACACGACGCTCGACGACGGGAATATACTGACGGCCCTTTCGGGTTCAGGCCTGGTAAACGTCACTTTTCAACCTGACGGAACTGTCCAGGACAGCTCCGGCAATTACACCACGGCCTCGCTGTTCTTCTACAACAGCCAGGTTCCAACGCAGACGGCCTCTGCGATTTCCATTCTCGGCGCAGCCGGCAGAATCAAGGTCTGGAGGTACAACACCAGTGCAAGCAAATTCGCCGAATAAGCGCCGGATGCGATCGCGAAAGCTCAATTCACAAGCAGGCGTGACCATCCTCGAGATGGCCGTGGCCACCCTGATCCTGACGGTGGGCCTGCTCGCGCTAGCCGGCTCCATTGGGTACGCAATTGCGGTGAGCAACAAGGGACGCAATCTGACCAATACAAAATTGGTGGCCGTGTCGATGCTTGAGCAAATGGAAACCCTGCGTAACACCGGCCGTCTGACCTTCGGCCAGATCGCCAATGTTGGGGATGTAGACAACGCCGGCGCCACCCGTAATTTTGCCGGATTCCCGACTGGCTTCCAGCCCGTCTCGATTAATCCGGGACCGGACGGAATCTTTGGCACGTCGGACGATTTGATCGATCCGACTACCGGCCAGAATCAACCGACGTGGGCGATGAGTGGTTGTTCGCGCGAGATAGTTATCACGGATCTCAGTCCCTACCTGAAACGCGTACAGGTCACCCTGCAATATCAGGATCCCGGCGGAAAGACGCGCAATCTCGTGGCGGTGAGTTATCTCAACGACGACGCACACAGCAATTTCAGATAGTTCAGAGAGAGGGCGACCCCCGGTCGAGCACGATATGAATTTACAAAATAAGAATCGCAGCCAGGCAGGTTTTTCGATGGCCGAAATGCTGGTCGCGCTCGGCTGCATGCTGGTGGTGGGCGCCGCTTCACTCGCCCTCGTAGGCAGCAGTGTCAAGTACGCCAACTCAACCTACAACCTTACAGATGCCGAGCAATCGCTCCGCAACGCCCACGAAGTTATCAACCGCGATTTGACCAGCGCCGGAGACGGTTTGCGCGGGATCGGCACGATTACGGCCCCACTCGCGTTTGTGCAGTCATACATCACGCGCACGCCCGTCACTTGCAATGATGCGAACTTTCCGTGCATCGGCATCGTGACTTCAGACGACACAATTCCGACGGCTACCGCGATTCCCCAGTCAAATCCCGCGGCAACTTTTCAGGTCGGCAGCGATCGCATTTCGATGCTGATTCGGGACACGAGCTTCAACTCCGGAAACAGCGTCTCGTTGTTTGCCGGAAAGATTAGCGTCGTGGGTACCAGCACCATTATGACCATGGGCACATCATCAGAAGTTGGGTTGTTCCAGGTCGGCGAAATCTACGCCTTGACCTCGCAGAACAGCGCTGCCTTCGGAGTGGTCTCTGCCATCGACACCATTAATAAGAAGGTGACGCTGACAAACGGTGACGCCTACGGTCTCAACCAGAACAGCTCGCTGTCTTCGATCTCGCAGGTGGCGACGTTCGTGGCGAGCTTGAACACATCACCTGTGGCCGTCATGCGGCTCCAGATTATCCAGTACTACGTCACTTCCACGGGACTGTTAATGCGACGCGTAATCGGCGTCCGGGGCGCTGGATTTCGCGATACGGTCGTCGCGGAACACGTCAGCAACCTGCAGTTCCGTTATTTGACGAATCTTACCGACAGCAACGGCAACACGGTCCAACCAATGCGCGTGCTGAGCTCGTCGGCTGAGCAGAATGCCGTGCGCGAAATCGAAACCACCATTGGGCTGGAGACTGTCGGAAAAATTAATGCCGTAACCAACGCGAATGCCAGCACAACCACGTGCGGCGCCAACACCAACGGCAAACAAAACATTTGTTCGACGACGCACACGACCGTCCGCAATCTGCAATTCCGACAGGCGATTGGTCCGTGATCTCAGGCAGACATCAAACCTCCGCCCTCCGCATTTGGAGGCGTTCACTTATCGACTTAGCGACGCTGCAAACAGGAGTTCTCATGCGCACCATCAATTCAAATGCCCGAAAAGCCGGCCGTAACGAACGCGGCGGCGCGTTGCTGACTTCTCTAATCATCATGTCGTTGCTGGCCGCCGTCAGCATGACCGTGCTGGCTGTGGTGACGCACGAATCGCGGATCGCGGGCAGCGACCTGCAACGGACGCAAACCTTCTATGCCGCGGCCGCCTCCAGCGAAAAGATGACCAGCGATTTCTCCGCGCTGTTTACCAAGACGTCGCATCCGACGCAATCACAACTCGATGCCGTCGCGGCCGCTTACCCGTCGGAACTCGTCGCCGAAGGTTTCTCGTTCAGTAAACCTGACGGCTCGCCCAATCAATCAATTGCGCCGGACGCCGCTGCGCCCGCGGGCATGGTGACGATTCCGTCCGGTGCGTTCGCGGGCTTGATCGCTTCAGTCAATCCCTATGTGGTTGACACCACCGCTCGCCAGACGGCCACTGGAGCGGAAGTGCATCTGCAACGTCGTATCAATAACTATCTCGTGCCGATTTTTCAGTTCGGCATGTTCAGCAATGACGATCTCGAGGTTCACCCCGGCCCGCAGTTCACCTTCAACGGCCGCGTCCACGCCAACGGCAATCTTTATGTCAGCGGTACGACCACTTTTCTTTCCAAAGTCACCACCGCAAACGAACTCGTGGTGGACGTGTTGCGCAATGGCAACACCCACGACGAGGCAATGAACATCAAAGTCGGCTCGACCATGGTGCCGCTGACGATGGGCAGCGTGACCAATGGGCCGAACATTTCCGGCGCCACCTCCGGCACGCGCGGCTATTTTCCCGGCTCGCCTGCCGGCACGGTTAACGCCACGTGGGATACAACGTCAGTCGCCGCCGCTTCAGGAACCGCGAACCGTTTTGGCGGCCAGGTGCTGACCCGCAGCACCGGCGCCGCGCAACTGCTGCTGCCAATGCAAATCGAAGGCAATCTGACGCGAGAAATCATTAAGCGCATGATGCCGAGTGATAGTCAGATACTGAAAGACTCACGTTTTCATTCGAAAGCTCAAGTACGAATCCTGATCGACGACGAAGGAAATTCAGCCACCGATACGGCTGGAGTTTCAACGATGCAGGGAGTCTATCTGTCGAACTTCAATCCGGTTCCCCTGCCGGCCGGAGCTACTAATGATACGCCGACTAACCATGGCGGCGGGCGCGCGCTGTGGCGAATCAGCGATACCAATACTGCTGAAAACAACAGCTACAACGAAGGCACCTCCCCGCGAAGCTGGAACCAGCAACAGCAGAACGGCTCAGCGGTCCAGGCCGACACCGTCCGCGGCATTAAGGCGCCGCCGCCGATAAAGGCCATTTCAAGTGTCACGAAGAGCACGAGCTCCAGTTACATTACGGTGACGACCAATACCAATCATGGATTCTCAACCGGCGACAAGGTTTTTATCGCGAATCTGATTGGCGCGCCACAAGCTCTGGGGGGCTGGACAATAACCAAAGTGAGCAATACCAGCTTTACTCTCAACGGCACGAACACTTCGACCTACAACTTCACGGTGAGCTATACCGCTAACACCGGAACCGTTTATTCGTTTACCGCGATTCCGAAATCGTCGAACGGTTACGCCATTCCTCCGGGTGCGGGAATTACCGGCCACATTCTGATTCAAATCGTCGATGCCAACGGCGTCGCGCGTGACGTGACCACGGAAATCCTTAGTCTCGGCATGACTGAAGGCGAACCGAACGGCATCATTTATCTACAGCGTCCGTTGTGGGCTGCCTACACGCAAGGAAGCCGTGATGCGAGTGGTTTAACCAACCCGGCACTCAACGGCGATCCTTCGTACACCAACACTCTGACGGACATCATGAATAAGACCCGCAAGGGTGCCGACGGCGAAGTCAGGATTGCCACCGGGTATCCGGCGCAGGATGCGACGTACGGTTATTTGACGAATCTGGTCGATGACACACCTTCCGGCTCGCAACCGGTGCGCTCAGACATGCCGGGCGGCATTCCGGACGATGGCGTGTGCGCAGCCAGTAGCCAACCGGTGATGTGTCAGTTGCTGTCGGACTGGGGCACCAGCGACTGGGGCAAAAACCGAAACTGGAATGCGATTGTCCCCATCAATGTCTATAACGTTCGCGAGGGTCGGATTAACACTTCGCTGGCCTCTGGCAATGTTTACGAACGTGGCATCACCAACGTAATCGAAATCAATATGCACAACCTGGCGCGCTGGCTTGATGGCGTATTCGACAACAATCTGCTGATCGGTTCGAACGCGTTGAGCGCCAACATCGCCTCGCCCGACGGCTACACCATCTACATTTCTGATCGTCGCGGTGATGATGTGAAATCGATGACCATCAATGGCAACACTGTTAACGCCACGAATGGAATGGTCGACAACGAAGACATCTACGGTCCCAACGGACTATTGGATGCCGGCGAAGATGTTCAGCAAAAAGGCACGTTGGTGAAAGACACGAACGAGCTTCCCGATCCCGCAGTGCTCAGCACCGTTTCGCCCGGCTATGGCACTGATTTGAACAAACGCGCATTGGCCGTTAACGATTGGGTCAATCTTGATTCGACCGGCGTCAATCACAAGATGTTCCGCAACGCAGTCCGCCTATTTAACGGCGAGAACCTGTGGATCAGCGGCGGCGCCGGCAAGCTTTCCGCCACCAAGGGCATCACCGTGGCCACCGAGAACATGGTTTACATCTGGGGCAACTACAATACGACCGGCATCAACGCCGCGCCGCCAAGCGGCACTGCATCGCTGAATGATACGAGCAACGGTTACTACTACGTCGGCAATCAGGTACCGGCGTCGATCATCTCAGATGCCTTCTTCCCGCTTTCGAAGACTTTCTTTGATAGCGAGACGGCAATGTACCCGGATGACTTCAGTAAGCGGTCGGCCGATCGCTCACCGACGTTTGGTCAGGAGACTTCGGTGCGAGCTGCGATCATCGCCGGCAACAACCTTTCCGCGATGGCGGGCAGCCCTGACGCCGGCAACAGCGCCTCGGGCGAATCCCGGCTGTGTGGCGGTATGCACAACTTCCCGCGCTTCCTGGAAGATTGGCCCGCTCGCTGGAATTTCGTGGGTTCGCTGATCCCGCTTTATCACTCGACTCAGGCCGTTGGACAATACAACGCCGAGAGTTCGATCTATGGACCGCCGTTACGCAACTGGGCGTTCGATATTACCTTTACCGACCCGACCAAACTGCCACCGTCAACGCCTCTCTTTCAACATATTGAGCCGACCGGGTTCAAGCAGATTCTGTGATCGTCTGGAGCTGGAAAGAAACACTTACAATGAGTGCGGACCCCACATCACTACCAAACACCAAACCAGTCGCGCCTGACCCGATGCTGTCGCTGAAGCGACAGCTCGAGGCGCAGACTGCGCTCAGCTCAAAGTACGCGGCCTCGGAAAAAATCTGGGAGGCGATGATTGATGCCGGCACCGACGCCGTCTACGTCTTCGGCGAAGACCGCCGGCTGATGCGCATGAATCACGCCGCCGAACGGCTTGAATCGGCCCAGCGGTTGTTTCTGATGGGCCGCCGCTGTTGCGAGATGTTCTGGCACGTCGACGACGGCAAATGCATGGTCGATCGCGCGCTCGAACGTTCGACGCCGGTCGAAGTTGAAATTCCCCTCGGAAGCGATGCAAACCGGACTCTACTGGTGCGCGTTATCCCGCCGAAACGCAATGGCGATCGCGCGTTGCGTTGCCTGGTAATCGCCCGCGACATTACTGAATTAAGAAACGCCGAGCGCGAAGCTAACAAGCACCGCGCCTCTTTGGCGAGTCTCGTGGATCTCGCGCCGGCTGAGATCTACACGATCGATAGTGAATTGCGCGTTACCTGGATGAATAAGCGAGCCGAGATTGGCACCGGTCTTACGCCTTCGGTGGTGCTGCACCGTGATTTCTGCACGTTTGTCGGCAGCGAGTCGCAGGATGAAACGCGCGCGATGCTTCACAGCGCGCTTACGGGTGAAGAGACTCAGGGTGAAATTACCACCCAGTGCGGCGACGGCCGCGAACGTTACATGGACGCTCATGCCTCACCGCTTTGGCAGGACGGAAACATCAGCGGCGCGATGCTCTTCATGAGCGATGTGACTGAAAGAAAACTGGCTCGCGAACGCGCTGCTCGTTCGGACAAGCTCCGCGCGCTCGGCGAACTGGCCGCGGGCGTAGCCCATAACGTCAACAATTCGCTGACGGTAATACAGGGTCGTTCGCAACTAATGGCAATCAACGATGGCGAGAACAAGCACCTCAAGATCATCATGCAGGCGATTCGCGATTGCTCAGCGACACTGCAGAGACTGCTTGATTTCTCGCGCCGCGACACCACCCGCACGGCGCTGCCGGTGGATTTGACGGAAGTCGTGAAATCGAGCGTTGAAATTTCCGGTCCCAAGTGGCAATCAAAGTCAGCTACCAGGACCGCCCCGATTGAAATTGAAATCGATGCCTCCGACGCCGTCATGACGCTCGGCAATGTCTCAGAACTGCGCGAAGTCGCCTTAAACCTCATATTTAACGCGGTCGATGCCATGCCTAATGGCGGCTTGATCAAGGTCGGCACGCGCCGCGACGAACGTCATGCCTGCCTGTGGGTCGAAGATTCAGGCGTCGGCATGTCCCGGGAAGTGCTCGCCAAAATCTTCGAGCCCTTCTATTCAACCAAAGGTGATAGCGGCACCGGACTGGGTCTCTCAGCCTCGCATGGCATCATCGAAAATCACGGTGGGGCTATCAATGTAAAGAGCGAGCCCGGCAAGGGCACTTGTTTCGAAGTCATCCTGCCCTTACACGAGGATCAGAACTCAAAGGTCGAGATTTCGAGAGATCCTCGCGCAGATGATCAGGAGATTTCTGGAACCCGAGTTCTATGAGTTCCACTTCCCTCACCTGTAACGTACGGTAACGTGATTGCGGCTATGGTCCTCGCCTCATAATAAAAACCGCTTGATTCCCGCGGCAGCCGCAACTGGCACACTGGTTGTTAAGAGACTTACTCGCCCGCTTTTATCCTTCACGCTTTGAAAAGAGATCCTTGTGCAAAACCTCGGTAATAGGCGCATGCATAATAAAAACCAGAAAACGTCGCGACCGCAGCACGGGTTCAGCATCATCCAGGCTGTGATTGCTTTAGCGATCACCGGCGTCATTTGCAGTTTTGCCGTACTCGGCTTGACCCGGGCAAAAGCAAATCTGCGATTGCAAAACTCAGTGCGGCAATTATCGGCTTATCTCGAAAAGGCGCGCCTGGATGCAATCAAGAGACATGGCACTTCCAGCGTCGTCTTCTCTGATGCCAGCACCTACGTGGTGACCATGGATTTCGGCGAGGGTGTCGCCACGCGAACCATCCCGTTCGAGCAGAACATATCGATCGTCAGTTCAGAATTGCCGAACGTGAACTTTAATTGGCGCGGACGCACCCAGGCGTGTACCGCCCGGTTCACTGTCCAAAATGACAGCGGCGAGCAGTCATGGGTGGCCGTTTCGGATGCCGGCGACGTCACTGTCAATAGTGACGTGGACACCGTCCCGAGCAGCGCCAGCTATGCAGCGGTCCCCGGCACCGCGGACATTTCATCAACCGCCGTGGTTACCGGATCCGGTTTACACAACAACTCGGTCGATTGCACCGGTGATGCCAGCGACGCGCCGCCCGGACCGCCGATTACCGGCACCGGCGTCGGCTGCGCGGATACAGCCAATCCTTCTTCGATATCGGTAAGGAAGAACGGCGGGAGCACGGCCAACATCACGGTCACTCCGACCAATACCGGCACCATCACAGTTCAGCCGCCGGTAAACTTACAAGTCACGCCGGCAACTCAAACCGTCACCGGCGGCGCCTCGTACAATTTTTCGATCCGGTCACTTAACAACGCTCGCAGCACTTTTGCCGTGAACTTCAACACGCCATGCACCACGCTGACGGTTTTAATAACTGTCACTAACTAATAACTGGAGTAACCAGATGTTTGCTAATGACAAAAAGCCCGCCCCCCTCGGCGAAGCACCAGACAAGAGAAACGAACAGGGTTTCACCTTGCTCGAGACCTCGATTGCGCTGGTCATCATGATGGTGGTGACTCTGGCTACGGGCTCGCTGTTTGTGTATGCGGTGAATTACAACTCCGGCTCCGGCGATCGGGCGGCAGCGCTGGCAATCGCTCAGCAGCGATTAGAGCGGCTCCGCCGCACGCCGTTCGATGACACTTTGCTCTCGACTGCGACGACCACTGAAACCGTCACGAATGCCGGACGATCTTACACGGTCGTTACTACGGTCTGCTGGGATTCCACTTGCGGCGGATCAGATACTTTGAAGGTGATCACAGTTTCGGTGACTTTCGTAAGCCCGAACCAATGGGCTACCACGCCGGCCAGTGTTTCTACCGAGCGGGCCGCGCCTTCCGTCGGCCTTTATGCAGGTGTGAGCGCTTTATGAAACTATCAAATACAAGACAAAGCGAAGCCGGTTTCACCATCGCAGAATTAATGATTGCGATGACGGTCACGTTGGTAATGATCGGATTAACCGGCGGATTACTCGCGGGCTCGTTCAGTATTCGCACGCGCGAGAATCAAAGGACAGAGGCGCTCGCTGACACTCAGCGCGGCTTGAATCTGATGACCCGCGAGATCGCCAATTCCGGTTACGCGCTAACGGATAACGGCATTGTCGCCGACGATTCCGGTGCTGACTCGATTCGAGTACGTGCCAACCTGAACGCATCTTCCAGCGAAACGACCAGCAATTCGGTCGCCGATCGCGACGAAGACATCAAATACTTTCTCTACAACGAAAATGGTTACAGTTACATCGTGCGTCTGGATGTCAACACCTCAGCGCAGCAGATGATTCTGGCCAATCGAGTTGACTCGTTGACGTTTCATTACTACGCCGACAAGGTCACTTACAGTTCCGGTACCTGCGATATCACTGACGTTCGCGACACTTACGGAAACCCCACGAGCGAAGTGGCGCTCAAGGCGGGAGCGAAGTACGTGGTCATGACCATCTGCGTCAACTTGCCGGCGGTTTCTTCGCCCGGGGCTCCAGGTTATCAACCAGCATCGAAAGTCCAGCTTAGTTCAGATATCGCTCTGCGCAATGCAGAGCTTGTCAGTTATTAATTGTCACCGGCGAATGAGGTTCATTTATGAAAAGCGCAAGCGTCCGAAAGCGAAAAATCAGTTTTAGAGATGAGCGGGGCGCAGCCCTGATCACAGTGCTCATGATCTCAGTCCCGCTGCTCATGGCTGGCGGCTCGCTGATTCTGATCACTTCGATGAACGTGGCCAACACCGCGGACATGGCCGCCGAGACCAAGGCGTATTACGCGGCTGAATCGGGCGCGCAACAAGTACTCCAGGTCATGCGCGGCAACGTTGCGCCTAATCCGCTGTTCGCGACCAATCCCACCGGTTCAATCGCGACTGAGAACATCATCACCTTTCGCAAAGCCGTGACTCAATCGAGCTCGAACGTCTCGGGTGATTCGAATAACCCGCGTCTATCACGTTGGTTGAGCTACGATTCGACCTATCCAGATCGAGTGCCGCTCAGTGCAAATTACTCCTCAATAAATGGATTAGCATTCAATGTTGAGTTGAACGATCCGGACAATTCGAACCTGGTGACCTATACCACCTCCGGCGCGTTTGTAAACTGGGGCGGAAACGACTCGCATATGTTCAGCGGCAGCGGTACCCAGGCCAGGATTACCTATGTCGCGCAAGCCGCAACCACTGTCAATACGAGTGGCAGCGGCGCACTCGGAAAATTTCAGGTGACTGACATCACGGGTTCGACCACACTCAACGCCGAACCGTTCAAGATTACGATCAGCCAGAGCGCGCCCTGGGCCCAGACTTACACGATTAACTGCACGCTGACCGGCACGATCACGGCCGCGAACCCGACAGTCGTGGTTAATTTCCCTTCACTATCGAATAATTTGAATGGGACGGTCTATTTAAGAAGCGCCAGCGCGATCAGCACCAATAACTCGACTCCAATCGGGATAACGGTAACAGCTCCGGAACCCAGGAGATTAATCGCGAAAATCAATGGGTTCGGCCCACGCTCCGCAAAAAAACAACTACAGTTCCTGCTGGCGAGAGCCGGCTTCGATTTTTCGCCCGTCAGCGCGATTACGCTGCGCAGTGCCGACAATGGCGATGCGGCAAGTGTCCAGGTTGGAAGTAGCTCGGTGTATTCCTACTCGGGTTACGACAACGCAGCAGGATCCGATCTACCGGCAATCGCAGTTACCAGCACCGGCGACTATAACGGCCTGCTGGGTCAGAGCCTCCCGGCGGCACAGGTCCAGGGCGTTCCCGGGGCGGTACAACAGTTCGACAACTCCAGTTTGCCCAGTCTGCTCCAGGACCCGGACAACGCGCGTGCGGCTGTCATCGCCCTGAGAACCATCGCGGACAACAATGGCCGTTATTACACCACCGCGACACCGCCGACCGAATTCGGCACTGCGTCGACGCCAAAGATTACGTTTGTAGATGGGGATGCCGTGTTACCGCCGGACGGTGGAGCTGGTTTGTTAGTCGTGACCGGCACTTTGACTATGGATGGAAACGCTGATTTCAAAGGTTTAGTGCTGGTGCTGGGCCAAGGCATGCTAATTCGTCACGGTGGCGGAAACGGAAGCACTCTGGGATCGATTCTCGTGGCCCGCTTTGGCACCAGCGGCGACTTTCTCGCGCCGACGCTGATCACGGACGGCGGCGGCACCTCGACTGTTCAGTACGACTCGGCGTGGGTGCGCAGAGCGCTCGCTGCTCCGGGACCGCGCGTCGTAGCTATCGGCGAATTCTAGACAGAGATTCTGTGCGACATGAGCAAACAATCCAACAGCAACCGGCATGATGGATTCGCGACGGTCGATTTCTTAATCGTCGCGGTGATTATTCTGATTGTCGTTTCCTACGCATTTACCACCCTCATCCATGCCCAGCGGGCACACGCGCGCGAAGGCGCTGCTCAGCAATTCTCCTCATTTCTGGAGCGAGCGCGCAGCGACTCGATGCGTCGACGGGCAACTGACGTAAAACAAATGGGCGAAGTTACCATTCTGAATCAACAGTTCTATTCGGTAAGAATTGATGAAGACGGCGACGGCGCGCTCGATATTCCACGCGTGGTTAGCCTGCAGGAGCAGCAATTGACGGTTGACGGGCCATACCCCCGGAGCTTCAGGTTTGATCGATCCGGAAAATCCGTCGACAACGCGGGCAATCCGGTTCAGCCAACTGTGATCGTCTTCACGAACCGCGACGGAAAGAGTGCCGTGAGCATCGCCGAGAATGGGTCGTCATCCTGGGAGAATAACATTAGGAAGTAATAGCTTTTCCCGCCAGACACTCGACACTTTCATGAGTTGAACGCTGCTGTACTTCTGCAGCGGTCACGCCGCGTCGGCTTCGTTTCCCGAGTGCGAGGCCGGCGCGGTTTCGCCTTGGTAGTCCGCGCTTCATTTTTAGAGAATGACAATACCCACAGTACGCAATTGCAACAGGGCGCTTCCACAAGCTCAGTAAAATGAAAAGTACTCTCCTCTTGCCCTTCTCAAGCAGTATCGGAATCAGGAGGAAGTATGAAAATCAAATCTTTCGCAATTATCCTTTTTGCGTGCGCCTTTGTGCTGGGAATGGAAACGATTGTTTCCGCCCAGGGCCGTGGCCGTGGGCAAGGCGGACGGCCGGCAGGAGTCCCGGTGGGCGGACCGCCGAGCGGAGTCGGAGTCGGACGGGGAACCAGCACATCGTCGGATCGATCGAATGGCCGCGCCGATGTTGGCCGCTCGACGGCATCAGATCGCTCGAATGGGCGCTCAGACACCGGCCTCGAACGCGCAACCTTGCAACGTGAAAACTCAGCGCAAGCAAACAAAGATTTGCGCGATCATCCGGAAATGGCGGGAAGACTTCAGACGACCGCGAACGAATTGCGTAATGGATATCAAGCCGCGTTGCTCGCAAATCCAAATTTGAAGTTCGGGCAGTATGTCGCGGCAACCCGTCTTGGAGCGAATCTAGGCGGCCGTCATCCAAACGTTACGACTGATGCCATTCTCGCCGGGCTGGCGAACGGTAACAGCATCGGACGCACGTTGCGGGATCTCGGTGTCGGCAAGGATGAAGCCAAGGATGCTGAGAAGAATGTCGACCGTGAAATAAAAGACGCGCGGCGCCATTAGAGTTGTCCTTCTGACCTTCAGCAACCAATCGCGAGCAGTGTCTCCGCTCGCGATACTTCCTGGAGCACTCATATCATAGTCCTTCCTTGACGCTGCCTGACCCGCATGTTAGTTTTCGCATTACCGCAAATTAACTTGATTGTTCGCTGGCCTTAACTAACAGGTTTAGGATTTCGCGTGACCGCTCCGGCTCTCGAATTAAAGAAAACTTCACTGAACGACGCGCATCGCGCGATGGGCGGCCGCATGGTCGAGTTTGGCGGCTGGGACATGCCCGTGCAGTATACCGCGGGCACGATGACCGAACACCTGCGCACCCGCACGCACGCCGGACTTTTCGACGTTTCGCACATGGGCGAAATCATCGTGCGCGGTGCGGATGCAATTCCTTTCGTCAATCGCCTGGTGTCGAACGATGCCAGCAAGTTGATTGACGGCCAGGCTCAATATTCAGCGCTCACGACTCCTGAAGGAACAGTCATCGACGACCTCCTGGTCTATCGATTTGGCGAAGATGATTTGCTGCTGGTCGTCAACGCCGGAACGACGGACAAAGACTGGGACTGGATCAAATCGCATCATCAGGGCGAGAACGTCGAATTGCGAAATGTCAGCTCGGAATATTGCCAGATTGCTTTGCAGGGACCCGATGCCATCTCGATTCTGGAAAAACTCACGGACGTGCCGCTGGCGGAAATCAAGTACTACCATTTCCAAGAGGGCGAAGTTGACGGCGTGAAGTCAATTGTCTCGCGCACCGGTTACACCGGCGAAGACGGATTCGAGGTTTATGCTGCGCCTGACAAGGCCGCGCAGCTTTGGAACAAAATGCTGGATGCCGGGAATTTTGGTACCGACGAAGGCGTGCTGCCATGCGGACTTGCGGCCCGGAATACTCTGCGGCTCGAAGCGGGCATGTGCCTTTACGGCCACGAAATCAACGAAGAGACGACCCTGCTCGAAGCGAACCTTGGTTGGATTACCAAACTGAACAAAGGCGACTTCATTGGCCGTGACGCGTTGGCGAAGCAGAAAGAAGCAGGCATCAAGCGAAAGCTAATCGGTTTCGAAGTCACTGACCGCGGAATCGCTCGCGACGATCAGGACATCTTCATTAACGGTGAGCGCGTCGGTAAAGTCACCTCAGGAAGCCCGGGGCCGTTTTTGAAGAAGAACATCGGCATGGGTTACGTGCCCGCGGAGTTCGCGACGGTTGGCCAGGCGATCGAGGTTGATGTTCGGGGAAAGAAGGTCGGCGCGCAAATCGTGCCCCTACCTTTCTATAAGCGGCCGAAGTAGCAACTGCACGCTGCGTATGAATTTTGAGTTTTGAGTTTGAATTATTAATATCTGTCGCCGCATTTAGACAGAAACTCAAAACTAAGAATTCAAAACTCATAACTGAGGTTAGGTATGGCAAACGTTCCTGACAACCTTCACTACAGCAAAGACCACGAATGGGTGCGCGTCGAAGGCGACACCGCGGTTATCGGCATTACCGATCACGCCCAGGAGCAACTGGGCGACGTCGTCTATGTCGAACTGCCAAAGGTCGGTGACGAGTTCGCGGCTAACGATTCTTTTGGCTCAGTCGAATCAGTAAAAGCTGTCTCTGAGATCTTTACACCGATCGCGGGCAAGGTCAGCGAAACCAACGATTCGCTCAACGACGAACCCGAAAAGGTCAACAAAGATCCTTACGGCGACGGCTGGATGATCAAAATGAAAATGAGCAACAGCGGCGAAGTTGACAGCATGCTGACCGCTGCTGAGTACGAAGATTTCACCAAAGCCGAAGAGTAAAAACAATTGCGTTACATTCCCAACTCGCCCGAAGAGCGCGCCGAGATGCTGGAAGAAATCGGCGTCGCTTCAACCGAAAAGCTTTTTGAATCGATCCCCCGGGACCTTCGCCTGCGCGGTCATCTGAACGTGCCCGCGGCGATGTCTGAACTCGAACTGCTCAAGCGGTTCGATGAGATGGGATCGCGGAATCAGGCGGCGCAGCGGATCAGTTTTCTCGGCGGCGGCGCTTATTCGCATTACACGCCGACGATTGTCGATCATTTGATTTCGCGCTCGGAATTCTTCACGGCTTACACGCCTTATCAGCCGGAAATTTCGCAGGGCACGCTGCAAGCCATTTTTGAATTCCAAACCCTGGTTTGCCAGTTGACCGGCCTGGACATGGCGAACGCGTCTATGTACGACGGCTCGACGGCGATGGCCGAAGCAGTACTGATGGCCGAACGAATAACGCGACGGCGCAAGGTGATTGTTTCGTCGGCCGTTCATCCGCAGTATCTGGAAGTCGCGCATACCTACGTCCAACACGCGGGAATCGATTTGGAGACGGCTAAAGTTGATCCCGCTTCAGGACAGACACCGGCAAGCGCATTCGATGCCATCGATGATCAGACAGCGGCGATCGTCATTCAGTCACCTAACTTTTTTGGCTGCATCGAAGATGTCGCCGCCCTGGCTGACAAAGCTCACGCCGCCGGCGCCTTGCTCGTGGTCACCGTAACCGAGGCCATGTCGTTCGGCTTATTGAAGTCGCCGGGCGCGTGCGGCGCTGACATCGTTGTCGCTGAGGGCCAATCGTTTGGCGTGCCTTTGTCTTACGGCGGGCCCTATGTCGGGCTGTTTGCCACGCGCGAGAAGTATGCAAGACAAATCCCCGGCCGCCTGGTTGGCGAGGCTTACGATAAAAAAGGGCGGCGCGGATTTGTCCTGACCCTGGCCACGCGCGAGCAACACATCCGTCGCGAGAAGGCCACCTCGAACATCTGCACCAACGAAGGATTGATCGCGCTGTGTGCAACGATCTATTTGGAGACGATGGGGCGTCACGGGATTCAGGACGTGGCCCGCCAATGCGCCCAGAAGGCCCATTATGCCGCGCGCGAGATTGGGAAACTGGCGGGCTTTTCGCTTCCCTACTCTGGTCCGTTTTTCAATGAGTTCGTGGTGCGCGCATCGACTGAGGCTCTGCCGCTACTGGATAAACTGGCGCAACAAAAGGGCATCGACGGCGGCATCGCGCTTTCGCGGTTCGATTCCAATAGGCCAAATGATTTTCTGGTTTGCGTCACTGAGACAAACACGCGCGAGCAGATTGATGCGCTGGTTGAAGGATTGCGCGATCTAACACACTAACGTTTAGAGGCGGGCTACTGCCCGCCCGTTCTTTTATGCCGGAAGGCGGGCAGTAGCCCGCCTCTAAGCGATCAGATTTGTAATGAGTTCGAATATCACCAAAGTTACAGCGCACATCAGTCCCAACGAGCAATTGATCTTCGAGCGCTCGCAGGAAGGCCGGGCCGGATACAGTTTGCCACCGCTCGATGTCGACGAGACGGCCCTCGACGAAATTATCCCGCCTGAGTTTCAGCGCGATGACGACCTTGAGGGCATGCCGGAAGTGACGGAAGTCGATGTCGTCAGGCACTTCACCCGCATTTCCACCTGGAACTATTCCATCGATCAAGGCATGTACCCGCTGGGCTCCTGCACGATGAAATACAACTCGCGTCTGAATGAAAAGGTCGCGCGCATCGCGAATTTTGCGAACCTTCATCCACTCGCTTCCGAGCAGGAATCGCAGGGCGCACTGCAAGTCATCTACGAACTTCAGCAGCATCTCGCGGAAATCACGGGACTGCCGGGAATCTCTCTGCAACCGGCGGCCGGAGCGCACGGGGAAATGACCGGCATCATGATCATCCGGGCCTTCATCGACGCGCGCGACGGCAAAGAAGCTTCGGCCAAACGCCGCACGATGCTGATTCCCGATTCCGCGCACGGAACCAACCCGGCATCGGCACATCTATCTGGATTCACGGTAAAGACAATTCGCTCGACGGCGGCAGGGTTGACGGATCTCGATCATCTGCGCGAGCTGTGCGCTCACGGCGATGTTGCGGGATTGATGCTGACAAACCCGAATACGTTAGGGATGTTTGAGAAGAACATTCAGGAGATTTGCAACATCGTTCACGACGCCGGTGGATTAGTCTACATGGACGGCGCGAACATGAACGCGCTCGTAGGCGTCGCCCGGCCGGGTGACATGGGTGTCGATGTCATTCACCTGAACCTGCACAAGACGTTCTCGACGCCGCACGGGGGCGGTGGCCCCGGTTCCGGCCCATGCTGCTGTTCGAAGGAACTCGAGCCATTCCTGCCGGTGCCGCGCGTTGTCAAACAAGAGACTTCAGACTCCAGACTCCAGACCTTCAAATTGGATTTCGATTACCCGCAATCAATCGGTCGCGTCAAAGCCTTCTTCGGCAACTACGGCATGATGCTGCGGGCGCTGGCCTATATTCTCACCCACGGCTACGACGGGCTGCTGGAAGCAACGCAGGCCGCAGTGCTCAATGCCCGTTACATCGCCCACGGGCTCATGTCAGATTACGAAAAGCCATTCGACGGAGATCCGATGCACGAGGTCGTCTTCACCGACAAACGGCAATCGCGCAAAGGCGTGCACACGCTCGACATCGCGAAGCGCTTGATCGATTACGGCTTTCATCCGATGACCATCTATTTTCCGCTAATCGTCTCGGGCGCCATGCTGATTGAGCCTACCGAATCAGTCGGCCGTCAGGAACTTGACCAGTTCATCGAGGCGATGCGAGCGATTGCGAAAGAGGTGCTTGCAGATCCCGAACTTGTTCTCAACGCGCCGCACACAACACGCATCGGTCGTCTCGACGAAGCTGCCGCGGCGCGCAAGCCGGTGCTGCGTTGGCGGCCCCGGTCAGAACCAGGAGCAATCGCCACCGGATCAAGCGCGGGCTAACTCAAAAATCACAACTTGCTGCTGCCAGGATAAGGAGCATCCCATGTCTGCTCAACAACCATGGTCGGGTATTCAAATAGAAACGAGCTTCTTTCCGCTTTCATTTTTCCTTTACGCCTGCACCCCGAGAATCGTAATTGACGGCGAGATTAATCTCAGGCCGTGGGGCTCACATTCATTTCAGCTCACGCCGGGCATGCATCGTGTGGAGGTTTATTTCCATTACCTGGTGATGCCGAAATGCGGCTACGCGCAAACCGCCGTCGTGGTGCAACCGAACTGTGTTCATCAACTCAAGTATGAGATGGGCATTCTCATGTTCCTGCCCGGATCGATCCGCGAGTTGCCGCCTTACCGATTTCAGTAAAGATAGGTACAAATATTCCATGAGACCTCATTCAAAAGATCTGTTTCGTCGCGGTCTGGCCTTAGCTTTTTTGTCCAGCCTCGCAGTGTCATCACTGCTCGCTCAGGGAGTTAAGAAGAAAATTCAATTCGCTCGCGGCGCTTCATCTGCCACGGTGAGCGGCGCAGTGGTTCGTGGCGATCGAGATCGCTACTACCTCGGCGCGAAAAAAGGGCAGACGATGTCAGTGAAGATTACTTCGCAAGAGGACAACGCCGTGTTCCAGATTTATTTGCCGGGCGAAGAAGATGCTCTGTCAGGGGCCGGAGATGGTGACGACGCCAGGGATTGGTCCGGAGAACTACCGCGTGACGCTGAGTATGTGATTGTCGTCGGCGGGACGCGCGGAAACGCTACTTACAAGCTGACCGTTTCAATCGAGTGAGCCGGGCCCTGGTCGCCCTTCTCAAGCTTCCCACTCGCCGTTGTTCCGCGTCGAGTCAATTCCTGCGCAGGGAATTTTCGCTAATGCCAGCCGTTCGACTACCCGACCATTGAGCAGATGTTCCTCGATAATTTCACTCACGTCTGACGCGCGAACCTGGGCGTACCATACGCCGTCGGGATAGACCATTACCGCCGGCCCAATCGAGCAAAAACCCACCGAAGCGCAAGTGGTAACCAATATGCTGCCGCGCGGGTTCTTGCCCTTGGCTTCCCGGCCGAACAGCAGTCCTCGCTCCTTCAATTTGCTTTCAAAGGCTTCCAGAACTTCAGCGCTATCTCTTGCTGAGCAGGACTTGCCGGTGCAAACAAAAACGTGATGCCGGATCGGCGCCGTCGCTACCGGGGCGAGGGCCCGCAATTGCTCGACATTTTCAATGAATTCCGGACGCGCCATGAGTTTTCATGCTAACACGAACCCAGGGGTTTTCGTCTTCTAAGGGACGCCGTTGCAAGCCATGCTCCGACACACGTTCTTAACAACGAAACTCTTTGCGCGCCCAAAGATTCATTGTAAGATTAATCGTGAACGGGCGTCGCCTGATTGACCGCATCCCCACCAGTGGTCGGTTGGATGCTGGCGCCTGATTTGATATTGACGTGAAAAACTTCAGGAACATCGGCCAGGTGCGGCAGCCACGCGATGCGAACGGCGTTGTTATTCATGTGTCGTCGCTCAACGATCGATCCACCGAAGTGGTCATGGCCGACACCGTCCGCATCGGCACGGCTGAAGACTGTGACGTCAAAATCAACTTACCTCAGACATCAGCCACCAACGGCACGGCAATCGAGGTCAAGCGTCTCGAAGGTACTTATCGCATCGTGAATGTCGATCCGGCTTTGGACATCAAGCTCAACGGCCGATCAATCAAACCCAATAAGAGCATTAACGACGGCGACGAAATTTGGATCGGTCCGTCCGGTCCGTCGATACACTTTTTCCCAATTAGCTCCACGACCGCAATGGTCCCCGGACGCCGCGGGAGCACGCACGTAGCGCCTTTCATCGAGCAGGCGGCCATGGAAGCTTCAGCGACGGCGCGCCGCGACGATGCCAAGATCTTCTTGCGCGAGTTCACGCGCGAACTCGTTCGTGAGATCAATACCAGCACCAAGCTCATCATCTTCGCCATCATAATTTTTGCAGTGGTCGGCGCGCTTTATCTTGGCTTCGCTCAATACAACGAAATGCGCCAGAACCGGCGCACAATTCAGGCGCAGCAGGAGCGGCTGGTCGCGCAACAGGAACAGCTGCAAAAGGCAAATGAGCAGCTCGGTAAGGTTATCGACTCGAACAAGAAGGTTCTTGACACGCTCTCATTGGGCGAAATGCTGCGCGTCAATTACGGCGCCGGCGTTTGTCTTATTTACGGATCGTATATGTTCGTCGAGTCGGGCACCGGGCGTCCCTTACGCATACCGGAAACGCAGACGAATGAAAGTGGAGGCACGGTTCAGAATGGCACCGACCAACCTGAATTGACGCCTGAGGGTAACGGTCAAATCGCCGAGTATCCATTTGTCGGCACCGGATTCCATACAGGAGACGGCTTCATTTTAACCAATCGTCATGTCGTCCAACCCTGGCTGGCGGACGAGCGCGCGCAGAGCTTGACGAGCACAGTCAACGGTAAGCCGCGCCTGAAGAAATTGATCGCTTTTTTCCCAGACAGCACCCAATCGATGACGCTCAAATATAAGCAGGCGGCCAGCGGTGAAGATCTCGCGGTCTGCACAGTTGATGCGAAGGACCTGCCGCCCAAGCTTCCGGTGCTGCCGCTGGAAAAGGAATCAGATTCGGTGGCGATCGGTCGCATCGTGGTGACGATGGGCTATCCGTCCGGACCGGACCGGCTGCTGGCGATGTTGGACGAGAACGAAGCGCGCGGCGTTCAGAACCGCTATGGATCGACCGAATCCCTGCTGTCATACCTGGCGCAAACCAAACACGTGCGACCGTTAATGACGCAGGGCAACATCACCGACCTGGACGCAAAACGAATTGTCTATGACGCGCGCACCGGCGAAGGTGGATCGGGCGGCCCATTGTTTGGACCGTCGGGCCGGGTAATCGGAATTACCTTTGCGGTTTTTACCGAGAATTCGGCATCTAATTTCGCTATACCGATTCATTTCGCCGTAAGTCTGTTGGAGCGAGCCGGATGGACCAGCCCGGTGACGCCGGAACCCGAAACCAAAGAGACGGCCAGCTCCGTCCAAACTGGAGCCAAGTAAGTGGCATGTTCATTGCTCTGTGTACGCGAGACGTGAAAAACTCCAGTATCATCGAACAGCACGTGCCGGAACACTCGACCGTTTGTGAGCGTTTTATTGCAGTACCACTTCCGACGCGGTAATTGAGATAAAGCCTCGAATGACGTTACGATCTCTGACATTGTGCGCTGTGCTGGCGCTGTGCAGTATTAGCGCTGCAGCCCAGTCTGCTAAACAATTCCTGGTTACTCCTGATCCGGCTAAAGCCGCCACTACGGCTGCCGACAGCGCCGCAAACTCCGCGAATCAGCCCACGACCGATTCACCTGAGGTAAGCGCTCCGAAGACTGCGAGACCGCAGTTTCGCGTCGAACGTTTACCGATCGCGTCGGGCGGTGAGTTACTCACCATCTTTGGCCGCCTGGATGGAATGAAGGACAGCAACGGTGCAGCTCCGGAAGTGCCGCTGATTAGCGTCGTGCGCGATAACTTAAACGATAACGATCCGGAAAATGATCGTTTGCGTTACGTCTGGATGTTAACGTACGCGCGGCCGAATCTGACGAAGCAGCTAGCATCGGCAATCCCCTTCTTCTATCAACATGTGGGCAACCAGCGTGAGGCTTCCAGCAAACCACCAAAACCAATAATTGATTTGGCCAATCCGAAGCGCCAAACCTGGAATCGTTTTTTCTGGACGGGCGTTCAGAATGTTTTCCTCGATAGTTATGGAGTAGCGGTGAAGGCGTCCACGAGAACCTATCGGCAGAACGCTGCCGATTACCGTTCCGGTCATGTGATGCAGGCACTCTCGATCCTCGATACATTCGAGCGGATGCGCACCATCAACGAGAACGACAGCCTGGCGCTGGGCGAACGAATGGCCGCTTCGTCGCTTACTCATGCGGTGACGGACACGAATCCAAGTCCGCTTTCGGTTATGACTCCGGCATTTACCGCGAGCGAGATGCTGGAGCTGCGCGCGCGGCTGATTCTCTCTCGGAAAATGTTCGGAGGCCTCGCCAGCCCCAGCGTGTTCAGCGAGACAGTGACCGGACGGGTGGCTGCCGAGATCGATAATAGCGGACATAATTGGGAACTGCTGCGGCAACGCGTTGAAGCGGAAGGCTTGTACTTCGAACCCGTGGCCATGCCCGACGGGCAACCGACGCACGCGCTCGTCTGGATTGCCAAATCGGACCTGGCGACCCATGCGAACCGTGAGTTCAGCAAACGATTCCTGAATATTGCCAGTCCCTGGAGCGACGAGCGCCTGCGCAATTGGAATGGATACTCGCGCACAATTTATGTTGACGATGAGAATCGGCCGGTGCGTTCAGACGAACCGGGTGCGCGGAAACTGGAGATGATTCCGCTGGCGCTCTATGGATTGAACCATCCCAGGATTCCGGCGCTGCTGATCGATTTCCGTCACAGTCTCAATCCGAAAAAGCGCGAGATGTCACGTCGGGCGATCAACGATGCCGCTAAGAATGTTCTTTCGATTTCGAGCTTAGGCAACTTGCCGTATTTTGTCGGGCGCAAGGTCTATGACTTCATTACGGGTCAGCGGGGGATGGACATCAACCAACCGACCCGGCTGCAGAGCTATTCCGAACTGAAACTGCTGCTGACGTTTAATTCATCTATCGATCCGAAGCTACGCAACGAGATCGAGCGTCGCATCCAGAATGTCTCACTCAACCCGCTGAACAATGACGATGAGGCTGAAGTCGCGCTGGCCCAACAGCAGTATGAGTCACTAATCGATTACGCTGAGCGACCCGAGGGCCTGTCAGCGAAGATCGAGCGCGATCGTCGCGCCGAAATGCTGCCCTTTGCCCATGGCCGCTCGGCCCGCATCTTCTTCGATGTCGCAAACGTGCTCTCCTTCGGTCGCTATGTTCATCGCGAGCGAGCGACGCCCGAACTGGAACAACAACTGGAGAAGTCCCGGCGCGTTGCCTACCACACGAACTTCCTGGCGGAAGTCGCAAAGTCATCAGCGACTACCGACGTGGCCTGGGACCTGGCCAAAATCACTCGCTCAATGGAGTTTTTTGCGACCGAGGGTGATGAGGCGCCAAAAACAGCGGCCAGGGCAGCCGCAGCGATCTTTAAGAAGACGAGCGACGTTCAAACGCGACGCCTTTGCGTCGAGGCGCTGGCAAAAATCAACTCCCGGACCGCACGCGCTGAATTGTTAAAAATTTACGAGCGGGAACCGCAATCAACCCTGCGCACCGAGATTGGCATCAGGTTGCGCAATGCCGTGGCTAATGACGCCCGCGTCAAACCAGCCGAGGCTCGGGCGCTCCTTAATCAACTGAACCAATAGATAAGCTATCTAGTAGCGCAAACTTGTTAATTTGCGTTTGATCCAAAGCACGCAAGTTAACAACTTGCGTTACGCGACTGGCGTGTTTGGCCGGATCGCGCAATAATTCACTACTTCATGGAACGTTCCCTCGATGATCGAGCCTTGGTCGAAGAGCAAGCGCACACATCAGCGAAGCCTTCCCGCGCAAAGCGCTCAGTCGCGTGGATGCAGATTATCTTCTTTGTGCTGGGCACGGCCCTACTCGTCTATCTGATCCGAGTGGTCGTCGGCGTCGAGCCGATCTTCCTAGCTCTTTCGCGTGTCGGCTTCGGGTTTTTCATCGTAGTTGGGGCCAACGGCGCGCGACACGTGCTGCGCACGATTGCCATGCGACTCGCAGTCGCGCCGGAACATCGACGCTTCAGTTTTATGCAGGCATTTGCCGCCAGACTGGGCGGTGAATCGATGGGCTTCCTTACGTTCGCCGGCCCATTGCTGGGCGAAGCCACCAAAGTCGCTTTATTGCGCAAGCGAGTCCCGCTAGTTCATGGCGTTCCCGCGCTGGTCGTGGACAATCTGCTTTACAACCTCTCGGTGGTACTTATCGTTTTTGGCGGCGCGATCCTCATGCTTTCAGCATATTCGGTGCCGCCGGTCGCGCGCGAGGTTCTGATTCTCATTGCAGCCGTCGCCCTGCTTGGATTAATTGCCGCGATGATGGCGACCCGTAAGCGAGTCACCCTGCTGACCAGCTTCATCGACCGCATGGCGCGCCGCGGCTTTCGTCCGAAGTTCCTACGCACTCGGCGCCACCATATTTACCGGGTCGAACTCACGGTTTACGCTTTTTACAAAAGACGTCGCGCGGCCTTCTTTTCGATGATTGCCCTGGACCTGGCTTCTCACGTCACCAGCGTGTTTGAGGTCTTCATCACCCTCAAGCTCCTGGGGTTTGAGCCCAACGTCGGAGCTGCTTACATCATCGAGTCACTGACCAAGGTAATTAACTTCGCCTTTGCTTTTGTGCCGGGCACGATCGGCGTTTATGAAGCCGGCACCGGAATTATTCTGGCTACGCTCGGCTACACGACTGCCTTCGGCGTGGCGCTGGCAATCGTCCGAAAAGGGGCGATTATTTTCTGGACGGTCATCGGTCTCCTGATCATCACCTGGCGCGCGCTGCCGAATGCCTGGGCGCGCGTGCTCGATCGCAGTCCTCGGCTACAGAAACTTATGGATAGCTTGGTGCTTTCTAATCTCGCTCATCGCCCGGCGCGCACGGCCGTCAGCATCGCGGGCATTGCTTTGGGTGTCCTGTTGGTTGTCTTCACCGTGGGCCTTGCTCACGGGTTGCTGCGTGAACGCGGCAAGCGTGAAGCTAACATCGGCGCTGAAATCATTTTGCGACCTTCGGGCACCGTGGGTCTGAGCGGTGCGCAGCCTTTCACAATTCCGGTGTCGCATGTCCATGAGGTGATGCGCATTCCCGGCGTGCGCGCCGCGGTGGCTATCGGACAATTTCTGGATAAGAGCGATTCGGGATTTGGCTCGCGGCTGATCGAGGGCATTCCCTACGAGCAGTATGCCGCGCTCAACAACCTGACGATCAAGGAAGGCCGCGGACTGCAAAAAGGCGACGAAATAATCGTCGATGCCGCATGGCCGCAGGAAAACGGCGCCACCCTCGGCTCAACGGTTCAAATTTTCGAGCGACCCTTCAAACTGGTTGGGATCTATGCGCCACCGGGCGGTGGCCGAATCAAAATCCCTCTGGCGACTATGCAGGATCAGGTCGGCAGCGAGAACCGCGCCAACACAATTCTGGTCGCTTGCGACGATCCTGGCCAGCAGGAAGAAGTTGCTACGCGCATCAAGGAGAAATTTCCTGATGACCAACTGGTGCTGACGCGCGAACTCCCCGAACTCTATATGTCGAGCGTGCCCGCGCTCAATGTTTTTCTGAAGGTCGTCGTAACGGTCGCGGCCACCATCAGCACGCTCGTGATTTTGCTGGCGATGTACACCACGGTGACCGAACGCACGCGGCAAATCGGCATTCTGAAATCACTGGGCATGTCGAAGCGATCGATCGCCTGGGTGATTGAGCAGGAAGCCATTCTCGTTAGCGTCCTGGGGGTCGGCATCGGCGTACTACTGATGTTGCTCGCGCGCTTCTTAGTTATGCGCTCTACCAATCTCGTCGTCGACGTCGAGGCCAAGTGGATAATCATCTCACTGGTCGTCGGTCTGATTGGCGGGTCAATCGGCGCTCTTTACCCCGCATTGCGGGCTGCCAGACAAGATGCGGTTGATGCTTTGAGCTACGAATAAATCAAGGCATTCATCGAAAGGCTCTGATGAAGAAAACCATCGTCATTCTCTGCATTCTGATTTCTTCCGTTTGTGCCGCCGCGCAGACGCCAAATGCGGCAACGACTCAACAGCCATCGATTAATTTGCCTCCCGAACTGGATCGGGTGCTGCGCGACTACGAAGCTGCCTGGACGGCGAAAGATGCAACCCGGCTCTCGGCATTGTTTGCCGAAGACGGATATGTTTTGCCCAGCGGCAATCCACCTGCAAAAGGCCGGGCTGCGATCGCCGCCTTTTACAATGGACAGGGCGGTCCTCTGTTCCTGCGGGCAATTGCCTACGCCGTTGAGGGCAAGGTTGGCTACATCATTGGCGGTTACTCCGGAACTGCGAATTCACCCGACGACGGCAAGTTCACACTCACGCTCAGCAAAGGCGCCGCCGGGCGTTGGGTAATCGTTTCGGATATGGATAATTCAAATCGCCGGCGATAGATCCCACTATCTCGAGCCCAAACGCGCCAGCTACGGTAACTTTTATGCCACGCGCTCGGTTGTACATCCGCACTGTTCTCTTGATTGCCTGCAGTCTTTCCTTTTTACAAGCTCAGCAAAAAAATGGTTCGCGCGGCAGTGAGGCCGACGAAGAGCTGCGGCAAAAGGCGTTTGCCCTGTTGGACTCAGTGGCGGGTCAGCTGAGCATTATGCAATCAGCGGAGAATCGCGCGCGATTGGGCGCGAATCTTGCCGACTCTCTGTGGAACCACGACGAACAGAAAGCGCGTTCCTTACTGGTTGCGGTGCAAGAGGATATCAACGCCGGGATGCGAAGTCAGGAAGGTGACCGGTTGGCCGACGAGGGGCGGCGCAGAGTGTTCCTGCAACTGCGCATGAACACCGTCGAACGCATCACTAAGCATGATCCGGTTTTGGCGCTTTCCTTTTTTCGGGCCACGCAATTGCCTTTCGACGCGAGCCGCTCCGACTCCAACTACCTGCTGATGCAGGAACACTCGTTCGAATTGCACCTGGCGAAGGAGATCGCCGCTACCAATCCGGAAATAGCTCTCGATCTGGCGCGTCAATCATTGGCACATGGCTTCTCGACAGAGGTGCTACCACTGCTAAGGCAACTGAACCGCAGACACAAAGAAAAAGCCCTGACGCTTTACGATGAGATCGTGACCAAACTAAAACGCGCGGACTTTTTGACTGAGGATATGGCTTTCGAGTTCGCCGGGAGTCTGGCGCAATCGTTTGGCCCGCCGGCCGTAGATGATGTTCGTTTCCGACAGCTCATCGATATTTTGGTCCGCGCCGCGGTTGCCAACGGGTGCAATGGCAAATTGAGCGAGGAAGACGAGCGGGCTTACTTCTGCCAACGAATCGGTGGGATGCTGCCCTTAATCAAAAAGGTCGACCCGGCACGAGCCGCCAGCCTGAAGCACTGGACACCTGAGGAGGGTGAGTTCGAGGGTCAAAGCGCCTACGAGGAGCTGAACGAAGTCGCTCAAGATGGCAGTGTCGACGAGATTGTGGCGCTGGCCAAAAAGTACCCGCAGAGCGAAGAGATGATCTACTACCGCGCTATGCAGAAAGCTCGCGAATCAGGGGACGCCGAACAGGTGCGAAAGATCGCCAACGATTACACTGGAAATCCTGCTTTCAAGCAATCGCTGATAGAAATGATCGATCGCCAGGAAAAAATGACGGCCACCATTCGCGCGCACTTGAAGGAGATCGAAGGCGAACTAGACAAGATGCGGTCTAACGAAGAACGCGTCCAGTTTCTAATCTTTGTTTCTGCCCAGGTCGCCCAGGCCGATCAAACTGAGGCTGCCAGGCTGCTGGAGCGGGCAAGCAATTTGATCGACCAGATGAAGCCGGGGAAAGAACAACTTATGGGCAAGATGCTGATGGCCCTGACGTATTGCTCAAAGGGCAATCCGCACGGTCTGATCATGATGGAAACGCTGATGCCGAAGATTAACGAACTGGTCTCGTCAGCCATGAAACTGGATGGCTACGAAAATAGTTATCTTCGTGACGGAGAATGGAATATGACCCGGGAAGGAATTCTCGGGTCGTTGTTGACGTTCCTCTCGGAGCGGGCGGCCTATTTCGCCTGGTGTGATTTCGATCGCGCGGTGGCTATCGCCGGCCAATTCGATCGGCCCGAAATCCGTATGATGGCTCAGGTGAAATTGGCCCAGGGAATTTTGGCCGGACGCCCCAAACCTCTCTCGCTTGGTGATCGATTGTACTTCGAATGAGGTTGCTCGCAGCGCAACAAAAAAGGCGGGCAAAGCGCCCGCCTCTTTTTATGTCACGGATTAACGTGTTGACTACGGCTGCGACAGTCTGGCTCGCGTCGCTGCCGATGCCAGGTCACGCGCGCGCGGTACAACTTCGATGGCCTTCGCAATTTGCGGATCGTCCTTCATCAGCACTTGCACTGCCGCTACGGTTCCGAACGCCGCCGTGGATAACTGATACCGCAACTGCTGTTCGATGTAACTGCGGTTCTGATCGAGCACGGGCGCATAGATTTTCCAATTTGCATCCTTCGCCACAAAAGCCTTGAAGGCATTGAAAACCATGTCGTTCATCGGAAAATCATTAGGTGTCACATCGTGGCCATATTCGATCGGCCGATCGACTTTGAGACTGTCGAGTCCAGCCACGCGGCCGTAGGCCATCTCTCTGGCGAAGAAGAAGAGCGGATCGCGCATGCGAAACTGGGTGTTGGTTATGGTTCCAGCCTTCACTGCTTCATCGGGCGTAATGCCACCGCCGCCGTAAACCGGGCGACCGGTGTCGGTACGCGAGGCCGGCCCGGCCGGCTTTTCGCCGTTGGCGTCGTGCATAATCCCGCCGCGGGACATGTAGTTGTACCAACCGCCCTCTGAATAATCGCGCTGAATCAAACGACCGGACGGCGTGTAGTACTTGGCAGAAGTCAGCGTCAGTCCTGCTCCCTCGGGCAAATTGATAATGCTCTGCACGAGGCCTTTGCCGAAGCTGGTCTGGCCGACAATCAACGCTCGATCGTGATCCTGCATGGCGCCCGCCACGATCTCTGACGCAGACGCAGTGAACTCATTAACCAGAATCACCAGCGGCGTGCGATCGGGATCAGGATTGTTCGAGCGGTAGACACGGTCGCCGAGGCCATTGCGGCCCTTCTGCGTCAGGATCAATTGACCCTGAGGCAGAAACGTACTGGCCACGGCGATGGCCGAATCCAGGAAACCGCCAGGATTATTGCGCAGATCCAACACTAACGAAGTCATGTTGTGCTGACGCAGTCGATCGATCGCATCCTGCAAACCCTCGGCAGTGTCATAGTTAAAGCCGCGCGTCATATCGACGTACCCGACGCCCGGGCGAATGAAATAGTAGTCCGGCACCGATGGTTGAGACACTGCAGCGCGCACGATCTCGACCGTTTCCACTTTGCCGCTGCCGGCGCGCGTCACGGTCACCTTTACGTGGGAATCGCGCGGCCCGCGAATTTTGTCTCGCACTTCCGCGGATGGTTTGCCTTGCATGGGGACGCCATCAACCGCATCGATTCGATCCCCGTAGCGCAATCCACTGCGCCAGGCCGGCGAATGATCGAAGGTCGCGGTGATGTAAGTTTCCATCTTATCGCCGATGGAAAAATTCTGAATCGTGGCGCCGATGCCCAGGTACTCGCTGCGCTGATCCGTTTTTAATTCTTCAAACTCTTCGCGGTCGAAGTAGCTCGAATGCGGATCGAGCGTCTTCAGCATGCCGGTCATCGACGATTTGTAGGCGTTGTTGTAATCAAGCTTGTTACCGTCGACGTAGTTGTCGCGAATTACTTTCAGCGCTTCGCCAAAGTCCTGGTTAATCGTGAGGATGGTAGTCCCTGACGATCTCGTTCCGTTACGCCGCGCGGTCGAGGGATCAGGTCTTCCCGGAGTTCGACCGGCGCTTTGATTGGGCCTTTGTTGGGCGAAAACAAAAATGGGAAGAGCCAGCGAAAGGGCGATAAGCGCAACCAGCGCTAAAGAGAATTTGTGCTTCACTTAGAACCTCACTGTAACAGGACTTCAAAAACCGTGGGGACCTCTGCTCGTTACGGCGACGGACGCGTCGTTCTGCAATCTTAACGGATGCGGCTGGGGCGGGCAAGGTTTGCTGTGACCGCCTAACCTAAACCGCATGAGCGATTGCGGTACGCATCGCCGCCGCTGATTGCCAGCGGTGTGCGGGGTCTCGAACCAGTGCACGTTCAATGACCTCAGCGAGTTGAGACGGGATCTCGGGAACGCGACTACGGAGCGGAACGATCTGGCCCTCGAAAATGGCGCGAACTGTTCCCGCAATATCGCCACTGGGACCGAGATTGAGCGCAATATCCCCGGCCAGCAGACTGTAGGCCGTCATCCCAATCGCATAGATGTCCGCCGTCGGCCGCACATTCCGAAAGTCGCGAATCTGCTCGGGCGGCATGTACGCAAAGGTGCCCGCCATATCGCCGGCCATCGTAATTCCGCTCATGCCGGTGGCGGTAAAGCTGCGAGCCAGGCCGAAATCGGTCAGCTTCGCGGTGAAGGCCGGCGCGGTGCCTGAAATCAGGATGTTTGATTCTTTAATATCGCGATGAATGTAGCCCCGCGTGTGAGCGTAAGCCAAGGCATCCAGCGCCTGTGAAATGATTTGAATAGCGTCGCGAAACGGCACGCGGCCACCCTGCGCATCAGCCAGTTTGGCAGCGTCCGGTCCTTCGACATATTCCGTGACCAGGTAGACCGCGCCGTTGTGCGTGCCGCTCTTCACAAAACGAACAATATTCGGATGGTCGAGCGCGGCCGCAACTTCGATCTCGCGCAGGAAGCGTCGCAGCGATTTGTCAGCGACGGCTACTTCCGGCAGCAGAGTTTTGATGGCCACCTTCTGGTCATTAGCTTCATCGCGCGCCAGCATCACACAACCCATGCCGCCGCGCCCCAGCATCTTGATCATTTCGTATCCCGGCACCGGCGGCGGACGCTGCTTCAGCTCTTCGCGACAGTCTTCGCAGATAAAGGTGAGCTGGTCATCGGGCGCGGCCTCCGCGCGCTCACGGCGACCACAGTTCGAGCATTCAACAGTTACCATTACCGGCCCGGCGAGTGTTTCCGAATTGGTCTCGGTCGTCTCGACGGCGTCAGATATGACCTGCACCTCAAGAACGGTTTGACCGCCTTGAATGCGGTCGCCGCTGCGAAGAAACACTTCTGAAACCTTCTGGCCGTTGACGAAGGTACCGTTGGTTGAACCGAGATCGCGCAGAAAACAGCGCGGCGGGGCTATTTCGAGCAGACAATGATGGCGGGAAAAAAATCGATCGTCCGGCAGATAGAGGTGCGCGTTATCGCTGCGACCGATGAGAAAAGTATCGTGGTGATCGAAGGTGAATTCACGCCCTCGGTACGGGCCTTCCAGCACTCTTAGCGTTACCCGCATGCGAGCACATCACTTACTGATTTCGAGGTCGTCGAACGCCACTTCGCCCGGGCCGCTGTCATAAAAACCGACCAGGCCCTTACGGAAATTGGCTTCGTCGACAATCGAGGTTACGAACTGGCCATTGACGTAGAAGTCCATCTTCAGGTCGCGAATGCGCACTTCCAGTTGATTGGGCGCGGTGCCGGTGCGAATAGTGGTGCTGGTGGTCGGCTCGACGACGGTCGTTTCTTTGCCGGACTTATGCAGCACGATTCGATATTTCGGCGAGTCCGCGTTGGAAATCAGGAACGCGTAATCTTCAAATTGTCCGTCCTTGGTGGTATAGCCATGGACCACCAGTCCATAGCCGGTCGCCGAGACGATGCCGTCGATGCTGCGGGCGCCTACCCGCACAGTCGTGTTTTCGGTCTGATACTGCGACGTGTCGGGCGCATAACGCACGATGTATTTCCCGCTCCCGGAAGACATGTGATATTCCTCGTTCACATACCAAATCCGGCCGTACGGTGATGTCCCCTCCGACCAGGTCTTCGTGGAAAAATCGTCGGTGAATGAAGTTAGCGACGAACGGGTGTTGCTGTTTGAGCTGTTGGTATTGGAATTCCGATTGCTGTTCGCGTTCGCATTCCGGTTCGCATTCCGATTGCTGTTGGTGTTCGTGTTCGCAACGCGATTGCTGTTGTCGTTGGTGACTTTGGCGATCACAAAAATCAAGATCACCAAACCAATGCCGAGGAATACCAGCACCGCCCCAATGCCCAGTAGCCATGGCCAAACGCTTCGCTTCTGCGGCGCCGACGGCGGAGTCGGTGACCACTGCGGCGGCGGTTGATTGCCCGGCGGTGGCGGCGGTGGTGGCGCGGAGGTGCCGGGATAGGCGATCGTCGGCGGAGGCGTCGTGTCACGCGCCTGTGGATACTGGACCGTCGCGCTGGGATCGAAAGACGACGGCGCACTGGCGCTGACGAGTGGCGAACCATCGTCAAGACAAAAGCTTAAAGCTTCATCGGTGTAAGTACGATTACATTGGGGACATCGCTTCATAGGGCCTCATGAACATTGAGGTGGCACAGACTTTAGTCTGTGATCGTCATTTACCTAAGCCAATTCGTTCGGTAAGACAGGCTGAAGTCTGTGCCACCAGATCCAAATCGCGCGCAAGTCTATACGAGATGTGATCGTCGCTCAAGCAGGATTATTTTATGGTGCGTCCGCAGCGTCCACAGAATTTCGTGCCAGGCGGGTAGGTCGCGCCACAGTTTCCACAGATGACTTCGACCGGCCGCGGCTGGCTCCAGGCGATTGCGGAGCCGCCCATCGAGGCGCCACACCGTCCACAGAACTTGGTTGTCGGCGGGTGCTCGGCGCCGCAGCGCGTACACCGATTCGAAGTTGACGCCGGGCCCGCGCCTGGCTGGTTAAGACTCGGATAAGAAGGCGCTGGAACTGGCGTTTGCGGACGGTAAGAAGCTTCGGCAGTCACCACATCAAAGCTGGTGCTGCCACAGCGTCCACAAAACTTCGTGCCGGCGGCGAACCGTGATCCGCATTTTGTGCACACCACGACCCCGGGCGTATGAAGCTGGACTCCCGACACGCTGCCCAGACTTCCACCCTGCGATGGCGACAGCCCGCTCGACGGGGCGGACTTGAACTGCGCCTGGATTATCTGTTCGGCAGAATCTGGTCGCACCTCGATGATGCGCTCGTCATCTCGATCGCCTGCATGGGCCACGCGCAGCACGTGTTTGCCTGGGGGAAGCGACTTGAGAATGACGCGTCCCGATCTGCCGATACTGCCCTGCCGCTCGTCATCGACGTAGACTTCAGCTCCCGCCGGCGCCATGATGACAACGCGCGATTCGCCCTTGTCCGGCGTAATCGACGCGCTATTGAAAGCCTCGCTGAAATCGCTGAACCATTCCGCAACGTTTGCCGGCCGCGCTTCCGTCTCACGTGCGAGCGCGCGCATCACCGAAGCTTCGACGACCGGTGGAATGTCGGATCGCAGAGTGCTTAGCGGCGGCGCGTCCTGCGTCAACTTCCCGGCAAAGATTTGCATGATTTCGCCCGTGAACGGCGGGCGTCCGCCCAGCATGTGATAAGCAATTACGCCCAACGCATAGACATCGGCGCGGGTGTCGAGCACCGCACCCGCCTGCATCTGTTCCGGCGCCATGTACTCAGGAGTCCCCAGAATGCCGCGCGACGCCGGGCCACTGCCTGAGGTTATTCCGGCGAGACTCTGGCTCACGATCTTCGCCAACCCAAAGTCGCCCACCTTCACGATGTCTTCACCGGCAGCCGAGCCATCCTTCTTCTTTCGCTGCACGATGAAGATGTTCGCCGGTTTCAGATCGCGATGCAGAATTCCTTCGTCGTGGGCCGCTTCTACGCCGGCGCTGATTTGTTTCAGCAGCGCATAAGCTCGCGGGACTGAGATCGTGCCTTCCCGTCGCAGCAGTTGATAAAGCGACTCGCCTTCGACGTATTCCATCACCAGGAAGAAAACGCCTTCCGTGCTCTGGCCAAAGTCAGTGACGTCGATGACGTTGGGATGCTGAATGGACGCCGCAGTGCGCGCCTCGCGTTCGAATCGGGCGATGGCTTCGCCTTCCTGCAGGTCTTCCGCGGTCAGCACGTCGGGCCGAATGGTCTTCACGGCCACGCGACGCGTCAGCAGATTTTCATCGCGCGCCAGATAAACCTGACCCATCGCGCCGCGACCCAGGCGCCTGGTTAGCCGATATCGACCATTGAGGAGCGTCGTACCCGGCAGAGTGTGCTTAGTCTTGCTGCTGTCATCCGGGCAGAGTTCCGCATCGTCTTCGAGACAGCGTTCGCAGCGGGGACATTCGCGCATCGGATAATCGGTAAGAGGTTCGGAGACGACCCTTGTCAGTAGCGACCGGATCAGGTAGAGCCGTTACAAGAACAACGAGAGAATAAGGGCTCGCGCGCGGAGGGTCAACGCGCGGGCACAATATGTTGCGGCTTTGCCGCAGCTCGCATACTCCAATCTGGGCCAAAAATATTGACTTTACTTGTGAAGCCGAGACACTTCATAATCCTGCCGTGAAGGCGGGCCATCACGGTCCAGCCAAGATGCGGGCGCGACGGCCCGCGTTTGTGTCTGTGGCACAGATTTCAATCTGTGATTACTCTTGAAATAGCTCACAGACTTAAGTCTGTGCCACTTTGGAGGATTCCCGATGCGATCGATTTGGAAAGGCCATATCCGCTTCTTACTGGTTGCGATTCCCATTCGCGTCTACAACGCGATTGAAGCTTCTGAGCGGGTTCAGTTCAATCAACTTCACCGCGACGACTTTGGCCCCATTGGCTACGACAAGCGCTGCAAGAAGTGCGGCCAGATCGTCACCAACGATCAAATCACCAAGGGTTATCAGTACGAATCTGATCGCTACGCCATCGTGGAACCGGACGAGATCGCCAAGATAAAGATCAAAACCACGAAGGCCATCGACATCATCGGCTTCGTCGACACCAGCGAAATTCCGACGACCTTCTTCGATTCGCCTTATTACCTCGGCCCTGACGGCGCGGTCGCCGACAAACCTTTCGCGCTGTTGCGCCAGGTGCTTAAAGAAACCGGAAAGATCGGACTCGCCAAAGTCGTGCTGCGCGATCGCGAAGACCTGGTCGCCGTCTTCCCGCTCGACAACGGAATCGTCCTGCAGAAGCTGCGTTACCCTGCGGAGATTCGCCAGGTCGCCGAAATCCCGGACGTCGAGAAAGATGTCAAACTTGATAAGAAGGAATTAGCGTTGGCCACCAGCCTCGTCGAGCAGATGGTCACGTCCTTCGCCGACGTTGATACTGTCGATCACTATCACGAAGCCCTGCGCAAACTTATCGATTCAAAGATCAAAGGCAAGAAGGTCGCTGAGTTTGAAAAGGAAGAAGATATCCCGCGCCTCGACATCATGACCGCCCTGAAGAAGAGCCTGCAGGCATCGGCGCGCAAGCCAATGGTGAAAGCCGAACCCGCCGCCAAGAAGAAAGCCGCGCTCACTTTGGTTAAGGCAAAGCCGGCCGCGGCCAAGAAAAGAAAAGTTGGTTAGTCGCCATACTCAGCAATAGAATTCGGCGACCTAAAGCGACTTTCTGGTCGTCACCTGTTTACGCCTTAGCAACTCTACAACTCAAGCTTTCCGTGACGGCCGAACTTTTCCTGCAGTTGCGCCAGCAGCAGTTGTTGACCCTTGAGCTTTACGCGGAAGGCCCACATCCACATTTCTACTATCAGTACAAACACCAGGACTGATAGCGCCAAGAGCGAGTCCGGGGAAAAAACGCCAGTCAACTCTGCCAGGCTTGTGTTAAGCCCGGTGGCGCCAATCGCCAGGAAGCACACCACCCACGTAAGCGCGAACCCGGCCCGCCAATCCCTCCAACGCCCGCTCATATACTCATCTACGATGTCCACGTCTAAAGCACCAAGGCGATCTTTTCTCTCGATGAACTTTTCGCGCGAAGCCTGAAATTGAGGACGGAGCACGCGACGGTAGAAGTAGCGGCCGAGCACCGTATCAACCATCATGAAGACTATCAACGCCACCGAGAACATCACGAACGTCTGAATTCGCCAAAGCGCCGCAAAGACTACGACCAGAATCACGCACCATCCCAGAAGACCCAGGATTTTGCGTTTTCCCACCAGCATTTGGCGCGTCGCGCTCTCCTGGGCGTTTAGGTCCGAACGCGATCCGCATATATAGGACCAGAAATAAAGGACGAGGGCCGCCTGCACAAAGAACCGGGCCCAGTCGTCGCTGGACACCTTGATCACGGGCAAGCCGCGCACCTTCGCTACCGTGAAAGTGCCTCCCAAAACAAAGGCCACGACCGTGATGAACCGGCGAACGATGTCGGCCATCTGCCTGACTTCCTTCGCTTTTACAAATTCATCGGCGACCTCATCGTCTTTGATAGCTTTGCGTTTGATTCGCATTGTTCCTTTCGACTGCCTGTTCATGGCAGAAGCAAATTATGAACTGTGACCTCAATCCGCAGCGAAGGGAGCATCTATCACTCCGGAAGATACTCCGTCGGTTTGGAGCCGGTCTTGTCGGCGCTGCCCTGAACGACGAAGAAAAAGCAGCGCTTGGCCCGCGTGATGCGACAAGACGGGTTACGCAGCCTCACTCCCGCGCCGGAGTTCCGACCTGCGGATGCTGGGGTCGGCGACGACCCCGAACACTACTTATCTTCAGCCTTGCTCGAGGGCGTTGTTGGTGACTCGACCGCTTTGGATTTTTTCGCTGGCCGCTCGATGTGACTCGCGGCGGTCCATTCGGCGAGTTTGCCGGGGTTGTTGGCGTATCTCACTTTGAACAATTGGCCGAGCTTGCGAATGATCTTCACGATGTTGTCGCCGGCGTCGTCGAGTTCTTCGCGCGCCGAGATGTGATCGCCTTTCGCGTTCATCTGTTCAGCGATGACTGCCTGAAACGCAGCTTTGGCAGCGGCCAGGTCTTCCAGGAAATCTGACGGCAACTCGTGCTTGATGAAGTCAGCCTTCTTTGGTGTCGCATGGGCCGTGTAAACGTCCGCCGCTTGCAACAGATCATCGTCGCTGTCGGTGGTGGCCAGCGGAAACTCATTCTGGATGCCCATCACTTTGGCGGCGGCGCGAATTAGATCAAGTAATGCTTTCAATGCGGCGCGCGCTTCGCCGCGCCCCCTGGTGCCTTGGCGAGCTTCGCTCAAGCCGACGCCATGCGCCGTCGCTGCTTGCTCGAAGCGAACGATGCCGGCTTGCAGGTCTGCGTACAATTGGCGCGCGGCGCCGCCCTCAGCAAAATCGCTGACGCACTGCGCCATCATTTCGCGGCAACGGATGCCTGTTTGATGTATGCGATTGTCGTTGTCAGTCATAGAGTCTCCTTTTCTTCTTGAAGAGGGTTTAGGGTGATGGGTGTAGGGTGTAGATCCGAAATTAAATGAATCGTGTTCATGAGCCACGAGCAGGCTTCAGTGGCACAGACTTCAGTCTGTGATTATGCGTC
>JBIOZK010000029.1:0-37395 GCA_044870975.1 Pyrinomonadaceae bacterium
GCCTATGGTTTTCAGCCGTCCGCGAAGCGGACTGCGAATTCACCTGCCCTGTCCCAGCGCTAAAGCGCTGGGCTATTGGCATTCAGTCCGCTTCGCGGACGTAGAAATCGACTTTTGCAGCAAAGCCTCCACGAAGACAGCGCCGAATGCTTATCATTCACGATTCGATCATAGCAAGCGTTCCGCTCTTCCCCCTTTGCCTTTTGCGCACTAGAATACGCCCGCCATGATCGGGCAGCTCTTCGGCAACTATAAAATCACAGCTAAGCTTGGAGCCGGGGGCCAGGGCACTGTTTATAAAGCTATCGATCAGAAACTGGGACGCACGGTTGTCCTGAAAGTTCTTCCCGCTGAACTCACCGTCAAAGAAGCCAACCTCAAACGATTTGAGCGCGAGGCGCAGCTGGCCTCAGCGTTGGATCATCCGAATATCTGCACCATCTTCGATATGGACGAGGCCAACGGGCTGCATTACATCGCCATGCAGTTCATCGACGGCAAGAACGTGCGCCAGCTTTGCAACGGACGGCCGCTGGAGCTGGAGAGTGCGTTGCGCATCGGCATCCAGGTGACGGACGCGCTGGCGGCAGCTCATTCGCGCGGCATCATGCATCGCGACATCAAATCGGGAAACGTAATGGTAACCGACAGCGGGCAGGTGAAGATTCTCGATTTCGGTTTGGCCAAGTTGATGGATGACCAGCAAGCGGCCGTTTCCGGAATTCACCAGACTGAGTTGACCGAAGTAGGCGTTCCTTACGGCACCGCGACTTACGCCGCTCCTGAGCAGGCGCGCGGCGACAAGGTCGATGCGCGCGCCGACATCTTTTCAACCGGCGTCCTGCTCTACGAGATGCTCACCGGCACCTGGCCGTTTCGCGGGAAGACAACAATCGATGTGCGTCACGCGGTTATCTACGATCAACCCAAGCCGCTGGCCGAAATGCGGCCGGGCGCGATCCCGGCGAAGCTGCAGCAGATTCTCGACCGGGCGATGCAGAAAGAACCGCGCGATCGTTATCAGCGAGTTGACGAGATGCGCGATGACCTGCGGAAAGTCCTGCACGATGTGTCTGCCGGCGCGCCCATGGACGTAGCTGCCGTTCCGCGTCATCTCGGCGGCACCAGCCCCGTTTCGCGCGCGATGCGCTGGCTGCGAAAGATGAGCGGCGGCAAAGAGACGCCTACGACCTCGCCGCAATTCACTTCGCATGCTCAGACTGAAGCGCATGAGACATCGGTGACTACCACCGTGGCTGATCGAGAGAAGAAGAATCTGGCGGTGCTTCCATTCAAGAATCTGGCGGGAGACGCGGCGGCAAACTTCTACGAATTTGCTTTGGCGGACGCGGTGATTACCGAACTCGCCCGCATTCGGTCGCTGGTGGTGCGGCCTTCGTCGGTCATGTCCAAGTACCAGGGTGTAGTGGTAGATCCGCCGGTGGTGGGCCGCGAATTGAATGTTGATGCCGTTTTGTCCGCCGGGTTTCTGGCAGTGGGCGGGCGCTTTCGGGTGAACGCGCAATTGCTGGACGTCAAAAGCGGCGAAATCGTCTGGAGCGATCGCATCGATGCCTCAGCGGCCGACATCATCGCGGTGCAGGATGAAATTACTAAACGCATCGTCGATGGCCTGCGGCTTGAGTTGAGTCCTGATGAAGAGAAGGGGCTGGCGCAACCGGCCACGGTAAATGCCGAAGCCTACGAAGAATATCTGCGCGGCCGCGATCGGTTTGCGCGCTTTATCTTTCGCACGGTGGCGGCTGAGGATTGCGATGCCGCGATTGCTCATTTCAATCGCGCGATCGAATTAGACGATGATTTTGCGCTGGCTTACGACGGGCTGGGCGCGGCGCATGTTAATCGCGTCTTCAAGGGAATCGGTGGGGTGGAAGATTTCGAGAAGGCCGAAGCTGCTTTCCAGCGGGCGCTGGCCATCGATCGCAGCATCATCGAAGCGCGGATGCTGATGGTATTCGTCCTGATGTGGCGCGGAGAAAAACAGAAAGCGCGTGAAGAAGTCGCGCGTGCCCGTCGCGAGATGCCGAACGAAGCGGTCGTGCATTTTGTAAAGGCGTCGCTGCATCGGCTCGACGGTGAATATGATCGCGCGCTGCGCAGCTACGATCGCCTGGTCCATCTTGATCCGGCATCGTTCGTCGTCGTCAGCTACAATCGCGCGCTTATTTTTCTTTATCAAGGCAAATACGACGAGGCGATGCGCGAGGTCGATCGCGCATCGTCAGTTGAGCCCAACAACCCTCTGTTGCGCAGCGTGCGCGCTTTGCTCCTGTTCTATCGCAGCGAGATCGATCAGGCGATCTCGTTCCTGCGCGAGGTCCTCGCCCAGCATCCGAACCTGCACGGCGTGCGGCCGTCGTTGGCGATGTGCCTCAGCGCAGCCGGCGATCACGACGCGGCTTTAGCCGAGTTGAATGAAGACGTCAAGCGCACCGCTGCGGTCGATCCGGACGTCGCCTATGGCGTCGCTTCCGTTTATGCCCTCGAAGGTTTGCAGGACGAAGCCTTCGACTGGTTGCAGCGGTCGATTGCGCTGGGCAACGAAAACAAACCGTGGTTTGAGCATGATCCTAATCTGGAGTCGTTGAGAGCAGATGCGCGTTTTGAAGAGCTAATGAGATCATTACGATCGGCCTGATTCGATTCCAGTCAACCACCCTCGTTGCGTTATATTATTCCTCAACCATGACTCAACGCGCGGCGCTCACGGCAGTCAAATCGTTTCTTCCCGAAAACAAATTAACCAACGATCAATTGGCAGAGCAATTTGGGGACTGGCATGCCAGCCAGATTCTCTCGAAGACCGGCGTCTCCGTTCGGGGCGTCGCGGCGCCGGACCAGTGCGCCTCTGACCTGGGCGTCAAGGCCGCGCAGAGACTTTTTGAGAGCGGCGCGTGCTCGCCCGACGAAATCGATTTCCTGATCTTCTGTACCCAGAGTCCGGATTACTTCACGCCCACGACGGCATGTGTGATGCAGAACGCGCTCGGGCTGCCGACGAGTTGCGGCGCAATCGATATTAATCAGGGGTGCTCGGGCTACATTTACGGTCTGGCATTAGCGAAGAGCCTCGTCGAAGCGGGAACCGCAAAGACCGTGCTGCTCGTAACCGCTGACACGTACATGAAATTTATCAACAAGCGCGATCGCTCGCTGCTGACCTTGTTTGGTGATGGCGGGGCGGCGACGTTGATTCGTTCGGTGGAGAGCGAACGCGAGCTGCTCGGACCTTTCGTGCTGGGGTCGGATGGAAAAGGCGCGAATCAGATCATCGTCAAGGCCGGCGGGTTGCGTTGCCGCCCTTCGAGCGACACCGCGATTGAGAAAGAGGACAGCGCCGGCAATTGGCGGTCGGATGAAAATCTTTTCATGGATGGCGCGGACGTCTTCAGCTTTGCGCTTCGCACTGTGCCGCCGACGCTCCAGCAATTATTGGAAAAGTCCGGAATGAAACTCGAAGACATCGATTTCATCGTGCCGCACCAGGCGAATAAGTTTGTGCTGGAGCGCCTGCGCGCCAAGCTCAAGTTTCCGGCGGAGAAGTTTTGGATTGATATGGAAGATTCCGGCAACACCGTGTCTTCGACAATTCCGATCGCGCTGGAGAAGGCTTTGGAGCAGGGCCGCGTAAAGGGGGGCGACCGCATCGCGCTCGTCGGATTCGGTGTCGGATATTCCTGGGGCGCCACGTTAATTGAGATTGTTTGAAGCAGCCAGCGCGTGAGTGGAGCGCGGGCATCCTTGCCCGCAAAGCGTGTGAAGCACGCTCAAATCGGTTCGCGCTGCGCGCTCATGCGGGCAGGGATGCCCGCGCTCCACGTACGCGCCCCTTAATCCGCGGCGTGCGGACAATTTCTTAGATGGTTCTACGCAAACTCGCCAAGACCATTCTGCCAAAGCGCGCCTTCGACTCACTCCGTCACGCGAAGTGGGAGCGCGAGAAACGCCGCGTTGCCTCGCTGCCGCCGCTGACCGAAGCGGACTTCAAAGACATTCTCACAAGTGATCTGCGACTGACATCGGGCGATCTCGTCTACGTGCACAGCGGGATGGACGGGTTGAATCTCAGCTTTCCGTTCTATCGCATTCTGTTTCTGATTCAGGAAGTGATCGGCCCGGCGGGCACAGTTGTTTTTCCCACCTATCCTAACCATCGCATCTCGTCTTATGAATGGCTGAAACAGGGAAATGTTTTCGATATTCGGCGGACGCCTTCGTACACCGGCATCCTGACGGAGTTCGCGCGGCGGCAACGGAAAGCGATTCGCAGTTTGCATCCAACGAAGTCTGTCAGTGCAATTGGACCAGCAGCAGCCGAGTTAACCGCGGCGCATCACTTGTCACCTTATCCCTATGACACCAACAGTCCTTACTACAAATTGATTTCCGGCGGCGGGAAGATTGTAGGGCTCGGCGCCACCACAAATTACATTTCGTTCGGATACTGCGTGGACGACGCGTTCAAGGGTAGCTATCCAGTGCGGGTCTATCATCCGGAAATCTTTGCCGCCGGGTGCGTCAATTATGAAGGCGAGCGCGTCGAGGTTAAGACTTACGCGCACGACATGAACACGACTGTTCATCCCGAGATGCCGGAGTGGATGCGAAGTCACGTTTCAGAAGATGCCTGTCGTGACCTGGTTTTGCGCGGCATGAGGTTCTTTCGCGCCGATGCGCCAAAACTGTTTGCCGAAATGATGGAGCTGGCGCGGCGCGACATCATTCCGTATCCGCGCTCGGTGCGGAAATAGTCAGGACCTGCGTGCCGTAAATTCACCGCTCTTTATTTTCTCGGCAATTTCACGCAGGGTGATGAATTGAATGTCCTCAGCGCCGGCGATATCGCCCACGAATCTCTCGATCGCCTCCCAGTCGCGAATGTCCTTGGGATGATTCGTCAGCACGACCGGAACGTTCGGCAATCCTGACGCGCTCGCCCGTTTGCGAATTGAAGCCAACATCTCGCGCATCAGCGGATAATTCAAACGACTCAGATCCGACACGAAATATTTGCGCTTGATTGCCGGCGCGATTAACTTTTCGTAGACGCGCGCGGCGCCTGAAGTTTGCGTGTCGAGCTGCGGCCGTGCGTTTTTTGCTGGTGCGGTGTCTTTGCGGTTGAGCCGGCCAGTCACCAGCGTGAGATTCTGTTTGGTCACCTCGCGACGCGAGCCGTAGAAATGATTCAAAGGCACGCAGACAACCGGCTCGCGCTTGTCCGAGATGAATCGCGCGTCCTCCATGCTCGGGTAGTAAGGCAGGAAAGTCTCCGCGCAGTTGCGATAATCGAGTTGCAGGGTCTCGTTGTCGAGATAAAAGCCGGCGGCCATGCTGACATCGAGCTCAATTCCCAGCGAAGCCAATGTTGTAAGCAGATGTGTTGACGGCGCGAGCGCCAGTGCGCTGGCGCGAAACGCGACGCAGCGATAGTCCGGTGCAAACCTGCGCACCACCTGCTCAAGATATGTCTTTGATTCAGCGAGAATCTTCTCAGCTGCTTTTGCGTCGTAATCGAGTAGCGACCAGCTACCGTTTAATTGCCAGCGCCCGTTTTCGTATTGCGCGTTTGACCATTGCGAATGCAAATGCAATTGAATGTCGTGGCCCTGGGCATAGGCTTCGCGAACCTGTTCTTGCCACGCGTCAGCCTGTTTTCGCAAAGCCGAATCGTCTTGCTCAAATCTCCTGAAGGTCAGTTGCTGCATCACGTCAGGCATGAACGTCGTGCGCGCCCCGGCCCTTTTATAGATCTCGAGCAACCGGCGCATCGGTGCGAATTGAATCTCTTCAATGTCGCCCGAGCCATCGCCGCGCAACTCCCAGTCGTGAGTCAGAGCGAGATGGATGGTTGGCTTCATTAGTGGCACAGACTTCAGTCTGTGATCTCGCATGGTTCACAGACTTAAGTCTGTGCCACATAATGTAGTCGATGCTGCACGACGCTTCAATCATCTGTTTCGGCGGCGAGGACTGGTGGTATCACCATCCGCATTCGAAGAACCACTTGATGCGGCGGTTTGCGCGCGCGGGCAACAAAGTCATCTTCGTCAATTCAATTTCGATGGGATTGGCGCCGATGAAAAGCGGCGAAGTCCTGCCACGCATTAAACGAAAACTGAAAAGTTACGCCAAGCTGGCGCGGACTACCGAAGAAGGAATTACGGTCGTCTCGCCGGCCGTCGTTCCATTCTTTGGCAGCCGCGCGGCAGCGGCAACGAACCGACGGCTATTAACAGCGCAGATTTCTACGTTGGCCGGACGGCGCGGAATGTCTCGCCCCATTCTGTGGATTGCGATCCCCACGGCCGTCGAAGTCGTGGGCAACTTGAATGAATCGCTCGTGATTTATCACGTGTCCGACAAATACGATGCGAACACGATGGATCACGCGACCGATCCAGCCTTCATCCGTAAGTTGCATGAGCGCGCCATCGACGCAGCAGATTTGGTCTTCTATTCAAGCCGCAAGTTGTTCGACGAAGTAGACCGCGGGCGCGAGAAATCGCATCTGCTCGAACAAGCGGTTGATTTCGATCACTGGTCGCGTCTCGCTCGCGGTGAAGTGAGGGTGGCCGATGCGGTCGAGCAAATTCCCCATCCGCGGATAGGTTATTTCGGCGCTATCGAACCATGGCTGGTCGATCAGGAATTAATCAAACAGGCCTCACGCGAGCGGCCTGACTGGAATTGGATCTTTATCGGCAACAAATCGCGAGGCTTGGAAATCGAGCAATTGCCGAACGTTCATTTTCTGCCGCCGGTTTCGTACGAGCAACTCCCGCATTACGCTGCCGGTTTCGATGTTTGCGTGCTGCCCTGGAATACCGAAGTGCCGTTTACCAGTTACGGCTCGGCCATCAAAGTGCGCGAGTATCTCGCGTCCGGAAAGCCGGTCGTCATTTCGCCCTTGCCTGAATATGAATCGATGAAGGACGTCCTGCGAATCGGACGGAGCCGCGCGCAGTTCCTCGAATTAGTTGACGATGCACTTCATGAGAATGACCCTGCGCGGGTTACGGCGCGACAGGACGCCGTACGAAATGGCACTTGGGACGCGCGCGCGGAATGGGTCAGTGACTTGATCGAGAAGGCCTTGGCGTGTCAGAACCGGGAGCGGTAGCGACCGGATCAAGGACTTCTTAACGAGCGCGGGCATCACTGCCCGCATGCGCAACACGCATTGTTCGCGCTTCGCGCTCAGGCGGCCAGGGATGGCCGCGCTCCATCAAGTTTTAGCTTTTGCGACACGAAATCAACTCCAAAACCGATCGCTGCTCCCGCAAACGCGAACATGAAGTAGGTCACGGCAATCACATATCGATACTCAGTATGCACTGCTGATTGCACCGTGAAGAAGTAGATCGGAACTACCGAGAGGATGAGCAACGCAGTCGTCTGTTTGCGGATAGTCAGAATCAACAAACCGATGAATGCCAGCGGAAGAATCATTGCGGTCAGATACAGCTTTTGAATTGCGTGAATAACCAGCCGTAGATAACGCGTCCAAACGTATCGAGCCGGTCCGAGTTGATACTGCTTGATAGAGCCGAGGTCTGCGCGCGACTGGGCGTTTGAGGCTTCATTTGACCAAACGACACGAACCGGCTCGTCACGCACCGCGACGAAAGGCAGTTTTAAGAGTTGCTCCGGCTGATCGTCGGTTGGATCATAATGCCCCTGGCCGGCCTCCGCGATCTCCGCCGCGTGCGTCTTCCACCATTGAGCGTGTCTGCCTTCAAGCGGTTCGATCACCTGTGACGAATAGACGGCGTCGGACGCGTTCACAATAGACACACGCATACGGCCGTCAGAAATCCAAACCGGAACCGTGACTAAGTAATCGGTTCCTGATTTGACGGCCATCCATGGAGCCAGGAATTGAGGTCCATACTTTTCTTTATTTCCTGTCAACGAGACCTTACTTAGCTCGAGAGGAAGTGTCTTGACGTAGGACGCTACAGCTCCCGGAACTGCGACACCTTTCATAAATGTTTGCTCTGGATCCATTATGGTAGCGGCGTCGTTCCTAAGTTCATCGATCGGATGCGTAATTGGCGGCTGGGTTGAAATCAACCGCGAACGCTCCAACCGCACCATTGACGTAGCGCGCTTCGCCATCACGCCGGCAAACCAGAATGGATGAGAACGCACAACCGCAAAGCCTCGCGACAGCCGGGCGCGTTCGCGTTCGACGCCATCGGGATTGAACAAGGTGCCATAGTAATCGGGCCGTTGATAGATTTCGGATTCCTGCTTCATGATGCCCATGTCGGTCTCAGGAATGCCGAAGCGCTTTTCCTTGTCGTAGTCGGCGATGCCTTCGAGAAATGTCTGGCCCGCGCCGAGTGACAGCGGAATGAATCGATGGAAGACGATCGCGTTTCTGATCGTCAGGGGGAGAACAATCAGCAGCGTGCCGCAAACGACCGCCAGGGCAAACTGCCAACGACGTGGGCGCATCGTCAGCAATGCCGCTGCAGCCGCGATGAACAGACTCAACAGCATGGCATTGGCGCGTAGCCAGCACGAGATACCGATCAGCGCGCCCACCAACACGAATGTCAGCAATCGAGGCTGCTTCAGGGCGCGGGTCAACAGGAATATCGCCAGCAGAATGGGCAGCACCGCGATTGAATCCGGCAGGAGCAGGACTGAATTCCATGCGAATTGCGGTGAAAGGGCCGCGAGCATTCCCGCCATGACGCCGGCGCTCAGCGGCAAAAGTTCAGCGACGATCAGAAAGATCAAGACCGTCGAGAAGGCATCGGCAGCTATCTGCACCAACTGAACGGCCGTGTCGGATTGCTTTATCGAATAGATGGCGGCGAGCGCCAGCGAATAACCAGGCGGGTGGCCCAGCGTATTCAAATCTGCCAGCGGCGAAGCGCGGCTGAAGAAAGCCGAGATGCCGCCATCGCTTAACATGAGAGCGATGCGTTGATAATCAGCAACGACTACGCTCTGTACTTTTCCAACTTCAAGCCGTGTATCATGCCAGGTGAGAACGCGCACACCGAAGGCGAGCAGAAAGATGACGATGGCGATTGCCACGCGGCTTCTTAAATAAGAAAAGAGGCGGCGGCCAATACCAACTCTGCTTTCGTTTAGCGGCGGGCTACTGCCCGCCAGTTCCTTTGCCATGTAAAGGGGTGGCGGGCAGTAGCCCGCCTCTAAACGTGCGAGAATATTCTCCCTGCGCTAATTCAACAACATGTGCGGAATCGCCGGACTAATTTCACCTGATCCCGAATCGCGAATCAGCGCCATGCTCACTGCCATCGAGCATCGGGGGCGCGACGACGATGGCGCGTGGGTCTCGCCAGTGATCGATGAACACGGCCGGCAGGTGTGCTTTGGTCATCGGCGACTATCGATTATCGACACCAGCAGTGCCGGTCACGAGCCGATGTTTTCTCATGACCGCCGGCTGGTATTGACCTTTAACGGCGAAATCTACAACTACCGCGAACTGCGTGAAGAACTGGCAGCGAAAGGTCACGCTTTTCGCACGCAAACTGACATAGAAGTTCTTTTAGCGGCCTGGGAAGAGTGGGGCGAAGCTTCGCTTCAGCGTCTTAATGGCATGTTTGCGTTTGCGCTTTGGGACGAGAAAGAACGCGCCCTGTTTCTGGTGCGGGATCATGTCGGGATCAAGCCGCTCTACTACGCGCATCAGAAACCCGACCGCCAGGGAGGGTGCCTTTCCCTAATCTTTGCCTCCGAAGTTAAATCAATCCTCGCCAGCGGGCTGATTAAAGCCGACCTGGACCACGAATCGCTTCATCAATTTCTGACCTTTCTCTGGGTGCCCGATCCCAATACCCTATTTCGCGGCATCAAGACTGTGCCGCCCGGCCACCTTATCGAGTGGCGCGATGGCCAACTAACGACGCGACAGTGGTGGGATGTTTCCTTCGACGAGCTCGAACGAGGCCGCAGCGAAACATGGTGGCAAGAACGCACGCTCGAAACTCTCGATCGCGTCGTCAAACTTGAAATGGTGGCGGACGTTCCGCTGGGCTCATTCCTGTCGGGCGGCATCGACTCGTCGTCAATCGTGGCGATGATGAAGCATCACAGCGATGGCCGGCGCATCGAGACTTACACCATCGGGATGGAGGCTGAGGATCTGCGTTATGACATTATTCCCGACGATGTCGAATGGGCGCGCAAAGTCAATCAGCAACTCGACACCGACTATCACGAGATCATGCTCAAACCGAATGTCGAGGAGTTGTTGCCGAAGCTCGTTTATCACATGGATGAGCCGGCGATTGACATGGCGATTCCCAGTTACCTGGTTTCGCGCGCGGCGCGTGACACCTTGCGGGTGATGCTTTCCGGTATGGGTGGCGACGAGGTCTTTGCCGGTTATCCTCGTCAACTCGCGATGAAGTTAGCCGGCGCGTTTGATCCGGTGCCGCAGTTGCTGCGCCGGCCGGTGATGCGGGCAATCGAATATGTTTTGCCGGGCGGTAAGCCGGGAAAGTTAACCGCGCCTCTGCGCAACGCGAAGAAGTTCGCGCGCAGCGCGGCCCTTGATTTTGAAAATCGCTATCTCGGTTATCAAACCTATTTCACCGATACTACGAAGCAGCGTCTTTACACAGCGCAACTACAAGTTGAAACGCGCGAGCTTGATGCCTATGCAGCGCATCGTCGCTACTTCGCGCAGGCGAAGGATGCCGCGCCGCTCAATCAACTGCTATACGTCGACATGAAAACGTTTCTGCCATGCCTGAATCTGATGACGACGGACAAGACATCAATGGCGGCGAATCTTGAGGTGCGGGTCCCGTTTCTGAACCGAGAGATGATCGAATTCGCGGCGCGCATGCCGCCTGAGCTAAAACTGAAAGGTCTGAAGCGGAAATACATTCTGAAAAGGGCCGCCGAAACGCTCTTGCCGCATGACGTGGTGTGGCGGAAGAAGGCGGGCTTTGGCGCGCCAATCAGGTCGTGGCTGCGGGGCGCGTTGCGGCCGATGGTCGAAGATCTTTTGTCGGAAGAAACAATTAAGCGCCGCGGACTATTTCGACCTGAGGAAGTACGCCGGATAATCGAGACAAATCTCTCGGGCAGGGAAGACTACAATCTGCAGGTCTTCCAGTTGTTGAATTTGGAGTTGTGGATGCGGACGTTTGTTGACCCGTAATGGAGCGCGGGCATCCCTGTCCGCAAAGCTTGCGCGGCAAGCTCAAAGCGTTCGCGCTACGCGCTCCTGCGGGCACGGATGCCCGCGCTCCGACTAGAGCCTGATGATGCGCGCCGTACTCTCTTTGCGTAAATCTCCATTCAAGGCATTCCGCGTATCGACCACCAGCGGCGCGAGGTTAACAACTCTTTGATAATCGACCGCTGTATGGTTCGTAACAATCACGACGCAATCCGCGGTCTTGATTTCTTCGTCACTGAGCTCGACTGAGTTCAAAGGGTCGCCGCTGCCGGCAGTGTGAGCATCATCGAAGCGCACTTCACTGACAAATGGATCGTGATAACTCACCTCGCAGCCTTTGCTGCGCAGCCGATCGATGATTGAAAGCGCCGGACTCTCGCGCACGTCGTCGATGTCCTTCTTATAGGCAACCCCGAGCAGAAGAATGCGCGCGCCCTTCATGGACTTGCGGTCGTCGTTCAACCCGTCAGAGACAAGTTGCACAACGTGTTCCGGCATGCGCGAGTTGACCTCTTCCGCCAGTCCAATGAAGCGCGAATCGAATCCATGCTGACGCGCTTTCCACGACAGATAATGCGGATCGAGGGGAATGCAGTGGCCGCCGATTCCGGGACCTGGATAAAACGGCATGAAGCCGAAAGGCTTGGTCGCGGCGGCGCGAATCACTTCCCAGGTGTCGATGTTCAGCGCGTAACAAAGCCGGGCCATCTCATTCGCCATGCCGATATTTACTGCGCGAAAAGTGTTTTCGAGCAGCTTGGCAGCTTCAGCCACGCGCGCCGAGGTAACCGGGTGCACGTCATCCACAATTTGCGAATAGAGTGCTGCCGCCGCTTCGGTTGAATCGCTGGTTACGCCGCCGACAACTTTCGGAATGTTGTGGGTCTTGAATTGCGGATTGCCAGGATCGACACGTTCCGGCGAGAAGGCAATCAGGAAATCTTCATCAAGTTTCAGCCCCGTCTCTTCCAGCATCGGTAACAATACTTCATCGGTTGTGCCGGGATAGGTCGTCGACTCGAGAATGATCAGCTGACCCCGACGCAGATACTTCTTGATTTGTTCGGCCGCCGCCAGAATGAACGAAACGTCAGGTTCCTTTGTCTTGCGCAGCGGCGTCGGCACGCAAATGATAATTGCGTCACATGGTTTCAGTCGGGAGAAGTCAATCGTCGCAGTCAATCTACCCGCGTCCACACATTCCTTAATCGATTCGGCCGCGACATCGCCAATGTAAGAGTGGCCGGCATTTATCTCGGCGACTTTCCGGTCATCAACTTCGAATCCGGTAGCCTTGAATCCGCGGCCGGCGAATTCTGTCGCCAGAGGCAGTCCGACGTAACCAAGTCCGATTACCCCCACGCGCGCGCGCCGGTTCTTAATGAGATCCATTAATTCAGTTTTGATCATTGGAAAATCCTGAAACGGCGACGGAATCGTGTCGTCTGGTGCGAAAGCTTATATGTCAAAATTTAGAAATTAAGCCTAAGTGAGGGTGCGCGGACAGTCAAGTAGACTGTGATAATCGAATTTGTGTTAGATTTCGCGCCGCCGAACATTCAAATGATGCTGCCAAACCTGGCCAAATCTTATGAAGTTGCCGTCGTCGGCGCCGGGGTGCTGGGCGCGTGGACTGCGTATCGCCTGCAAAGTTTAGGGGCGCGGACGCTTTTGATTGATGCCTTCGGACCGGGAAACAGTCGCTCAAGTTCCGGCGATGAATCGCGCATTATCAGGATGGGATATGGCGCCGATGAAGTGTATACGCGTTCCGCCATGCGATCGCTGACACTTTGGAAGGAGTTGTTCGAAGCCAGCGGCGAAACTCTCTTTTATCAGACGGGCATGCTGTGGCTGGCACACGAAGGCGACCCATATCCAGGCGATACCCGGGAAACCCTGCAACGAGTCGGAGTTCAATGTGAGCAATTGACTATCAGCGAGCTGCGAAACCGTTATCCGCAATTCGCTCTTGATGGCATTTCGTGGGGGCTGGTCGAACCCGGGAGTGGCGTGATCCTCGCGCGCCGCGCAGTTCAGTTAGTCGTGCGTGAAGCCATGCGGCGCGGCCTGGACCATTTACAAGATGCCGTTGTCCCGCCTGAAGACGCGGACAGTCTGAATCAGATTGCGACCTTGGCGGGCCGACATATCTCAGCAAAGCATTTTGTCTTTGCCTGTGGCCCATGGCTGCCGAAACTATTTCCCCCGCTACTGGGGGAGAGAATTCACCCAACGCGTCAGGAAGTCTTCTATTTCGGAGTGCCGAGTGGCGACGATCAGTTCCGCGCGCCGGCGATGCCGACGTGGATCGATTTCAAAGACGAAGCCTATGGCTTGCCGGACATCGACGGACGCGGGATCAAGATCGCAATTGATCGACACGGGCCGCCATTCGATCCTGAGACGGGTGATCGCATTGCGAGTGGAGAAGGGCTATGGGAAGCGCGAGCATGTCTGGCCCGCCGGCTGCCTGCTTTGAAAAACGCACCGCTGCTGGAATCGCGAGTCTGCCAGTACGAAAACACGTCGAATGGCGACTTTCTTATCGATCGTCATCCGAGTTTCGAGAACGTTTGGCTGGTTGGTGGCGGCTCCGGTCACGGCTTCAAACATGGGCCGGCCGTGGGTGAATACGTCGCGGCGAGAATCGAAGGGAAGGTCGAAGGAGTAGAGCCGCGCTTTAGTCTCGCCAGCAAGAAGACGACGCGTCAGCGCGCCGTTTATTGAAGCAACTATCTTTAGGCGATGGCCACTTCCGCCGATTCGGCAAGTCGCTTAACGATCACCAGGGTAATGTCGTCAGCAGCGGGCGTCCCCTGGCAGAATTTTGTCAGGGCCGATTCAATCCGATCGCGGATGCCACCGGCTGAGGCGTCGAGGTTCCGCGCGACCACCTCATACAAACGGGTCGGGCCGAATTCTTCGCCGCTCGGATTGACGGCTTCCGACACACCATCAGAATAAACGACCAGCACGTCGCCGGCGCGCAGCTGCGTACGGCCTTCGCGAAATTCGGCGCCCTCCATGATGCCGAGGGGCAAACCGCCCGCCGCCAACTGTTCCATCGTGCCGCCGGCATGAACGATTAGCGGCGGGTTGTGTCCCGCGTTTAGAAATGTCAGGGCGCCGCCTTTGGGATCAAGTTCGCCGTAGAACAACGTTACGAAGCGATTCGCGGGAATACTCTCAACCAGGTAGCGATTGACCGCGCTGATGGTCTCGACGATCGAATCGTGGGTCTCTGCGTGCGCATGGATGGCGGCGTGCAGGGATGACATCAGTAGCGCCGCGGCTGTCCCTTTACCTGAGACGTCACCCAGAGCGACGACGAGTTTGCCGTCCTCACGACGAATGAAATCGTAATAGTCACCACCGATTTCGTAGCAGGGAAAACTGATTCCCTGTAATTCCCAGCCCTCGAGTTGCGGCGCCGCAGCCGGCAGAAATCTTTGTTGGATTTCGCTGGCGACCTGTTGTTCGCGTTCGAGGCGCTCGCGCTCCATTTGTTCTTCGGTCAGGCGCGCATTCTCGACGCGAATTGCCGCGACCGACGCGAGCGTGGTCAACACCTTCAGGTGATCTTCCGTGAAACGGTTGTCTGATAAAGGCGAGTCAGCATAGATAATGCCGAAGACGTTGGCGCCGACACCAAGCGGCACGGCCAGCACCGAACGCACCCCTTGGAGCATTACGGTCCCGCCGGCAAAGCGCGGGTCCGCCTGCGCATCGGAAGTCAGCACCGACTTGCCATTGGTCACAACCTCGTCGATCACGGATCGGCTAATGCGAATCTCGCCAACCTCGCCGGCCCGGTCGCGAAGTCGCGCGACAGCGACCTTCAATTCAGGGTTCTTCTTGTCGCGCATCATGATCATGCAGCGGTCGGCGGGCACCGCCTCAAACACCAGGGCCACGATTTGTTCGAGCGTTTCGTTGAGGGTTACTGAGGCCAGCAGCGCCACACCCACCTTGCCGATTAAGGCGAGCAGGTCGCTTTGATTAGCCGGTCGCGGCGCCGAATCTTCGCGGGTGCGCGCGCCTTCGATGGCCTCGAACAAGCCGGAGGTAGTGCGATCGGCAGACGATAAGGCGATGGTGGCTTCCGGAATCGACGACGAGTTGTCGGTGATCATCGTCGCGCCACTGCTCAGCGGGAACGCGCTGTCATTGAAGACGATTTCCGTCTCACCAATTTGAATGCGGCCGCCGCGCGTCAGCGTAATGGCCGTTTCCACCACCGAACCGTTGTACAACGTGCCATTGGCCGACCCGAGGTCCTGTAGTTTGTACTCGTCCCCTTCATTGCGTACTTCGGCGTGGACGCGTGACGCGAACGGATCAGGAATACACAAATCGTTGCGCGCCGACCGTCCGATGGTCATACGCAGACGATTGATCTGAAAATGCTCGGCGGCGCGATCAGGATATTTGACGATTAATTCAGCCATGCCAACTTAGATAAATTTAATCTTACCTTCGCACCCGCTTCTTTGGCGCAACGGCTGGACCCGCGCCACGCCGCACCACCACAGTTCCCGCGATGTAGTCGTGCAGTGCGCGCCCCGAAGAGCTCACGGTAACAATTAGAAATCCGAGCGCAAACGGAATTAACGATAGCGGGTAACCGATGAAGTGACGAAGCGCCGCACGGCCAATGCCCGGCGGGCCGCCGCCAATCCGTTCGATGCGCAGCCCCGTCGTCCATTTGCCGATCGACCGCCCCGTGATGCCGGCCATGACGCCGAAGTCGGCGATGGCAACCAGCAGGGTCAGAACGATGCCAACCTTTTCGGCGCTGCCCCCGGCGAGGCGGGCGCCGCCACCCATCAAACGCGCAATTAGAATGCTGAAGGTCAACACCAGCGCCAGCACGATGTAATCAATCAGCATAGCGCCGCAGCGCAACGCGAATGGCGCGCGATAACGCACGCGCACATGCGATTCATGGCGAGGCGCAGTTGCCATGAGCGGAGGCTTGGCGGTCTCGATATCAGCAGTCATAGAAAAACGGTTCGGGCGAATGAGCGAGCGTTAGATTAGAGAAGGATTGAGAATGAGTCAAAGCGTAGCGAAATCTAACCAAGCAGAAAATGCAGCGTCGTTTCGCCGAGTTTTATACGATCCCCGCTGTCGAGTTCACGCGGCCGGCGCGGTTCGAGCCGAATAATGTCATTGATCACGGTGCCGTTTACCGAGCCCAAATCCTCTACTTTAAAGACGTCCCCATCACGCCAGATGCGGGCATGCCGGCGCGACACCTTCGTATGCGGATCGAACCGGGACAGATCCACTTCGGGGAATATGTTTGAGAGCGGGTCGGTGCGTCCGACGAGATTGCTGTCCTGCAAGCTGAACGATGCGTCGAGTTCGGTCGTGCCGGAAACGATGAGCTTCGCGGTCGGCCGCGCCGCGAGTCGGGCGCTGCCTTCACCAATCGGCTGCCGCGAGCCGCAGTGGGCGCAAAAGATGTCGTCCGCGGCAATTCGGCCACCGCAGAATCCGCAGAAGACAATCGCCACCGCCAGCGTTTCGCCGCCGAGTTGTTCCGCGGGTGCGCCATAGCTGACCTGGCCGGAACGCAACTTGGCCAAGTGCGCGGCGAGCGCGTCGCGCATCTCGGCGCCCGTTTGAAAGCGGTGTTCAGGTTTGTATTCGACCGCCCGCGTTAGCAGTTGTTCGATTTCGGAGGTGAGCTGTGGATTAATTTGCCGCGGCCGTGGGTTCTTGGTGAAATCGAAAATCAGCAGCGGATTGTCCTGCGGATCTGATCCGGTCACCAGGTGAAACAGCGTGGCGCCCAGGCTGTAGATATCGACGCGCGGATCGGCCTGTCCGCTAAACAGCTCCGGCGGCGCATAGCCCATCGTGCCCACCGCCGTCACGCCTTTCTCTTTCTTGTTGACCCAGCGCGCAATGCCGAAGTCGATCAGCATGATGCGATTCAGGTTGCTGTCGAACATCAGATTCGCCGGCTTCAGATCGCGGTAAATGATTGGTTGCGGCCGAGTGTGCAGGTAATGCAGCACGTCGGCGACCTGCATCCCCCATTCAGTGACAGTCAGCTCGTCGACTTTGCCGCCCGGCGACGCGCGCAAACGCGAAGCGAGATCGCTTCCGGGAATGAATTTCATCACCAGATAGAAGCGCTCAGACGCATCGTCGTAGAAATAATCGTAGACGGTCGGAATCGAAGGATGTTCGAGTTCGGTTAAGAGCAGCGACTCTCGCTTGAAATCGGCGATGGCTTTTTCGTGCTGAGTATCGTCGAGGTGCGACTCGATCATTTCCTTGACGGCGCGCGGCGCGTCCCCCAGGTTTCGGTCCTTGGCCAGATAGACTGCGCCCATACCGCCGCCACCGATGCGTCGCACGACCTCGTAGCGGTGATTCAAAACTTTGCCGGCTTCCAGGGCTTTGGGCTTGCTGCGTCGGGGACTGCTGGTTTGAGATGACGAGTCGCTATCCTCAACCAGCTCGCCGGTGCCACGCTGGGAAGCTATGGAGGTATGGCGTTCTTCACGCTTCACTTCGGAAGGTTCCGAAGAGGCGGCTGGTGGCGGTGGCGTCAACGAATCGCCAAACGCCGCGGCCGTCTCGCGCGCGAGTCGCGTCCCGCAGACGCCGCAGAACTTCTCGTCCCCGGCCAGCGCACCACATTGGTGACAAACGGACATAATTTACTCGATGAGGTTGTGCAGAACTGCGAAATGGTCCGGCGGTCTTATTTCGCTACCCTAAATCGCAGGAATGTTTTGCCGACAATAATTTCGTCGCCGTCCTTCAATGGTTGCCTATCGCCGGGCGCCAGACGCCGACCACGATTAACGAAAGTCCCATTCGTCGATCCCAGGTCTTCGATCATATAGCTGCCGTCGCGCACTACGATGCGCGCGTGCCGGCGCGAGACTTTTGCCTCGGGGTCGTCTGAATCCAGATCGACATCGGGAAATACACCACCATCGGCGTCCCAACGACCGATGTTAGATTCCGAGCTGCTCAGAGTGAACTTCTTTCCGGCGGACACGCCACGCTCGATTATCAGGGTCGCGTGCACCTGCGAAGGTTGAAAGTTAGAAAGCGAGACTGGTTCTGCCGCCAGATGCGCGCCGCTCGTTGCCAGGCTGGGTGAAGATTGTCGAGAATTTCCGTTCGAGCCGTTGCCGTTGCCTTTATCTAAATGACCGGTCGAGTGGCCGGCTAACCACAGCGGAGCGCCGCAAGCATCACAGAATCGCGAGGTATCCGGATTGCGCGTGTTGCATTTATCGCAGGCCAACATAGGGTGCGTCGCGCTGACTTCCTCCTCCAAGCGAAACATCTTAGCGCGAAACCCCAGCCCGCGCTACTAGATTAACCTTGGTAGAGAGTCGGTATTTCCTGAACAATCAGCCGGTTCGCTAACGGTTCGACACTCATCTATAATTACCGGCTTGAGACGCATTTTCTTTGAAACCAGCAATAGAAAATCTTCGTAAAAACAACTCAAGCCGAACTAATCGCTTTGGCTGGCATCTAAGAAACATACAACCCGGCTAATTTAATTAAGGAATTGAACCTCAATGGCCCTGAGTAGAAAAAAGAAAATCATTATTGGTGTGTCGGCGCTGGTGGTTATTGCGCTGGTGATTGTCATTAGCGTCATCGCCACGCGCAAGGATGAACCGGAAGTAACCACCGTCAAGGTTGATGTGCGCCCCGAACTGAAATCAACCGTGACGGCCTCCGGCGAAGTCCGACCCATTCAGTACATTAAGCTGACCAGCGAAGTGCCCGGTCGCATCCTCGAAATCTATGTGAACCCCGGCGATGTCGTTAAGAAGAACCAGGCGCTGGTTCGCGTGGATCCGACCCAGTTGCAGACCAGCCAGGAAGCGCAATGGGCGCTGACCCAGGCATCGCTTAACGACGTGACGAACGCGCGCAATGCCGTAGCGGCGGCGCAGCAGGCCCTGGTCGTCAGCGAAGCTGGCGTGAGCCAGGCGCGGCAGAGCGTCGTCAGCGCGGAATTGGATGTCAAAACCGCTGAACGCGAATTGAAGCGCGTAACGAACCTGGTTGAGTCGAACGTCGCGTCGCGCTCGGAATACGATTTGGCGAAAGATCGTTACGATCAAGCCAAAGCCAAACTCGATTCGGCGAACCTGGCAGTAAAGGAAGCCCAGGAGCGCGTCAACGCGCAGAAGGTTTCGATCAAGGAAGCCCAGACCAGTATTAAGACGAGTGAGATGCGCGCCAATCAGCAGCAGGCGCTGTTGCGTGGCCAGTCAAGTCAGCGCGAGAAGGCGACGCAGTATTCACCGCTTCCCGGCGTGGTGGCCGACATCCCCACCCGTGTAGGTGAGTTTGCCGTATCGCAACTTTCATCGACCCCTTTGATGACTATCGCTGACATGTCGACCATTAATGTCGAAGTGAACGTCGATGAGACCGAAATCGCCAGCGTAGATGTTGGTCAGGAAGCCAAGGTCAAGGTCGACGCGCTGGGCGAAAAAGAAGTAAAGGCGATCGTCAAGCAGAAGAATCCGTTGGCCATCGCCAAGTCCGACACCCAGGGCGGTCTTTCGAATCGCGTGAACGTGCAGGAAGCGAAAGAGTTCAAGGTAACTCTCGAGTTGCAAAACCTGTCCGACGAAACGAAAGAAAAGCTGCGTCCGGGCATGAGTGCCACCGCGACCATCACCACCAAAACGAAGACTCAGGTGATTGCCGTGCCGCTTCAGGCGATTGTAGAAAAAGCCCCGGCGCCGGCTGCTGGACCATCTCTGGCCGGCAGTGCGCCGCCGCCGCCCACGGGTGAAAAGCCCAAGGAACAGAAGGGCGTCTATATCCTCGATAAAGACGGCAAGGTGAAATTCATGGAAGTGGCTACCGGGATTACCGGTGAGTCCGACATTGAAATCATCAGCGGACTCAACGCCGGCACCGAAGTAATTACGGGCCCCAGTCGCGTGCTCAAGACGCTGAAGGTTGGCGACAAGGTCAAGAAGCAGACGCGCACTCCCGGCGCTAACGCGAACTCTGGTGGGTAAGACTAATTTGCTCTCCCTTTCACGGCGGTGTCAGAAGCCCGACCGTGAGGGAGGGCTCGCAGGCAGAGAGGCCCTCCCTGACGGTGGGGCTCCTGATACTTGGAAACAGAAATGACTGAAGCGACGATCGACAGAGCAGAAACAGCCGCGGGCGTGCTGGCCACACCTTCATCCAATGGCAACGTCCAGGTGCTGATTGCCATGAAAAACATCTGGAAGACCTACGACATGGGCGCGGAAAAAGTGCACGCGCTGCATGGCGTTTCTTTCGAGGTGAAGCGCGGCGAATACCTCGCGATTATTGGCCCGTCAGGTTCAGGCAAATCGACGCTGATGAATCTGATTGGCTGTCTCGACACCGCGTCGCAGGGCGAGTACTGGCTCAATGGCAAGAACGTCTCTGAAATGGACGACGATGAACTGGCCCGGATTCGCAATCAGGAAGTCGGGTTCGTATTTCAGACATTCAACCTGCTGGCCCGCGCCACCGCGCTGCACAACGTCGAGCTGCCGCTGATTTATGGCGGCATTCCCGGCGCGAAGCGACACGAAATGGCGAAGAGTGCTTTGACTGAAGTCGATCTGGTGGATCGTATGATGCACCGCCCCAACGAGCTGTCCGGCGGTCAACGCCAGCGCGTGGCCATCGCCCGGGCTCTCGTCAATAACCCGTCGATCCTTTTGGCCGACGAACCAACCGGCGCGCTCGACACTGCCACCAGTTATGAAATCATGAACCTTTTCGAGAAACTGCATGAAGAAGGAAACACCATTATCCTCGTCACGCACGAGCATGATATTGCGGCTCGCGCGCATCGCGTGATTTCGATCCGTGACGGATTGATCGAAAAAGACGAGCAGATTAAGTAGATGCTGCGATGTCCCCCGGCAGCTTATCCCCAGGCGATTCCCCCGCTGGTTTAGCATTTGGCCAGACCGTCCCACCTTCATCCCGCTTTCGCCCATTTCGCCTGGTCCGGCTGGCCGCCATTTGGGAAGCATTCTTCGTAGCGATCCGCAGTCTTCGGCAAAACAAACTTCGCACAGCTTTGACCCTGGTCGGCATCATCGTGGGCGTTACCGCGGTGATCGCGGTCGTCACCATCATCAAGGGGCTGGACCAAACGGTCGCCCAAACTTTCTCATCGCAGGGCTCGACCGTTTTTACGGTCTCCAAGCGGCCGCAGGTCATTACCTCGCGCGAGGACTTCATCAAATTCAATAAACGCAAAGCCGTCACCCCTGACGACGCTCAAGCCATCACCCGTCTGTGCACCGCCTGCTGGCGCACCGGGGTCGCGGTGAACTCAATTCAACCGGCCAAACGCGCCGATCAGAAGATCGAGGCCACGCAGATTCGCGGCATGGAGCCGAATCACATGTTCGACATCGACGGGGTGACGATCGATGCCGGACGTATCTGGACTGAGAGCGAAAGCGCGGCGGGCGCGGACGTGTGCGTCGTCGGCTCGGACATCGTGACGAATCTATTTCCCGGCGATCCGGCGGACCGCGCAGTCAATCAGGATATTTGGGTGGGCGGCCATCGCTATTTGGTTATCGGGGTGCTGCAGCCGCTGGGTAAGATTCTCGGGATTTCGCGTGATAATCGCGTCTACATTCCCTTTGCCACCTACAAGAAACGCTTCGGAATTGACTTCAGCGGACAAGCCTTCAGTCCCAGCGGCGTGCTGGTCGTTTTCGTGCAGACACAGAGCGCCGAGCAACTGGAAGCTGCCCAAGATCAGGTGCGGACGATCATGCGCAATCGTCGCGGCAAGACCTTCAAAGATGATGATGACGGATTCGCGTTGGAAACTCAGGAGGTGTTTTTGAACCTCTATTCATCGGCAACCTCGAATATCTATTTGGTGACAATCGGAGTCGCTGCGATCTCGCTGGTGGTCGGCGGCATCGTAGTCATGAACATCATGCTCGTGTCAGTCACCGAGCGCACAAAAGAGATTGGCATTCGGAAAGCAGTCGGCGCGCGGCGCAAAGACATCCTGACGCAGTTTCTAATCGAAGCAGTGATGGTGACAGCGATCGGCGGTGCCTTCGGGGTGTTGACGGGATTTGGAACTGCCTGGCTGATCGCTTTGGCGATCGGATTTCCTTTGCTGTTTAGTATTTGGTCGGCGGTCCTGGGCGTCGGGGTGTCATCGATCGTGGGTGTGATCAGCGGTCTTTGGCCGGCGTGGCGGGCGGCGCGGTTGGATCCAATTGAAGCACTGCGAGCTGAATGAGCGGGATAATGGAGCGCGGGCATCTCTGCCCGCATGAGCGCGAAGCGCGAACAAGCATCGTGAATGATCACGAGCTCATGCGTTGGCACAGTCGCGGATATCTTCCCCACTTTGATGCCGGCGAAGTCTTCCAGTCAATTGCGTTTCGCCTGTTCGACTCGATGCCTCAGAACCTGATCGAGAAATGGAGACTCGAACTTGCGTACGAGAGTGCGGAGTTCGGAGACCAGCTCCGCTACAGAATTGAAACGTATTTGGATCGTGGAATTGGGGCTTGTTACTTAAGAAACTCGCGGATTGCTGACCTTGTTCAAGCAGCTTTGCTTCACTTTGATGGGGAACGTTATCGACTGTCGGCCTGGGTGGTTATGCCGAATCACGTTCATATATTGGCGGCGCCGCTGCCGAACTACTCCTTAACCGGCATCATGCATTCGATCAAGTCATATACTTCTCAGGAAGCGAATAAAGTGCTAGCCAGAAAAGGCAAGTTTTGGTTTGAAGATTATTTTGATCGTTACATTCGAAATGCTCAACATTTCGAGAATGCGGTGAGTTACATTGAAAGCAATCCCGTGAGGGCGGGGTTGTGTGAGTCGGCACGCGATTGGCCGTTTAGTAGTGCGCGGTTTAAGGTGAGATCGGTCGAATCGCAGGCATAAGTTCGCGCTGGCGCGCTCATGCGGGCACGGATGCCCGCGCTCCATTAACGATGACTTTCATCGATATCCGGGAATCCGCTTTTATGGCGCTCGACACAGTGCGCACGAACAAGCTGCGTTCGTCGTTGACCATCCTCGGCGTCAGCGTGGGCGTGATTACCGTGGTGTTCATGGTTTCGATCATTCAGGGATTGAACAAGTCGTTTGCGGCCCAGATTGAATCGTTGGGCTCCAACACTATCTGGGCGACCAAGTTCGATCCCAGCATCGGCCACCAGCCAACTTCGGAAGAAATTCATCGCAAAGAGTTGACCCTGGACGATGCAGACGCGATTCGACGCGAGGCGCCTTCCATCGTCGGCGTCTCGCCTTTCTATCGCAAGGTAAACGAAACGGTTCGTTACGGCGACAAGCAGAGCGATACGCCGATTCTGATCGGCGTCACCCCTTATCACGAGTTCACCACGTCGAGTTACGTTGACCGCGGACGCTATATCACCGAGCTCGACGTCGAAGCGCGCAACAACGTGTGTGTGCTGGGACTGGATTTGGTTAAGGCTCTTTTCCCGAACAACGAAGATCCTCTCGATAAGGACATAAAAATCTCCGGGCACCAATTTCACGTGGTGGGCGTGATGGAGCCATTGGGTCAGATCCTGGGGCAGTCGCGTGATAACTCGATCTACATTCCGATTACGACGTTTGAGAAATACTATCCGGACATCGAATTTCCGACGATTATCTCGGCGATCATTGTCCGTCCGGTTTCGCGCGCGTATGTAAAGCAGGCGATTGATGAAATGACTGACGTGCTGCGCAGGCAGCGTCGGGTGCCGCCCGGTGCGCCGAACAACTTCGGCATCTCGTCACAGGATGCGCTGCTCGATGTCTACAACCAGTTGACCGGGGCAACCTACCTGGTGCTGACCGCGATTTCGTGCGTTGCGCTCATGATTGGCGGCATCGGCGTGATGAACATCATGCTGGTGTCGGTGACTGAGCGAACGAAGGAAATAGGTTTGCGGAAAGCTGTAGGTGCGACTCGCACAAACATCCTTTCGCAATTCCTGATCGAGGCCGTCGTGCTCACAGCCATCGGCGGATTGATTGGATTAGCGATCGGCGAGTTGTTCAGCTTCCTGACCAATAAATATTCGCCGCTGCCGGCTTACGTTCCGCCCTGGGCTATTGCCGTCGGCATCGGTATCTCTGCCGGAGTCGGCATCGTTTTCGGACTATGGCCGGCGTGGAAGGCAGCGCGGTTGGATCCCATCGAATCGCTCAGGTGGGAATAGCGTCAGAACCGCGAGCGGTAGCCACTGGGTCAAACTGGAACTATTAAGAAAAAACGGAAGCTTCCGCCTGAGGCCCCGTGATGAGCGTCTTGATCCGGTCGCTGCCGCTCCCGGCTCTGACATGAACGCTCGCCGTTCTGACCGGGGCGGTAACCAAAACCGCTCCTCATCCGTATAATCAATCTCAAGTGAAGTTAATCGAAATCCTAAAAGTTGCCGTCGCCGCGATCTGGGCCCATAAACTGCGCTCTGCGCTCACTTTGCTCGGCATGATTGTCGGGGTCACCGCGTTCGTGACCGTGGTCTCGCTCATTCAGGGCTTCAATAAGTACATTGATGAGAAAATCGCCGGCATCGGAGCGAAGTCATTTTCGATTCAAAGGTTCAATCCATTCGAAGATTTCAAGGACACTGACACGATTGCCGCGGCTCAACGTCGGAATAAGGAACTCACGCTCGACGATTATGATTATCTGAAGGAGCGCGCGACGTTGATGGGCCGGATCGGCGCGAAGGCGCGGGGCACCTTCTCGCAAATCAAGCGCGGAGATCAGGTCCTGGAGGACGTTAACGTCGCCGGAGCGACAGCCAACACGGCCGACATCGACAACCGCAACATCGAAAACGGCCGTTTCTTTTCTGATACCGAGGCCGAAGGCGCCGCGCGAGTTGCGTATGTCGGGGCGGACATTGCGACCAAGCTTTTCCCGGCGGGCAATCCCATCAACGGTGAAATCGACATCCGCGGTTTGCCTTATCGCGTCGTCGGCGTCGAGGCAGTCAAGGGAACGGTCTTCGGGGTACCGCAAGACAGTTTCATTGTGATTCCCCTGAAAACCTATCAACTGGATTTTGGTCCGCTGATGCGCCAGAGAAGTCTGTATTTCACGGCGACCTCGCGCAACGATGATGCTTTTGCCGACGCGGTTGACGAAGCCCGTTACCTGATGCGCGCGCGCCGGAAGCTCGGGCCTGGCGAAAAGGACAATTTCGGGATCGTGACCCCAGACGCGATTCTGGGAGTGCGTGATCGAATTTTCGGCACTTTCTTTATCGTGGCGATCGCCGTTCCGAGTATTGCTTTGATGGTGGGCGCTATTGTCATCATGAACATCATGCTGGTTTCCGTGACGGAACGGACCAAAGAGATCGGTCTTCGCAAATCGCTGGGCGCGCGGCGCATCGATGTCATGAAACAATTCCTGGTTGAAGCAGTCACCCTGGCGACGATCGGCGGGGTGATTGGCGTATTTCTCGCGTGGGTCGTGGGAAAGATCATGACCCAGATTTTTCTCCAGACCTATTTGTCAGTCGGCGCAGTGGCAATTTCAATTGGCGTGGCAGGTGGATTTGGCGTGCTCGCGGGATTATTCCCGGCCTGGAAGGCGGCGCGCCTGGATCCGATCGAAGCACTGCGCGCGGACTAAGAATGCAAATTGAAAATTGAAAAATACAAATTTCAAAATTACGCTGCGCGCAATCTCGAGGCCCGTTGCCGGGAGCAATTGAATTTGCAATTTGCATTTTTCAATTTTCAGTTTTCCATGCCTTTGAGGTTTACCTATGAAGCTCTTCCGTTCCGACATTCTTGAAAATCTCTGGATGGCCCTGGCCACGCTCCGCGGCAATAAACTGCGTTCGTTTCTGACGGTGATCGGCGTGATTATCGGAGTAGTGACGGTGATGCTCATCGCCTCGATCATCGCCGGTTTTGATACGGCCGTGACCCGCGAAGTCGAATCGTTCGGAACGCGCTCGATGTACATCAGTAAGTTCAATCCGGGTATTCACGTCGGCCGTCTTTCGCGCGAAGAGCGCATGCGCAAAGGCCTCACCTACGACGATGCGATTGACCTGGCCAAGTTGCCGGCGGTCGAAACGGCCGTGCCCTTTATCGATATCGGCAGCAACTTTTTCGGAAAAAAAATTACCGTCAGCGGCGGCGGCAAAACTTCTGCGAATGTGGCCCTGCAAGGCACCTTGCCTGATTTTGAGAAGGCCGGCACGCAGGTGATTGCCGAAGGCCGTTTCTTTTCACAATTCGAAAACGACACCAATCAAAATGTTTGCGTGGTAGGTTCGAAAGTCGCTGATGATTTCTTTAAGTTCGGCCAGCCTGTAGGACAAACGCTTAAGATCGATACAGAAGAGTATCGAGTCGTTGGGGTACTGCAAAAGCGGGAACAATTTCTCTTCAGCGGCGGTAGTGACGATCAAAACAACGTCATCTATATGCCGTACGCCGTCGCTCGCAAGCTGAAGCCGGGTTCGGAAGACATTTATCTGCTCGCCGTAGCCAAGCCCGGAATGATGCAGGAAGCCATGGATCAGGTGACGGACAGACTTCGCGTCCGCCGCAATGTGCCGTTCGGGAAACCGGATAACTTCGGCATCGAGACCACCGAATCATTGATCAGTTCGTTTCACTCAATCACGGCGGGCATCGCGATCGGCATGATTGTCATTTCCTCGGTGGGTTTGATGGTCGGCGGAATCGGCGTGATGAATATCATGCTGGTTTCAGTGACTGAGCGCACTCGCGAGATTGGCGTCCGCAAAGCCATCGGCGCGCGCCGCAAGGACATCATGTGGCAATTTCTCATCGAGGCGATGACCCTGACCGGTTTCGGCGGATTGGTTGGTCTTTTGATCGGTTGGCTGCTGACGCTGCTGGTGAAATTGATTATGCCTTCCTATGTCCCTCTGTGGGCGCCGGCAATGGGATTTGTCGCCAGCGTCGGCATCGGCATGATCTTCGGATTATGGCCGGCGTGGAAGGCGGCGAAGTTGGATCCGATCGAATCGTTGCGATACGAATAGTTGTAGCGCAAGTTGTTAACTTGCGATCGCCCCTCGCAGCGATCGCAAGCTGCCAGCTTGCGCTACTCTCTTACCCAAACATACTTCCGAACAGCGCGGCCGCGGCAATTCCCAACAGCAGGAAGAGCACAAAGATCGTAATCGTCGAACCCCACGCCGCCGATGAACTGACCTTGTATCCGGTCTCGCGCAAGCCGGTCGCCGTCAACCAGAGGCGGTAAAACGACAGCACCCCAATCGAGGTCGCGATCACAAATAACACCGGATGGTCTTTGGCCACTATCAATAGCCCCAGGTTGTCATAGACGAGCGCTTCCTGTCCCAGCAGCGGATGGATGTCGTCCGGCGATTTCAAATAAAGAATGATGAAACTGATCCCCTTTTGCAGCAGCGTGAACGGGAAACTCACGTAGGCAATCGCCGCATAGGCTTGCCAGTAATGCATGCGGCCGCCGAACACGAGCACTCCCACCAACGCCAAACCGGCGACGAACGCAACTGCGAAAAACGCGCTGACCATTTTCTTGATGAAATCGCCCGCCTGAAAGGTCACCGCTTTGGCTTGCTCGACGCCTTCAGTCCTGGCTTTGGCCATCGCTTCCGGCGGAGGTTTGATGGGGCTGTCTTCCAGCTTGTCCATCGTGAAGTTGATGATGCGTTCCGGCGTCAATCGATGGTTGAACGCGACGCTGTACGCACCGTTGATAGCGCCGGCCAACAAAATCGCAGCCAGAAACTTTGGATGCGCGCGCAAATTGCGAAAGACTCTGGTTGGCTCAAAGAAGATTCCGGTCAGCGTCGCGACGGTCGACATCCGCTCGGGCGGATTCTCGACCGCCGGCATTTTGATAAAGCTGAAAGCGACAAAGAGTATGCCCAGCACGCAAATGGCCGCGCCGGTTCCAATGCCGCCGACGATGAGTGAAATTCCGGGAATGCCGAGGGCCACGACGATGATTCCGACGACGACCAGGGCAATGCCGACCCACATCAAGTAAGCCGGCCGACGGCGCTCGGGTTCGACCTCGATGGGCGGTGGTGGCGGTGCATGGAATTCCTGATTGGGATCGCTCATTTTAGATTGTCCTCCTGGGGTACAGAACTTTCGCGGTGCAACTAATCATTAGAGCCGGGATTAACAGTGCTCTTACGTTTACGTCTGGGATCTTGTTTCAGTCTGATGAACCGGTTCAGCGCTGGGCGCCGAGGCGTAGCCCTCAACCCGAATGCACGCGACGCTATGGCCCGGCGCAACTTCGCGTAACTCTGGATCAATTCGCGCACAATCGTCAATCGCCATCGGACAACGCGTCCGGAAGCGGCAGCCTGATGGAGGATTGCGCGCCGTCGGCACGTCACCTTTTAGAATTATCCGATCGCGCTTCTGTGTCGGATCGGGAATCGGAATAGCCGACAACAGCGCCACGGTGTACGGATGCAGCGGATCGAGATACAGGTCTTTGGCATCGGCAATTTCAACAATGCGTCCCAGATACATGACCGCGACCCGCGTAGAAATGTGTTCGACCACCGCCAGGCCGTGTGAAATGAATAGATAAGTCAGGCCAAACTCCTGCTGTAAATCCTGAAGCAGGTTTACCACCTGCGCCTGCACCGATACGTCGAGCGCCGACACCGGTTCGTCAGCCACGATCAACTTCGGATTCAGTGCGAGAGCGCGCGCTACGCCGATGCGTTGCAACTGCCCGCCGGAAAACTCGTGGCTGTACCGCTTCATGTAATCGGCGTCGAGGCCCACCTTGCCGAGCAGCCACGCCACCCGTTCGCGCTGTTCAGCCTTATTACCGATTTTGTGAATGACCAAAGGCTCAGCAATGATGTCGCCGATTTTCATTCGCGGATTCAAAGATGCATTGGGATCCTGAAAGACGACCTGCATTTGCCGACGCACCTCGCGCAGTTCGCGTTTGCCCATGGCGATCACATCGCGGCCTTCGAATTCAACCTCTCCGCGCGTGGGTTCGATTAGTCGGAGCAGACAACGTCCGGCGGTGGATTTCCCGCAACCTGATTCCCCCACGAGCCCCAGAGTCTCGCCCGCCTTGATGTCGAACGAAACGCCGTCGACGGCGCGCCAAACGTCATCGCTGCCCTCAACGGGGAAGTGCTTGTAGAGTTCGCGCACGCGCACCAGCGCGCCGTTATTGTTTTGGTTCGTTGAATTCACCACAGAGGACACAGAGGAACAACAACGATTCTGCGTTTAGTAGCCGCACTTGTGCGGTGAGTCGCAGCGCCGGACAAGTCCGGCTTCTAAACAATCGATTGTTTTCCTCGGTGTCCTCTGTGGTTAATTATTTCTGCATCACCCACCGTCGCCGGATCGAACAAAACGCAGCGCGCGGCGATCTCGTCACCTGCCGGATACAACGGAATGTCCTGTTCGCGGCAACGCGGCATGCGATACGGACAACGCGGCTCGAAATGGCAGCCCGGCGGCAAAGCCGTGAGCCGCGGCACTGTGCCGTCGATTGTTTGCAGTCGCGGCTCCTTCCTGGTGGCCGCGGTCGTCAACTTGGGAACGGAACGCAGCAGCCCTTCCGTGTAGGGGTGCTTCGGCCGCGCGAATAAATCGGCAACCGGCGATTCCTCGACGACTTGTCCGGTGTACATGACGGCGACCCGATCGGCGACTTCGGCGACGACGCCCAGGTCGTGCGTGATCAAGAGCACTGCCAGCTCGCGCGTGCGGCGCAACTCGTTGAGTAACTCCAGAATCTGCGCCTGGATGGTCACATCAAGCGCAGTCGTGGGCTCGTCGTCAATCAGGAGCTTCGGATCGCACGCCAGCGCCATCGCAATCATCACGCGCTGTCGCATACCGCCCGAAAGTTGATGCGGATAATCCTTGACCCGCAATTCCGGATCCGGAATCGAAACCTCGCGCATCGCTTTGATGGCTGCGGCCCGCGCCGCGGAACGTGAAAGGTTGCGATGTAAACGCAGCGCTTCGGCAATTTGTTCGCCCACGGTAAAGACCGGATTCAGAGAGGTCATCGGGTCCTGGAAAATCATCGCCACGTCGTTACCGCGTACGTCGCGCATCTCGGCATTCGAAAGCTTCAACAGGTCGCGGCCCTCGAAAAGAATTTCGCCGGCCACAATTTTTCCCGGGGGCGCGACCAGGCGCATGATCGAGAGTGCCGTGATCGATTTGCCGCACCCGCTTTCGCCGACCAGACCGAGCAGTTCTCCACCATCAAGATGAAAACTAAGGCCATCAACCGCGCAGACCAATCCTTCGCGCGTGTGGAAATAGGTGTGGAGATTCTTAACTTCGAGCAGGTGACTCATGCGGGGAACTTTATCTTGAATACCGAATCTAAGAACGCGTTGACAGTTTTCGGAAATTGACAATAGACTGGCGGCTACCCGATCTTGTCAACACCATCCGTCAGAGCCGGTGGTTATCTTGAACCGTGGAGTCCGTCGTCATGTTCAATTCTACCTTAACTTCGAGAAGAATCCTGCTCGCCGTCAGCTTTGTCGTCGCGTCGGTCTTCTCTGTAACTGCACAAACCCAGAATCCAGCTGAGCGACAACGCGCGATCGACGTTTACGAGTCGCAGAACCTGGTCGCGGCCTTGCCATTGTTGGAAAAAGTCGCGCTGGCTTACCCGAATGATCCCGCCGTGTTGTCTCGGCTGGGCTTTACCCTGTACGCGACCTCGACCGATGAAAAGGACGCGAACAAACGCGCGCAAATGCGCCAGCGGGCGCTGACAACTTTGCGAAAGTCGAGATCGCTTGGCGACACCAGCAATCTGACGAGCATTGCGCTGGAAGCATTGGAAAACCCGGACAGCAGCCAGGTACCTTTTTCCCAGAAGCAGGCTGCCGAAGCTGCGATTCGCGAAGGCGAAGCCGCTTTCATGCGTGGCGACATGGACAAGGCGATTGCGGCTTACAAACGCGCGCTGGAAGCTGATCCCCATCTTTACTCCGCAGCGTTGTATGCCGGTGATTCTGAATTCAAGAAGGCGATGAACTCGACTGATCCGCAATTTCGCAATGAGCACTTTGACGCGGCCGGCGTTTGGTTCGGGAAAGCGATTGCCATCAATCCTGACGCCGAGACGGCCTACCGTTATTGGGGCGACGCTTTGGATGCGCAAGGCAAAACCAGCGAGGCGCTGGCTAAGTTCGTTGACGCCATCGTGGCCGAACCTTACAGCGGTCAACGCGCTTATGTCGGCCTGATGCAATGGGGCCAGCGACACAAGGTTCAGGTTGGACATCCGCACATCGAACCTCCGAACTCAACGACCACCCAGGGAAACAAGACCACGCTCAACATCGATCCGCGGACGCTGGACAGCAAAGACGGGTCGAACGAATGGCTGATGTATGATCTCACCCGGATGGCCTGGCAGAAGGGCGACTTTGCGAAGAATTATCCGAACGAACAGGCCTACCGGCACAGTCTGAAGGAAGAAGCCGCGGCTTTGCGCATGGTCGCTGAAGCCTGCGCGAAAGATGTGAAGTCGGGGAAAGTGAAGACGTTGGAGCCGTCGCTCGAAACGCTCGTGAAATTGAATGAAGGCGGCTTGCTCGAAGCCTTTATCCTTTTCGCGCGGCCTGACCAGGGAATTGCGCGGGACTATGCCGCATACCGCGCGACGAATCGCGACAAGTTAAGAAGATACTGGTTGGAAGTCGCGGTTATTAAGGTATGAGTAGCGCAAGTTGTTAACTTGCGAAGGTAGCGCAAGTTGTTAACTGCGTCCCACTGATTTCCGCCTCTCACATAATTCCATGGCCACTCTTGCCAGCTTCCTGCCAAACCAGCGTTCACGTGGGAGATTATCTACTTGACGCATCATTCGTTCCTGGAGCCGTTTGTGAACGCCGAAGGCGTAGCAAATTCCAGCCCAGGGCAACGCCCTGGGAACAGATGAATTGAAGTCTAAGTGGAACTCTGAAAGAGTTCGCGAATTCAATGAGCGATTTGAATGTCTTTCCGCAACCCTTTCAGGGTTGGCATGGATCCATGGCGGCTGCCTCGGGGTAGCGCGTTGGCGCGCGCAACCCCGGGCTGGAATTTGCGAACGCCTTCGGCGTTAATCACCCGCGATGAACAGAGGGGCGTCAAGTACATAACCACCGATTCATCGGTGGGGTTGGTTGCGCACAAAACGGAAGTCCGTGAAACGGACGGCTGAGCCGTAAGCAACCTGGCTAATGGACAATTTATCAGTCGTCCGCCTTGCGGACTCTAGCGTGATGCGGGCGAGTAGTCCCAGCGCTAAAGCGCTGGGCTATTGGCATTCAGTCCGCTACGCGGACCTAAACCAGGACTTTTGGCCCACCGTCCCGGTAATGTAAGGCGTCGGCGACCAATCTTCATGTCGATATAGTAAGGCGTGATGCAAGTCACAAAACTTGCATCACGCCTCTAATTTTCAATTCGCGGTTCTTCGCAAGTTAGCAACTTGCGGTACGACCGCAAATTAACAATTTGCGCTACTGATTATTCGTCGTCGTAGTTGTCACGCGTGTTCCCGGCGCCGGTTTCCGCGGCAGCTTCTCATCGCGCATCGCGGTGTTATAAACAAACGCGGCCATGATGGTCGCCGCCTGCTTCATATCGTCCGCCTGAATCCGATCGTACAGGTCCTGGTTTGAGTGGTGCGTGCGCGTGTCGTATTCAATCTCGTCCTGGATAAATTGAAATCCCGGCAGGCCGATGCCGTCGAACGACTGGTGATCGGTGCCGCCGGTATTCGAGATCGTGATCGTGCTGGCCCCCATATCGCGGAACGGCAACAGCCAGCGCGCGAATAATTCGCGGACCGCCGCATTGCCCTGCAAATAGATACCGCGAATCTTGCCGGTGCCGTTGTCGAGATTGAAATAACCGGAAAACTTCTCGTATTCAGGAAGCGTAGTGAGTTTCGCCGGCGTCGCATTAGCATTGCCGCCGCCGCCACCACCGCCGAACTGTGGTCCGCCTTCGAGGCTGCCAAAGTGGGCTTTCACGTACGCGCGCGAACCAAGCAGTCCCTGTTCTTCACCGGTCCACAAAGCAATGCGAATCGTGCGGCGCGGCTTGATTCCCAGAGTCTGCAGAATGCGTACAGCTTCCATCGCCACTGAAACGCCCGCGGCGTTGTCAGTCGCGCCCGTGCCCGAGTGCCACGAGTCCATGTGACCGCCGAGCATCACGATCTCGTCTTTTAGATCGGTGCCGGGAATTTCGGCGACGGTGTTGTAGCCCATGTTGTCGGCATCCTGATATTCGACCGCCAGGTCGACGGTCATCTTCAGCTTCTCGCCCTGTTGAATCATGCGGATCATGCGGTTGTAATGTTCCGGCGCCACCGTGATCTGCGGGATAATTTTGGCTTCTGACTTCGCATCATAAACCGACAGGCGCGGCAGAGTGCGCTGCTCCTCCATGCTCTTCGGAACTGGCGGCACCACCGTCGCCGATTGCACAAAGAGGGTTCCGCCGCTGCCACGCGGACTCACATCGACGGCCACCGCGGCGCCTTCATCAAGCAGCATGTTCCAGCGCTTCGCGGTGAATACGGTCTGCTGAAATTGCAGTTGTTGCCGTTCCTGCGCTGATAATGGTTGACCGTTCGGCCCGCGACCGCCGAAAGCCCCGGCGCCTCCCCCGAAGCCGCCGACTTGTCCCGGCGGCAGCGCATTCGCGAGCGCTAACAGACTCTTTTCGTCCTGTCGTCTTCCCGGTGCGTCAAACATTGCCTTCACTTCAACCGGCTGCGAAAGCAAAACGATTTTGCCCTTCAACTGGCCTTTGTACTTGTCGAGGTCCGCTTCGTTTTTCGCATCCATGAAAACCACATCAGCGGTCACGGTGTTGCTGATGGGCGGTGGCGCGACGCTGAGTTTGGCATTTCTCCGGCCGGTCGCCGGCGCAGCGGGCATCTCAGGGACGACTTTGATGCTGGGCGACCACGCCTTCGGATAAGCAATCAGCGGAATGTCCATCGGCGAACTGACCTGCGCTGAGAATCGCTTCAGCGACCAGCCACGGCCGAACGGGCCCCACGCTTCGAGATGCGCATTTTGCAAGCCCCACTTCGTCAGCGTGTCGCGCGTCCATTCGTTGGAGCGCTTCATGCCGGGCGAAGCCGTCAGGCGTGGGCCAATCACATCAGTCAGGTACGAAAGCGTCTGCATGACCTGTGAACGGTTCATGCCTTCGTCCCTGATCTTCGCGATCATCGGATCTTCGGCCGGCTGTTGCGGCTGCTGCGCGAACGCCGTGTAGGGAACGACCAGGGTAAAAAGCAGAAGTAGAGCGGCAAATTGACGACGGATCATTTGTGGACTCCTATTCAAAATCGGTTTTGGTTGGTTCAGTTGCCCTTGCGACGAAAGGCGCGCGAACGTTTGACTGAATTGACGAAGCTTATACCCGTAAAGTTACAAAGATTCAAGGCGGACATCTGGAGTGCGCCGGCAGAGCGCAGCGGCGACGGCGCTTTGGACGTTTTGCGGTCGATGTCGGATTTCCTGCCAAAGCTGTTAGAGAAACTCCCTGGATTGCGCCGACTCGATGTCGTCGTCGGATCCAAAGCGCCGTCGCCGGTGCGCTCTGCCGGCGCACTCCAAATCTGCGACTGGTCTGCTATTATTGCCGATTCATGCCTTCACCGAAGACCCAGCCAGCCCGCGGCATGCGCGATTTTCTGCCGGCCGACGTCCGTAAACGCGAGTACGTCATCGGCGTCATTAAAGCAGTCTACCAGCGCTATGGTTTTGAGCCGCTGGAAACTCCCGCCGTCGAAAACATCGAGACGTTGATGGGCAAATACGGCGAGGAAGGGAACCAGCTCATCTTCAAAATCCTCAAGCGCGGTGAACATGAAAAGACCGGCGAAGCTGATCTGGCGTTGCGTTACGATTTGACGGTCCCGCTGGCGCGCGTCGTCGCGCAGTATCAAAACGAACTGCCGAAATTCTTCAAGCGCTACCAGATTCAGCCGGTCTGGCGCGCCGACCGTCCCGCGCGCGGACGCTTTCGCGAGTTTTATCAGTGTGACGTTGATGTCCTGGGATCGAAATCGATGGTGGTTGAAGCTGAGTTGATCTCAGCCGCCAGCAATGCCCTGGTCGCGCTGGGCTTCAACGATTTCACGATTCGCCTGAATCATCGGCAGGTTCTGATTGGTCTTGGAGATCGTGCTGGCATCCGACGCGACCATATTGAGCCTGCACTTACCACGATCGACAAACTCGATAAGATTGGCGTTGATGGAGTGGAAGCGGAACTAAGAGCACGAATTGGTGTGGCCTCCACCAGTAAGTTGGTTGAGTTTTTCCGTGAACTGATGTCCCTAAATCAAGCGGTGGAAATCGCAGCAGATGCGGTCTCCGATAAAGCAAGCGCTCTCAATGCATCGATCTTGGGGCGCTTAGTGGAGTTCTTAGGCGATCATGAAAACGGAGCGCATGGAGTAGATGAGCTTCGAGCAATTCTACAGCTTTGCGAAGCCACTGGCGTAGCCTCACGAATTCGATTAGATCCGAGTCTGGCTCGCGGGCTCTCGTACTACACCGGTGCGATCCTCGAGATCAATGTGGCTGACCTCGCGGGCAGTCTCGGCGGTGGCGGGCGGTACGACAACCTTGTAGGCATGTTTCTCGGTAAAGACGTCCCCGCGTGCGGCTTCTCACTGGGCCTCGAACGAATCATTGTCGTGATGAGCGAGCGCGAGATGTTTCCGAAAGAATTGGTGGCATCGCCGGCTGACGTCATGGTGACGATCTGGAATGAAGATTCGATCGCGGACTCGATCGCGTTGGCAACGGAATTAAGAAGCAGTGGACTGCGCGTCGACCTTTATCCTGAAGCCGACAAGATGGGCAAGCAATTCAAGTATGCATCAGCGCGCGGCATTCCCGTCGTCGCGATCATCGGCGAAGACGAACGCGCGCGGGGAGAGGTTGCCATCAAGAATATGGACACCCAGGAGCAACTAACACTTCCTTTGGAAAGTGCTCGTGAGAAGCTCCTCAAATGGCTTCAAAATAAGGAAAAAACCGGCGAAGGCATGAAGCCTGGGGCGTAAGCCACAGGTGCAAGGTTGAACCGACGCTCGTTTCATTTTCACCGATGGGCTCCCGGGTCTGACGTTCCGTACTTTACGCCGGCGCCCCAAAATCGAGAGTCAGGTCAATTGGATCTGGATTCTGGTCATCTGGATCTGGATTCTGGTCAATTGGATCGAGAGTCAGGTCATCCGGATCGAGAGTCAAATCATCCGGATCGAGAGTCAGGTCATCTGGATCGAGAGTCAGGTCATCCGGATCGAGAGTCAGGTCATCCGGATCGAGAGTCAGGTCAATTGGATTGAGAGTCAGGTCAATTGGATCGAGAGTCAGGTCATCCGGATCAAGAGTCAGGGGGCGTAGCCCCAGGGTCAGAAGCTACAATGCGAACGAGCCCGCTCCGCGGGCTCTAATCTTTTTTTGCCCGATATTCCCAGCGCTGAAGGGCCGGGCTCCTGTCAAAGCCTCCTGGGCAGGACGACCATCGAAATGTAATCACCTTTCCGGTTTAGGCCTCTCGGGTTAAAATCCGCCCGCTCAAAACTCAGGAGGAAGGTTTCGCACGCGCATGATGGATCCAAATGCGGCGCCGCTTGATGTCCTGCAACGATCGCGGCTGCGATCGCTGGTTATGGGGGGCTGCGCTTTGGGTTGCTTCTGCGTGGCATTGAGCTTTCGCTACTTCAGCGGGATGAGTCTCGTATTTATTGCGATCGCGCTTTTCATAATTGTCTATTTCCTTTTCCTCGAAGTTCAGGCAATCGAACTCTTTCCTGCGCATCTCTTGCTCAAATATCCGCTGTGGAAGCGGCGCATTGAACGCGTCGACATCGATTTCGTCAGCATGGAGATTCGCACCAGTACCACGCGCGGCGTCACCTCCACCCAGCGGTTCGTGCGGCTGAAACTTCGCAGCGGCCGGAAAATCGATTTGGCCGGCTTTCAGATTGACATCGACAGCGCATATCAAAAGCTGAAAGGTTACGAGAGTACTAATGAAGAGTTCCTGCGCAATCATTGACCTCAAATGGAGCGCGGGCATCCCTGCCCGCAAAGTGTGCGCAGCACGCTCGGCCATTGAGATCGGAAGAGCGTCGT
>JBIOZK010000030.1:0-11319 GCA_044870975.1 Pyrinomonadaceae bacterium
GGGACGCTCACTATGTCGCTTCGGCGACTTTACTTTTGACCTTTGACTTTTGACCTTTGACCTTCAAGAAATTCACTGGTAGTCTTGAGAATGGTTGGCATTGCCTGTTCGAACAATCGTCCCGCCATGCTTTGTAAGGCCGCAGTGTTTGAGCGACCCAACACCGTGCCGAGTGCCCAAAGTGCGCGGCCGTGGCTATCGTCGGAACCACTCGTCTCCAACCAGTTGCGCTGGTAATCCATGAAGTTGCGAAAGCGTCCCGTCTCTGGATTGAAAGCATAAGAGACAAAGGCCAGATACCGGGACGCTAAATCCTTCGCCTCACTGTGGCCCAACTCCTCGAGCAGCGCGCCAACCATCAGCGCGCGGGCATTGTCGTCGGTGGTGTAACCCTCGCTATAGTTGGGTACCGTGAAGAGTGCGTGCTGCAACATGCCGGTCGCGTCGGTCATGTTGCGTAAATGATCCAGTTTGAGGGGCGGCAATTCTCCCGGTCTTTTGTCGAGCGGCTTAACCGCAAAATCAACCGGACAATAATAGCGTCGCTCAGCGCGGGCGCGATCAAATGTCTTCCGATAGCTCCGGGCGACCTCGGACCAGATCATGTCCCGTCCAAACAGATAGGCCCGCTTACGCATGGCGTGACGGTTCGATTCGTTGTCCAATAGATCGACCACCTTATTCGCCAGGGCTGCCGGATCTCCGAAAGGCACCAGCGCTCCGCGATCCTCAGCCAGCATCTCCTCCGCATACCAATACGGTGTCGAGATCACGGCCTTGCCGGCGCCGACTGTATAGGCGAGCGTGCCGGATGTGATCTGCGCTTCGTTTAAGTAAGGCGTGATATAAATGTCCGCGGCGCCAATGAATTCGATCAGCTCTTCCAAAGTGACGAATCGGTTGTAGAAGATCACCTGGCTCTCGACGCCCTTCTCCTGCGCCAGCCATTGCAGGCCTAATCGATAGGTTTCGCCGTCGTGCTGGATCACATGCGGGTGAGTGGCGCCGAGAATTATGTAAACGACATTCGGATGTTTCGCCAGGATGCCTGGCAACGCCGAAATCACAGTCTCGATTCCCTTGTTGGCAGAAAGCAGGCCGAAGCTCAGTAAAACGGTCTTACCTTCGACGCCAAACAAATCCTTGTGAAAACTCGGATCCACAAAGGGCACATCGGGAATGCCATGGGGGATGAAATCAATTTTTTCACCCGGCACACCGTAGATCTCGCGCAGGAACTCTGCGCCGCGGGTGCTCATTACCACGATGCGATCGGACAAACCGGCGACTTCCTGCAGAACTCGCCGCTGGTCCGGATCGGGTTCACGCAGAATCGTGTGCAGAGTTGTGACGATGGGCATGCGCAACTCACGCATAAGCGCGAGGATGTGACTGCCGGCGCGCCCGCCAAAGATTCCATATTCGTGTTGGAGGCAGACGAGGTCTACGTTGTTGATGTTTAGAAAGTCGGCTGCGCGGAGATAAGAGTCTAAGTCCTTCTCAGTGAGTTCGAAGCGAACGCGGCTCGGATAAGAGTAACCGGCCGGAGTGTCGTTGACCGGAACAGCGATGCAGGTTATTTCACTGTGCTCGGTCGCGATGGCCTCGCATAAATCGGTGGTGAAGGTTGCGATTCCACATTGGCGCGGCAGGTAATTACCGATAAAGGCAATGCGATTGAAATTCGAATTTGTTGAAGTGTCGTTGCTTGGAATATGTATCACATGTCGCCGCCATGAATCGGCTGTCTACAGGGTCACGCTTAATCACTGCCGGCTCTCCTTTTCTCTTCACTCAAAAGCATCAACGAAAGCGCCGTCGCCGTCTGTGCGTTAGGCCACATAACGTGGTCGATTAGAGCTCGGCATGGCAATTCGACTGGCGTTCACGACAAAGGATCGATCGACTCACTCGTCGTCTCCATCACGTTTAGAACTGCGGACCGGTTTCGAGCGCTGCCTCGATGCTCGTGTTTTGAACTTGCTCTGGTGCCCAGCGCGTCCTTGATCAGGCCGAAGACCGTCCGTCGATTCTGGAAGACCACCTGCAGCCAGGCTAGTTTTGTAGTCTGCGGAAAATAGATGCCGCGGAAGACGAGCCGCGAAATCAGGTGAAAGACCCGAGGTCCGACCGCCTTGTGACTCATCGACTGAATTACTTCCCAGTTTCGCTCAGCACTGTAGGAAGCGGCCCACGCATGACGAAGCTCGCGATGGGTTTCGTCAATGGTCATCTTCAGCGGCTGGTGGGCCATCGAGTAGCGCTCAAACTTCAACCAATGTTTGGGCCGGATCAACCGACCGTCCTGCATTAGCCGTTTGTACAGCGGGGTCGAAGGGAAGGGCGTCAGCTGCCCGAAGATTGGCAGCCCCGCCGGCCAGGTGCGAACCTGTTGCAGAATACGGTCGGCGACTCCCGGCGTGTCGTTGTCCAAACCGATGATGAATGAGGTGACCGCCTGGATGTTGTGGGCGTCCAGCCGGTTGAGCACGGTCGCGTATTCTTCGGGCTTGTTGAAGCCCTTTTTAACGTCCGCGAGATTTACCGGATCAATTGACTCCATGCCGATGAAAATCATCCGGCCGCCTGACTGAGCAATCAGGTCAACCAATTCTTCATCTCGCAAAAGGTTCGCGCTAATCTGAGCAGTCCAGGGGACCTCCGCTCCCGCCGCGATGATGTCGCGCAACAGCGATTTCGTCCGCTTGATACTGATCGCAAAGTTATCGTCGACGAAAAATACCGTGACGAAGCCGCTTTCTTTCTTCGCGCGCGCTTTCAAACTCAGGAGTTCGTCGACAATACTTTGGTTGCTGCGGAAGCGAATCGAATCACCGAAAAAACCTGTGACCGTACAGAACTCGCAGCCATAAGGACAACCGCGCCCTGACTCGATTGGAATTATGCGAAAGGTCCGCCAGCGGGGGCCGATGCGCGATAACAAAGGCCGCAACATGCGCGGGAAGAAATCGAACTGATCCAGATCGAGTGATTCCCAGGGGATGGCTGGATACGGCTGGAGACTTGGCTTGCGTTCTTTGCCTGTTTCGTCGAGAGGCTCGTAGATCTCTTTGAGTTCACCGCGCGCGGCATCTTCGACGATCTTGGGCCAGGTTTCATCTGCTTCACCTAGAGCAATTGCATCAACATGACGCGGACCGCCGTCGTGTCCCAGCGCTTCGTCCGGGACTTCAGTTACGTGCGGTCCGCCCATCACCACCCGAACGCCGGCAGCGCGAATAGCATCGGCGACACGATAGGCCTTCTCGGCCATTCTGGTCATGGCGCCTATTCCGACAAGTTCGATGTTTTGGTCGCGCACAAACTGAACGATTTCGTCGTCACTCAGCGGGCGCGCGTTAGCATCAATCAGAATTACTTCATGGCCCGGAGGGGTGATTGCTTGCAGCAGAAACATCCAGAGGTGCGGCATAAAGTTGCGCGTCACCCCGTTGTCGGGGTTGTACAGCAGAATTTTCATAGCCGTATCTCCGGCGTCCGAAGAAAACAATTAGCCGTTTCAACTTGCGCTGAATTGCGCAACGGGTTGGCAGGAGGAGGAGTCGGAAAACTCGATCCAAGTGTCAAGCAGGCCTTACAGGTAAGACTATACCACTATGTGTGCGGTAACGCACACAATCTCCGGTTGGCTACGCATCTCAGAAAGAAAGCAGCGGCAATCTCAAGGGCTACATCCTGAGCGCGCTGTCATATTCCTTTTTGATTATTCGATAACATTTGCACGCCACCGCTGCCAGATCCGCAGGCTTGAGGATCGTCAGCGTTCCCCGCGTATAACTAATCAACTGTCGTTGTTGCAGGTTGCCGGCGGCTTTGTTAACAGCTTCGCGTCGGACTCCCAACATGCTGGATAGAAATTCCTGAGTAATCGGAAACTCGTTCGCTTCCATTCGGTCGCGAGTCATCAATAACCAACGCGCCAGGCGAGCGTCAATAGGATGAAACAAGTTACAGACAGAAGATTGAGAAAGCTGTGCCCATAATGAGTAGGAGTAACGTCGCAGTAATCGCGACAGGGAGCCATCGTTCTCAGTCAGACTTCGCAGCGTTGTCGCCTTCATGCGCAAGGCAGAGCCCGCACCCTGGACCAGCACACGATTGGGTGAGGTTTTTACTCCCATGAAAACAGACATACCGGCCATGCCTTCGCGGCCCACGATCCCCACTTCGAGGGTGCCGCCGTCATCAACATCGGCGAGCAAAGAGACGATTCCACTGGTTGGAAAATAAACATGACGCACTACAGCACCGGGCCGATAGATCAGTTCCCCGAAGACCAGAGGGAACTCTTCCAGTTCGGGTAACAGTTGGCGAAATTCGTTCTTTGGCAGGGCGGCGAGAAGACGGTTATGTGGCGGTGCGCGTAGTGCGCTGGTTTTCGACATCGGTTTGCTCCTTGTTTTTCGATTGAGTTGTGCAAGACAACCAACGGCACAAGAAGGCGTCCCTTGAAACCTCTCTGATGTCGACTGGCTAATTTATTAAAGAACTTTTGCGTACGAAGTTAACGCGACGTCAACGCCGCCCAGAGACCAGGTTGTAAATCAAGATGATCACTGCCACCACAATTAGGATGTGAATTAGATTGCCACCAAAGTGACCGATGAATCCCAGTAACCACAAGATCACCAATACGACCAAGATTGTCCAAAGCATTTACCTTTACCCTCCTCTAATTGAATTCATTCACTACTGTGTTTTGACTCGACCAAATCACAAACGTCTTTGACGAACTCCCCCAACCAGCGAACGCGCGTGATAGATCACCAGGAACGCCACGGCGCCGATGATGGCCACAAAGAAGCTGTAGAAATTGAGATTCGCCACCCCCGCGTCGCGGAACTGATTTGAAAGGAAGCCTCCGACGAGTGCCCCGACCACGCCCAGGAGCACATCGCGGTGCCGGCCGTGACCGGTCTTGTTTATGATTTTGCTGCCGATAAGTCCGGTAACCGCACCCAGAGCAATCCAGCCAATGAAGGCAAGCGCCGAATTCGCGCGCCGGTCGGAAAGCAAAAGACCAGCAGTGGTGATATCGATGATAGACATTTATTTCTGCTCCTTCAGCTGCAGGCCATCTCGAGAATCTCAGACGCCCTTGATCGAAGGTGGCGACAGGTTCGACTCGATTTGTCGGAAGAATGGCTATTAGCAAGGTACGCTTTGAGCAAACACCGGTCTGTGCGGCAACACACACAGCCAATCGCGAGTAAAACCCCGCATTTTTGTGGCCCGGCACGTCGTGGGAGGATGAACTGTCAGCACCAGGTTTTATGTGTGTTAACACACGGACGGACTTGTCCTGCTGATCTAGGATGATGACTTCAGACGAGTCACTCCGCAGGTGGATTTGTGCCGGCTGTATGCGATAACGCACATAGAAGGTGTTAGACTGGGATTGGCGATGCATCGGTGAGCGTCGAGGAGACGTAAAAAGGCAGTCATCATCGAGCGTAAACGTTGATGATTGAAAGGCGTGATTATGAAGGTTTTACTAATCAACCCGGAGTTTCCCGACACTTATTGGAGTTTTCGCCACGCGTTGCCGTTCGAAGGTAAACGCTCAGCCTTTCCGCCGTTGGGGCTGTTAACTGTTTCGGCCCTCCTGCCGGCGTCCTGGGAACGAAGGCTGGTTGATTTGAATGTGCAATCGCTCAAGTCTTCGGCCATCGAATGGGCCGACATGGTCTTCGTTACGGCCATGTTGGTGCAGAAAGATTCACTTCGAGAAGTCGTAAAGCGATGCAAAGCGCTCGGGAAGCGAGTCGTCCTTGGAGGTCCGTATGTGACGACCACTGTCGAGGACTTGCCGGATGCCGACCACATCTTTCTTGGCGAGGCTGAAACAACCTTGCCACAGTTCGTCGCAGATCTCGCCCGGGGCGAGGCCAAGCGCACATATCAGGCGGCAGAGAGGCCGCCACTCTCAGCCACTCCGCTGGCGCACTTCGAATTAGCGAACCTGAAGCGCTACAGCGCGATGTCCGTTCAATACTCGCGAGGTTGTCCTTTCTCGTGCGAATTCTGCGACATCATCGAGATCTACGGGCGCGTTCCGCGCACCAAGAGCAACCAGCAGATGCTGGCTGAATTTGATGCCCTGCGGGATCTTGGCTGGCGCGGCACGGTCTTCATCGTGGACGACAACTTCATCGGCAATAAGAAAAATGTCCGGCAACTTTTGCCTGCTCTCGCAGCCTGGCAGAAAGCCAATGGCTATCCCTTCTCATTGATCACCGAATCGAGCGTTAATCTCGCCGATGACCAGGCCCTGCTGAGCAATATGCGAGAGGCTGGTTTTCGCCGCGTGTTTCTCGGGATTGAAACTCCGGTCGAGGAGAGTCTGAAAGAAGCCCAGAAATCGCAAAACCGCGGTAACCTGCTCGATTCGGTGAAAACAATCCAGAGTTATGGCATGGAAGTGATGGCCGGTTTTATCGTCGGTTTCGATAACGATCCCGCCGACATTTTCGAGCGGCAAATCGATTTCATCCGCAAGAGCGCAATACCTCTGGCAATGGTCGGTCTGCTCAATGCGCTGCCGGATACGCAACTGTGGAAGCGACTCGACCGCGAAGGTCGACTGCTGGGTGAAGCTTCCGGAAACAACACCGAGTGCACATTCAATTTCCGGACTCGAATGGAGCCCCAGCTCTTGATTCAGGGCTATCAGACGATCATGCGGACGATTTATAGTCCACGCGAGTACTATCAGCGAGCACTCGACTCGATGCGACGAACCGCTCAGCAGTTCTCCGAACCGCAGCACTACAAGCTCATTAGCAGTCTGACTTCATTCACGCGGGTAATGCTGCGGCTGGGCGTTCTGGATAGCGAGCGCAGGGAGTTTTGGCGGTTCCTAACTCAAACCCTTCTAAAGCATCGCAACAAGTTGGCCGAATCGCTGCGACTGGCGGCCATGGGCTACCACTTCCGCAAGTTGAGCGATGCGTATGGCGAAAATTAGCGTCACTGATTACGCGGTCGTGCAGTTGAATTTTGTGGCCATCACTAACTGCTCAGTCTTCTCCGAGGGAAATATCCTGAACCTTGTCGGGGTGAATCTGGAAGTCTATGGGTTGATTGGCCGGCAGGGAATCACTCAAGATCACCTGGCGTAAGAATCGAGGAAGCCGCAATTTGAGCAACGGTAGGTTATGGTCTTCAGCTTTCTTTTATGGTTATCGGTAATTCCAGCCACCACCTGGGTCTCTACCTGATCTTCAACCCACATGCTGCGCAGTATCCCGGCATAACTCAAATCGACAACCAGTCCCTGCTGCATATCACCATTACATTTCGAGCAATTAAGCTTTAAAGCCATGAGCATCTCCTGTTTCTTCGGACAGGATCAACGAAAGAGGGGGACTCGTCTGTGCGTTAGACCACATACCCTCACCTGGCTCTTTTGTGAATCGACTTCGATCGAGATGTTTGGGAAGCTTTACCAACATCGGGCTTTGTGTGTTAGCGCACAGACCCTGACTGAGCCACCTGCTATAAGCTCACTAGCTCTACTTTAGAAATAACTTTCGACATCTCGGACCGGGCCAGCAACCTCCTTCTTGATCCGTCTGTAAAATTTCCGGAAAGCGGGCTGCAGCGAGAGGATTTGTCTCCGCGTCTACGGTACCCCCCAATCAGAACCTGTACGCTTTTGTGCAAATAATCCGCCGACGTGTCTTTGGGAAACTTGATGGCAGCTTCCTTATGAAGCTGAGAGGAAAAGATGAATAGATCAAAACGTATCATGGCTTTATTAATCCTGTTAGCATTGGGAGTCTTCTGCGCGAGCGCGCAAGCGCAGCAACAGTCCAACCGGCTCCGCGACCGGCAGGTCGGCGGCATTCTGCAACGGCTTGAACAAAGCTCCAGCAAATACCGCAACAGCCTGAATCTGGCACTGGTAAACGCGCGCATTGACGAAACACGTCCGCAAAATGACATCAACTCGTTCGAACCATCGTTTGCGACCGCCTTGGACCGATTCAAAGAAGGATTCGATCGGCGTACCACGACAAGTGGCGATGTTCAGGACGTCTTGCAAAAGGCATCCATCGTCAACGGTTTTATGACGCGCAATCGATTGAATGTACAAACGCAGAACGATTGGACGGCGGTCCGCACGGATCTAAACGCGCTGGCGAACGCCTATGGCGTCAGCTGGCAATGGAGCCAGCAAACTCCTCCGCTCATGAGTTCAAGTAGATCGTTGCGACTATCCGAGATTGAACTCAATCAATTAATTCGACGTATTGCCACAGGTGGCGACAGTTTTCGTTCCAGTCTCAACGCTGCTTTTGATGGCAATTCCAACCAGCCAGGCGCACGCAATACGCTCGTAGCGGTTGGCTACTTTCGCGATGCCACGGATCAATTGCGCAATCAGTTCAACGCCAGACAGCCGCTGGTTAACTACGTTGGCCCGGTGCTCACTCGCGCCGCTCCGATAGACGCTTACATGAGTAATAACCAGTTGACGCCACAGGTACAGAATGATTGGTCAACTCTGCGCGGAGAGCTCAATACTCTGGCTGGCGCTTACAACCTTTCTCCCAGCTGGCAGACCAGCGCGGAAACGCGAAATCCTGGAACCGGGTACGACTTCAATAGCCGCTTAACCGGAACGTATCGGCTGGATCCGTCACGCAGTGACAACCCCCGCGACGTTGCCGACCGCGTGACGCGCAGTCTTTCCAGGAACGAGCGACAGAGCGTTCACGATCGAATGTTCGCGCGACTGGAATCGCCTGAGTCGCTGGCGATAGAGCGCCGTGGCTCAACCATGACGATGGCCTCGTCGCGCGCTCCGCAATCGACATTCGAGGCGAACGGCGTCGAGCGGCAGGAGGAACTCAACGGTCGATCCAGCCGCGTAACGGCGAGCTTGAATGGCGATCAGTTAGTTGTGAAATCGACCGGGTACCGGGAAAATGATTTCAACGTAACGTTCGAGTCCATCGAAAACGGCCAGCGTTTACGCATCCGGCGCGAAATTTTCTCGGACCGACTCAACCAGCCGGTTGTGGTAAACAGCGTCTACGATCGGACCTCGGCTGCTCCGCAATGGAACATCTACAAGGGCTCGACTACGACCCGCACTGATGTGAACAACGGAGAATTCATCATGAACGATGGTGAAACCGTCGTCGCCGTTCTAAACAATGATCTGTCCACCAGGCAGGCCAAGCAGGGCGACCGGTTCACCATGACCGTACGCGACAACGGTCAATACGAGGGTGCGATTATCGAAGGGACTGTAGGCGCAGTTAACCAGGGCGGAAAACTAACTGGCCGATCCGGGATGGCGCTCGACTTTGACACTATCCGCTTGCACAATGGCCAGACGTACAAGTTCGCAGGCATTCTCACCAGCGTCCGCACGCAGAATGGCGAGACGGTCAAAGTCGACAACGAAGGAAACGCTCAGGGCGGCAACCAGACCACGCAAACTGTCGCCCGCACCGGCATCGGTACGGCCATCGGCGCCATCATTGGCGCAATTGCCGCCGGCGGCAAAGGTGCCGCAATCGGTGGAGTAATAGGCGCGGCAGGCGGCGCCGGTTCAGTTTATGTCACCGGCAAGGACAACCTGGATCTACCGGCGGGCACCGAACTAACGGTTCGGTCGGGTGCGCCAGGCAGATAACTTTGTGGCGCGCGCCGATTGATGAAGGTACTGATGAATACACGAAACCCTGATCGCCGATTAACCTTCGGTAGGGACAATAGTTTTCAAGTGGAACTGCGGCGAAGGGTAGATGAATACTTTCGCCGCACCGGCCGGCGCCAGCGCGATTGCCCGCAGATGTATCTGAAGACGGCGATCATTCTGACCGTCTTTTTTGCCTTCTATTTCCTTCTGGTTTTTGTCGCCGCTACCTGGTGGCAAGCTCTGCCGCTGTCCATTCTGCTGGGGCTATCGATGGCGGCGATTGGTTTCAATATTGAACACGATGGCAGTCATCAGGCGTATTCGAAGCACTCATGGATCAATCGCCTGATGGCGATGACGATGGATCTGATTGGGGCCAGTTCGTATGTCTGGCACTGGAAACACTCGGTGGTTCATCACACCTATACCAATCTGACGGGACATGACGCAGACATCGCACTCGGCTTCGTCGGTCGCCTGACGCCTCATCAGAAGCGATTCAGGTTTCATCGGTGGCAGCACTTTTACTTGTGGCCGTTATACGGTGTGAACGTCATCAAGTGGCATCTGTTTGATGATTTCCGCGACGTTATCCTTGGACGCATTGGATCACAAAAAATGCCGCGGCCGAAGCGTTGGGAATTGTTCGGCTTTATCTGTTCCAAGACGCTCTTCCTCACGATGGCCTTCGCTGCTCCGCTGCTACTGCATCGCGTGTGGGTCGTGTTTCTTTTCTACGGCGCAACGGTAATCGTAGCTGGAGTGGTTGTCAGCGTTGTATTTCAGCTGGCCCACTGTGTTGAGGAGGCTGAATTCCCGTTACCTCGAGAAGATTCCGGCACTATTGAAAATGCCTGGGCGATACATCAAGCCGAAACCACCGTGGACTTTGCCCGCCGCAGCCGCCTGGAGAGTTGGCTCCTGGGCGGACTGAATTTTCAGATTGAACATCACCTCTTCCCCCGCATCTGCCACGTCAACTACCCGGCCATTTCCAAACTGGTAGAAGAGACATGTCGAGAATTTGGCGTGAAATACCGCGAGCACATCTCTTTCCGAGCCGGGCTCGGATCCCATTTCCGTTGGCTGCGGCGCATGGGTTGCCGTCCACCGCAGCTTGACGACCTCTCTCCTGCTAGCGAGTAGAAGCGGCTTTCATTCCATCCATATTGAATGTATCTGGCTATATGTGGGTTACAGCACATACAGACCCCATCGGTTTGGTCTATCTTAGGTTACCGCGATAATTCACTGCGAACGCATACCGCGCAGTTTCCAATCCAGGACGTAGACCAGGTAAGCACAACTCAGGAGGTTCTTATGAAGATAAGAAATTTATCTCAGCAGATCGGTGTATCAGTTTTAGGGTTAACCATTATGTTCGGCGTCGGGCTGGGTTCAGCCATAATAATCAACGCACAGGATCGTTATCCTAATGGCGATCCTAATCGTCGCGACCGCAATTTGGATCAGTACGGGCAATATGGCGGCTCTGTAGAGTTGCGCCAGACCGCTCTGAATTCCGGTTATGACCAGGGTTTCAGACAAGGCAATTACGATCGCCACAACGGCGGTCAGAAGTCCAACTATCGAAATTCTGAGATCTATCGGAAAGCTACACAGGATTACAACTCACGTCTCGG
>JBIOZK010000031.1:0-14677 GCA_044870975.1 Pyrinomonadaceae bacterium
AGTCAGCGCACTCCAAATTTCAGAAGTCGTCGTGTACGTTTAACCTATCAATTTTGAAGCCGTAAATCGTGCTTACCATGGCGGGCGAAGCTACTCGTTCAAACCACGGCGCTGAACACCAGGGATATTGATTAGCGTTCCGCACCAGTCCATGCCTCACGGGATTTTGGTGCACATAATGCAAACGAGCTAAGTAAGACCGTCGATAGGTAAGCTTCGTATCCCAGAAGTTATGCCACACCTTTCTACCCGGGCAAGTGTCAGCCTTATTAATTTCGCGGGCTGTTTCTGCATGAAGATGAGTTAAAGCTTTTTCAGATTAGCCACTCCGCCGTCGCCGCGGGCGACGAAATGATAATGGTTGCTGAAAACTGACCAGGCCTCTAATTGCCAATCATATTGTTTCGCAAGTGAGAGCAAAGAGCCTTGAAGGCTTGTTAATCTCGTCGAACCTCTGAAGAAATCCTTCTTGTGGAGGGTAGCGGCCGTGACCATGAAGGCTCCCGCTGAATCGAGCCGGTGAACCGGAGCATGCGGCCAGTCAATCGACATTCCATGATTAGTGTATTCCTCAGTGCAAGTAAAACTTCTTGCAGGATTCGGAACTTGAGCAAAAGCGCTGACAAGTCAGCGCACTCCAAACTAAAACAGCCTCCGTTGCTCGTCTTCGTCATCCGCTTCCACCGACTCGCTCAGTCGCGGATAAGTCTCGATCAATTTCGCGGGCCCGGGCACTCTCTCTTCTTCCAGTTGCGCGAGAATCTCGAATGCATTCACCAAGCTCTGTCCGCGCGCGTGATTGTTGGTGATCACGAAAGTCTGCTTCGCTTTGTCCGAAACTTCTTTGATGCGATCAATCCACGGGTCAAGCTCGTCACGCGAATAGAGATAGTCGTAACGCTCCATTACGTTCGCCTCTTCACGAAACCAGTTCTGATAATTACGGCCATGCAAGCGAATGTAGCCGATCGATGACGTCACTTCCGCGGAAGGCTTGATTGAATTCGCGAACTGCGGCTGATCGATGTCGCACAAGCCAACATTGAGATCTTCGAGCGTTTGCAGGATGCGCGCGTTGTTCCAGGACTCGTGACGCAGTTCGACTACCAGCGGATAGTCTTTGAATTTAGCGACGAGTTGATCGAGATACGCGCGCTCATCAAGCTCATTCTTGAACGACCACGGAAACTGAATCAGCAACGCACCCAACTTCCCTGCCTCCATCAACGGATCGATCCCTTCGCGAAACAGATGTTCGTCTTCATTCGTCAGTTTCTCTCGTCTATGCGTAAAGACCTTGTGCAGTTTGGCGGTAAAAATGAAATGAGGATTGTGCTCGATGCGTTGCAACCACTTGCGCGCCGTCTCAGGCCTGGGTGGATAGTAGAAGCTGCTATTGATTTCGACCGTATCGAAATATTTGGCGACCAGCGCCAGCGTGTCGAATTTCGTGCCCGCGCCTTCGGCATAGACGCGCCCGCGCCAGTCTGCGTAGGACCAACCGGCCGGGCCGATGAGAATGTCGCGATGCGCGCGCATGTGAGTCAGTACCATCCGCGTGAGCGGATACGGTGCAGATCTTAATTTGGAGTGCGGTGACTTGTCACCGCTTTTGGTGTGGGTGAGAAAAGCGCCGACGAGTCGGCGCACTCCAAATGCTCACCCGCCGGAGCCGATTGTTCGACTGCCGGAGCCGATTGTTTTACCGCCGGACGCCTTTGCTTGAGCGCCGGACGTGATTGTTTGACCGCCGGACGCCATTGTTTGACCACCGGACGCCATTGTTCGACCGCCGGAACCGATTGTTTGACCGCCGGACGCCATTGTTCGACCGCCGGAACCGATTGTTTGACCGCCAGACCTCATTGTTTGAAGCCGAGCGTGAATTGTTTGACCCCGAGATGTCTTTGTAAACCTGCTAAAAGCCCGCGGTTGCTGGGGATTCTGCGAAGATTTGGCGGATTTGGCTTACCACCTCGTCCGGAGGGAGTGCTGAAGACTGCAGGCCGCCGTCACCCTGGAATTTTGCCGCTGAGGCGAGTTCTGCGGCGTCGGCTTGCCACTTACCGGCGATACTCGTCTCCAACTCGTTGAGCCGCTCCAGCAGTAACGTCAAATCCCGCCGTTCGACCGCCGGCCGCACCACCGTCTCAGCCCACGAGTAGTAAGGATAATCAATCCGGTAGGCCCAGCCGCCGTTAAGCTGTGTCGCAACCAGGAACAGCGTGCCTTTGGCGTGCTTCGAGATCGCCGTGAATGGCGCGGCGTCGCGCGCCGGATCAAATCCGTGCGCGCCGAAGATGTCCGGCGCCAGCGTTACGAGAGACAGGTCAACGTCGCTGAATTGCTCAACCGTCGAAGCGCCTTTGGCGAAACTGTCGAGCGCCGTCTCGATTCTCTTCCAATTGTCTCGCCAAAGCTCTTCATACTTGTCCGTGTGCTGAATTACATCTTCCACGTGTGGCAACGCCAGCAGGTAGCTTTCGGCTTCGTCGACGACGGGATGGCCGGCCAACTTCGCGACCAGCGGTGAGCCTGATTTATCAATCGGCGAATCAGAACCCTGGATGACGATGCTCGCGCGTACACCATCGACGGTACTCAATTCCGAAAAGTCGCCGGCTTCAGCCGCGGCGATCAATTTGTCGCGCAGAGGCAAGGCTCGCTCGCCGGTCAACATCGCCCATACCGAAAGCAGGCCATCGGTGTCGAAGTGATTGTTAGTGACTAAGTCGATATTGTGCGTAAGTTCCGCCCGATTCGGCGCCGCCACCACATTCAAAACCGTTTCGGTTGAAGTGTCAGCCTTTACCGACTGGGGCGTTTCATTTCCTTTCCAATGTGAAAAGTGAATCGCGTTATCGACGGTGCCGTCGACTGAAAGCTTCTCCACATCCGCAATCGCATCGCTGTAGAACTCAAATCTCATTATTTTGGTGGCCCAGACTTTAGTCTGTGTCGCTTTGGCAATCAATACAACTCCTGAAGTGTGTGCTACTGCCGAAAGTCGCTAATCAAAACTACGTCGCCGGTAACCAGGCCGCGCGATATCGCCATGAATTTGCGGTCGAAAGATAGCTGTCGACCAAAAAGGCCGTCTGGTTTGAAGTCGGTTACCTGTTTCATGGGACCGCCATCGAGTGGAAAAGTCCAAAGGTTCGGAGTGCCCGTGCGCGAGTCTACAAGATAAACGGACTTTCCATCCGGCAGCCACTCTGGCGCTCCGAATACAGTAACCGGTAAGTCGAAACTCCGGGTGGGTGTGCCGCCTTCGACCGGCATTAAGATCAGTCTCGCGGGCGAATTCGGATTTTCGTCGGTTTGACGGCAAACCAAAGTCTTGCCATCTGGAGAGACTCGCGCCTGGCTAATAAACAGATTGCTGATCTGTTCCGGCTGACCTCCATCAATTGAAACTCGCCAGAGTGCCAGCTTTGTCGATCGCCATGACGTGAAAATGACCCACTTGCCGTCCGGCGTGATGTCCTGCAGATAGTCTTCCTGATCGGTGATTTGCTTCGAATTGTTGCCATCGATATCCATCCGCCAGATGCTCGGCAGCGGGCCACGGAATGAGCCGAAGAAAATGTAGCGACCGTCCGGCGAAACGTAAGGGCCGTAATCCATCGCCGCATCTGAAGTCAGCTGTTTTTGATTCGAGCCGTCCGCGTTCATGATCCAGAGATCCATGTTCCCGCCGGCAAGTGACGTGTAAACAATTTTCCCGTCGGGGGTCCAGGTTACACCACGATCCCCCTCCAGCTTTCCGGTAGTGATCTGTTTTCCGTGCATCAGATCACTTATCGGCATTAACCAAATATTTGAGGTGATGTCGAATTGAACTGTTACCAGCGAGCGCGAGTCAGCCGTCAAGCTCGTGCCGCCATACTCATTCAAATCATGCGTGACTCGTTGGGCTTCGCCGGCCGGATAAGGTAGCAACCAAATCTGACTCTGGTTCGCTCCCGCTTCGGCGGCGTTAACCAGTACGCCGCTGCCGTCTGCAAGCCACGACACGCGGCCGATATCGAGGAACTTCTTGTTGGTGATCTCTTTCTGTTCCCCGGTGTCGACGTTGACCGTTACTACCGTCAGATGGAACCCGCCGGCGTAAGCGCCCGCCGGACTGGCAATCACTTTTCCGTCCGGCGACCAACTAAGACCAGACGAGGGAAAGAACGTATCGCCTTTGCGGCTCGCGAGTTTCTTTTCGTTGCTGCCGTCTGCGTTGGCGATAAACAACTGATCTTCGCCGGTCGCGACGTTGTCATTTCGAATGAAAGCGAACCGGCTGCCGTCGGGTGAGATCGCAATGGCACTGGCGATATTGGAGATGATCTTTCTTGGCACTCCACCGAAGGCGGCGACCTGCAAAAGTATTCCCTGCGGATTCTCTTTATCGAACGCCTGGTAATAAATGAAGTTGCCGTCGGGCGAAAAAGTTTCCCGGCCGATGTTTGCTTCCGACGGCGGGACGATCTGGATATTGCTGCTGGTCGCCACCTGGCGAATCCAGAGACTCTTCTTCCCGCCGTCCCGGAGCACATAAACGACTGTCTTGCCATCAGGTGAGATGGCCGCGTTTTCGGTCTTGCCGTTTGCGGTCAGGCGCGTGACCTTCATGTTGGCGGACAATGTCGGCTTGCGCTCGGAACTCGCCCGGCCTGAAGACTTGTAGAGCAACAGCGCAGCGACGGCCGCGCCGATTATTCCCACCACCAGGACTGCCGCGACGGCGATTCCAATCGGCTTCCGGTTTCGCTTGATCTCGCCGGCAATGTATTCCGCGCTCGAGGTGGGATGCGCCGCCGTTGTCGCGCCGGTCGTGGGTGAATCAATCGTTTGCGTCGGAGCCGGATAAGTGACGGTGGGTGCGGAAATCTCAGAACTGCGCGACGCGGGAGCGACCGAATGCTCCAGCCGCTCGGATACATCGAGGTCCCGGCTCAGCTCTTTCAGGTCAATCAGCAGATCGTGAATAGACTGATAACGCTCCTCACGATCTTTCCGCAGCGCCTTCTTCACGATTACTTCCAGTTCCGGAGGAACGTTGTAATTCAAACGGGCGAGCGCCTGTGGCTGCGAGTGCGCAATGTGATCGATTGTTTCGGTGACAGTGTCGCCGGTGAACGGCAAGAGTCCCGTGGCCATTTCGTAAAGCACGACGCCCAGCGAAAAAATATCGGTGCGATGATCGACTTCCCGGCCCATCGCCTGTTCCGGCGACATGTAATTCACCGTGCCCATGACGATGCCGGGGGTAGTCTTCACCCGCGTCGCCAGCTCGCTGTCAGAAGTGCGCGCCGTGTTCAGCGGCTGCGCGAGTTTCGCCAATCCGAAGTCGAGGACTTTCGCGCGCCCGCGCGGATTAATGATGACGTTCGCCGCTTTGATGTCGCGATGGGTGATGCCTTTGGCGTGGGCTTCGTCAAGCGCATCAGCAATCTGAGTGGCGATTTTGAGCAACTCGGCAATGCGCAGCGGCCGCCCGGCGATCTTCTTATCGAGGCTTTCGCCCTCGACGTATTCCATCGCAATGAAATGCGTGCCTTCGGCTTCGCCGATTTCGTAAATGTGCGCGACGTTCGGATGCGACAGCGCTGAGGCGGCGCGCGCTTCCTGCAGGAAGCGATGCAGGCGCTGCTGGTCGCGCGCCACATCAGCGGTCAGAATCTTCACCGCAATGTCGCGATCGAGTTGCGTATCGCGCGCGAGATAGACCTCACCCATCCCGCCTTCGCCCAGCTTCGAGCGAATCTCGTAACGGCCAAGTTTGGTGCCGGTGATTATGCTGAGCGCCATGGAAACGGCGGCAATTCTAACCGAGTTTACCTTCCCTCGCCAGACTTTGATGGAAATTGAACAATCACGTCTGGACAGCCGTTCAATTGCTACAGCTCTTCAATTGCTACAGCTCTTCAATTGCCACAGCTCTTTAATTGCCACAGCTCTTTAATTGCCACAGCTCTTCAATTGCCACAGCTCTTCAATTGCCACTAGCTTTAGCTAGTGGATCTGTAATCAAAAATGAAATCGGCTTTAGCCGAATTCATTAAGGCCCTTGAATCTCTTAAACCCTCAGAATTCGGCTAAAGCCAGATGTTCTAAACACTCTCGATCCACTAGCTGAAGCTAGTGGCAATTTTTGGCTGAAGCTAGTGGCAATTTAGCTGAAGCTAGTGGCAATTGAGTTGGCGGATTTGCCTTAATCGTTACTTGTCTGGCCGGGCGACGACGCCGATGTTAGCGATGGTGGCGCCCTTCGTCATTGAGGGCACCGCGCAGACGTAAAGTATCACCCCCGCCGCAGGGGCCCGCGCCTCGAAGGTGGTCTTGCCGACGTAGTCAGTGACGTAACCGACTTTCATTCCCTGCTCGACATAGGTTCCGCGTTTGACCAGCGGATAAAAGATTCCGGTTTGCTCGCTCGCGAGCGGAACGACTTTTTCAATCCAGACCGGATGCTCGACGACGGCCGGTGGACCGGCGAGCATCTTCAAATAGCGCATTACGTTCAGGCAGCCGTTGATTAGCGAATTCAAATCGTCGGTCTCGACGGTGCCGGCATAACCAGCCTCAGCCGTGATTGAAGGCTTGCCGCGAGTCGTCGCGGTGTTTTCGAGATAACGAGAAGCCTGCGGGTCCCTGGGCCGGTCGGCCGAGATGATGATGTGATCGAGCCCGAAGGCCAGGACCATCTCGCGCGAAATCTGGTCCTGCTTTTCATTGCCCGTCTTCGTCCAATAGCTGTAAGGCCGCAGGCTCTCATCCAGATCGCCGCCGTGCAGATCGATCAAGTGATCGCACTTCTCGACAACTTCTTTCGTGATCAGGTATGAGGCGCGTTCCGTCTGGGTCCCGTCCAGCTTGCCCGGATAGAAACGGTTCATGCTTTTCTTATCGACCGGGTTAACGTGCGGGACCTTCTGCTCGAATGACTGAATATTGATCAACGGAACGATGATCACAGTGCCCGATACCTCGGCGGGATTGAGCGCCGCAATCAATTTCTCGAGAGCGATGATTGAGGTGTATTCGGTGCCATGCGAGCCGGCCACGATTGCGAGTACCGGGCCGGGTTTCGCGCCGTGAATGACGGCGACAGGAATGCTCAACGCCACGTCGCTGCCCGCCGGAACTTCAATGCTGCCGGTCGCCTTTTGTCCGCGCGCGGCGGTGGCTGTGCCGACCGTAAAGCTCGTCCCGGTTTGCGCTGCGGTGACGCCGAGCAGCACTAAGACCAACGCGGTTGCCGACATCAATAGCTTCATAACTCCTCCATTTTGCTTTAAGGGTCAAGCGGATCGGTGGCGTCAAAGAACAGCGACATGACCGATGGCTTGAACTCGGCTTCGACCGGCGATACGCGTTTAATGAACTCCATCGGGAAATATCCAAGTTCATTGATACAGCGAGTGCGGAACTCGTCAGCGATAGACGAGGTGATGTGAGATTCGCTGGAAGTGACCAGCGCCAAATCGGTCGGTATGCGATAACGAAAGGCGAGGCGCGCGGCGTTGCGAAAATTTGTCGTGGTGTGACGCGCTTGAGGATCAATCAAAATATTCGCCGCGGGTATTTTGTATTTTTCCATCAGGTACTTCTTCATCTCAATCGCTTCGCAGTAGGGCGTGTGCATCGGGTGCACGTGGCCGCCCGAGACCATAATTAGCGGCGCCTTATGCTGGAGGAACAACTGCGCGCCAACATCGGTTCGCAAGGCTCCGATCAGACTGAGCGGCGTGGTCAAATTCTGCGCACCGGAACCCAAAACCAGAATGAATGAATATGGATAATCGTTCCACTTGATGTTCTTCAGATTCTGAATGGCAGCTTTGTTCTCTCCCTGCTCCAACGGCTCATAACGCGCGGCTTCATCACGACGGTTTATGTCCAGGAGCTTGAGCGCAAAGTTTAGCGTGGGCTCGAAAAATAGCGGTGAATTTGAAGGCTTGATCTCGGCAATCTTGGTTTTGAGGAGATTGCGATAGGTCTCGCTGGCAACGTCAAAACTAACCTTGTCGATGGCCGGATAACGAGGATCTTTGCCCAGGCAATAGACGGTAAGGATCCGATTCAGACCGGCGGCGGCATCCCGCCAGGCAGCGACAATCATCTCGGCATCAGATCTTGCGGCGTGTTTGATGAAGACTCCCGAGGGGCGCAAATCTGTTCGCGCGAGCCGCTTGAACGCGGGCTGGTTCGCGAGAGCACTGAGCGCCAACGCCACCGCGTCAATCGTCAAATTATCGAGCCGCATCACCTCGTCAAAACAACCGACGTCCTTGCAACTCTCGGCCTTCTTGAGCGCGGAAAGTTTGTCGGCAGCGAGCTTACGAAGGGTTTCGTTCTTGCTTAAGAGCCTCCGCACCTCTCGGTCCCGTTGAAATAAACTCAACAGAAAAAAGTTCTTGTCCTGAACCGGATTTGGCAGCGACAGCTTGTATCGACTGTCAAAGCCCGGCGCAGCGAACGCCCGGTTCGCAGCAAGCGCATCAGGTGCGAAAAGTTCGCTAGGACCAGGAGCGACTGAGGAGTTGAGACCAACGACCTGCGAAAGCGTGGTGGTTAATAGTAGAACTGAGAGGATCACATTCCGGGACATTATGTTTTGTTTGTAAGCTTTGCTGTCAGGACACGGATAGCATCCCGACGGGACTATCTCACACTTACCGCCAGCGTATCGTGATGTGAATTAATTAGCGTGCGGAGATAGGGACCAATACGGTTGGCGGCTTCGAACCCGGCCGCTTTCGCTGCTGCCTCCTGGTCTGCTTCCGGGATGCCGGCGCTTTCCGCAAAGTGTTTTAGATCGCGATAGGCGCCGATGGTGAACATATCCCAGGCCGCGCCCTGGTCACGGACGAAGATCAAGTTTTCGGGCCGTTTGAGCGTCTTCAGATAAGCATTCTCCATTTCACGTTCTTTGAACAACTCAGACTGCTTGCCGGCGAGCGCGTCAAACATCTCCACGTGAAAGAAAGTCGACGAGGCAAATACTTTCTGCACCTCGGCCAAGGGCGGGCCGTAAACAAAGACGTCTTCCTGCCAGGCGATTAACGCGTCGAGTTTGTTGTCGCTGGCTTTCAGGATCTGATTTCTTTTTGATATTCGCTCGGCACTGTAATAGTCGGCATAGCTCTTCATTGGAAACAAAAGCAGCAGGTCCCAACGGTCTCCCTGACTGTGACGCATCATGAAAGGCTGTTCGTCACCCGCGTTCCGATATTCAGCCGACCTTGATTTTTGTAACTCGATCACTTCCAGCAACTTTCCGGGCGCTGCCTGAACCAGCCGGGTCTGGTAAAGATAAGTGGGCGCCGTGGCGCTCGCTGTGACAGTGAACAAGGCCAAAATAATCAACAGTAAGAAAAACCGCATTTAGGTACTCCTGATCCTATTCTCTACTCAACCGGACCCCTTCTGGTTCGCAGATCAACTTCTTCAAATAGGTTCGGCCACGCTTTCGGACAAGTTGTGCGGCAACGCCGGCGCGCGAGTTCTCGCTGTGAATAGCGCGCCGCGGATGTCTCTCCAGTTATTGATAAGTCGGCGATGGGCCTGCTACTCAGAATCTCAATCCCCAGAAGACTTGTTGGGCGCCATCTGGCGAATCGAGTAGAGATGATGTTCGGTGCGTACCAGCAGGCGCTCTCCCACGATGGCCGGCGATGCCAGAGTGAAATCGGCCAGATCGTTAACGTGCAGTAACTTGAATTCGTCGCCCGCGTCAATCACAAACGTCTGGCCCTCCTCGCTCAGACAAAACAGCTTGCCGTTATAAGCCCAGGGCGAAGTGGTGAACGCAGTGGCCGCCGGGTCAATCCGGGTCTTGTAAATCTGCTTTCCGGTTTTGGCGTCAAAGCGGGTGAGGATGCCCGTTTCAGTCAGCGAGTAAACCGCGCCGTTATAGGCCAGTGAGGATGGTAAATAACTGCCGGAACGCGGCTGTGACCAGACGACATATTCGTTGGCTGTCTGATCTTTGGGCAACGAGATATCACCTTTCGCGCCGGCACGCATGGCGAACAATGACCGTCCGCGACCGGCATTGATGTAGAGAAATCCTTCGTAGGCGAACGGCGTAGGAATAGGAGTCGCCGCCATGCCTGAAAGCCGCCACAATTCTTTGCCCGCCAGGTCGTAACTGACTGCCTCGCCCGGACCCACCGCTACGATTTCGGTGCGCAGCTCGTTTCGCCAAACAAATGGCGTGGCCCATCCTGAGTGCTGCGGTGGCTGACTGTTGCGGCCGACGTCTCGATTGGTGCGCCACGCTTGTTTGCCGGTCTGCTTGTCAAAGGCCGCGATGAATTGCTGCTTTTCGTTGTCGTTGACAATCACCAAAAGGTTTCCCGCCAGCGCGGGCGAGCTGCCCGTGCCGAACTCCAGGTAAATTGGATTAGCTTCGAGCGGCGTATGCCAGACCTGTTTGCCCTTCAGATCGAATGCCCACAACCCGAGATTTGCCACGTACGCATAAATGAATTTCCCGTCGGTGACCGGACTTTCCGACGCGAAGCTGTTCTTGCGGTGACGCCCGCCGGGCGGTTGTCCGGCGTAAAATTCTTTCTGCCATTCCACTTTGCCGCTCTTGAGGTCCAGGCAATAGAGGACGTAATGAAGCTTCACCTCGTGCGGTAGTTCAATGTCCCGCTCCGTGACACGCTTAATGACCTCTGCCATCGGGAGTCCTTGTTTTTGCAGCTCAGCGACATACTCGTTGCTGTATTCCGTTCCGGTTTGCGGTGGCTTTGATTTTCCCTCGGTCAGGACCGTGGTCAGATAAATCTTGCCGCCAGTCACGATGGGTGAAGACCAGCCGCGCCCGGGAATCTCTTTTGACCACTCGACGTTTTGGGCCTTTGACCAGCGGTCGGCCAAACGCTTATGGGTCCCGACCGGATTAGAGTCGGGCCCGCGAAACTGTGGCCAGGCGACGGACTGGCCCAGCGCCAGCGATGGCGCCAAAGCCAGCAGGGCCAACGACGACAAGACGACGAAAAGTTTGCGAATGTTTCTCATGTCAGAACCAGGAAATTTACGCGCCAGAGTTAGTTTTCAGAATTGAAATCAAAACGCCGAGATTCTACCTGTGTTAGCAAACTGAAGCCAGAGATCAGCCCGGGCGAGCCATCCGAACTTAAGGGACTCATTATCTAACAACCGCATACCAACACTTTGCGTTACAGCGGCAGATTCATGCGCTTCAGAAAGTCCTTGAATCGCGGATCATGACGCAGCGGATCGAAGAACGGATCGACCGAGATCCGTCCCAGGTAGGAATCTCTTTCAGCGAAAGAATTTTCGAGCTCGGCGAATGCCTTGTCCTTGTCGCCCGTCGTCGCATAGATGGATGCCAGATGGTAAGGCCGAACATGTTGAGTCTTGGCCAGTTCACGAATCAGCGATATCTGCTGCTCGGCCTCGGCGCGCTTGCCTTGTTTGGCATATGCGTGCGCGAACGCCACGGTTATCATGAAGCCCCCGGGCGCATTTGGCGGCGCCTGCTGAAGAATTGAAATGGCCTGGTCATACTCCCCATTCAGGATCAATGCCATCGCCAGGTGGGCCCGCATTATCGGGAAATTCGGATCCAGATCAAACCCGGTGCGCGCCTGCCGAAGCGCCTTATCATACTGGCGCGCGTATTCGTAAGCGTACACCGCCACCACATTATTAATGGGCGACAGGGGTTCGAGTTGCATCGCTTTTTCCAGCTCCATTACGGATTGATCGGCCTTGCCAACGCTAAACAGAAGACTCCCGCCGTAAGCCAGGTGGATGTAGGAAATGTTCGAATCGAGTTCGAGGGCTCGCTTGAATTCACGCTCTGACTCGGCCCAATTCCAATCGTAGATGGCCAGCGCGTCACCGAGAGCTGAATGTGCTTCGGGAAGCAGTGGATCTATTTCCAGAGCGCGGAGGGCGGCCTTCTTGGCCAGCGGAATGCAATCCTTCGGCGGTACCTCCTGTTTACCCATTGAGTTGTAGACCTCGGCGAGGCCGGCATAAGCCAGCGCAAAATTCGGATCGAGATCGATCGCCTGCTTGTACGACTCGACAGCTTTCGAAAGGTCATCCATGGTTCGCCGCAACCAGTGGTATCGACCCTTCAGATAAAGTTGATATGCTTCGTTGCTGTTGGTGTATTTCTTGGTAACGCCGCGCTCGTTGCCGGCCAGCTGAAGCTGCATCTTTTGGGTCAGCGTGGTGGCAATTTCGCGTTGCGTGGCCAGTAGGTCGGCCAGCTTGCGATCGTATTGTTCGGCCCAGATCAGTTTTCGACTGCGGGCATCAATCAACTGCACACTGATGGTCAGGTTGTCGCCGACCTGCATCAGGCGGCCCGACAGCACACCTTCAACATCAAGTTCCCTGGCGATCTCAGCCAGATCCTTCGTGGTCCCCTTAAAACGCATCACCGAGCTGGTGGGACTGACCTTCACGTTCGGCAATTGCGAAAACCGAAAGATGAGCGAATCAGTCAACCCGTCCGAGAGATAGTCAACGTCCGGCTTACCGCTGGCGTTGACGAACGGCATCACAGCAATCGACTGAATCCCTGGGGAGCTGGCTGGTGATTCGTGCCTTGCGATCAGCACTGCGAAAGTGACGGCAAGGAAAACGAGCGAAATCATCCCGCCGATGATGGCCATTCGTCGTCCTTTCGGCTTGCTCAATTCCTTTGTCAGACCGGGGATTTGCTGAGTGGCGTGCGCCGCGATCGATGATCCGTCGGCTGCGTTAATGACCGCGATGTGCGCCTGAGTCGGTGCGCTTTGCGCCAACGAGCGTCCCAGCTCATCCAACTCCAGACGCTTCTGCAGCCGTTTGAGATCGGTCAGCAAATCTTTCGCGGTTGGGTAGCGCTGGACCGTGTCCTTGGCGAGGCTGCGGTTGATGATGCGTTCGAGTCCAACATCCGCTTCGGGGCGTAACTGGCGCACCGAAGTCGGCTCGCGATGAATAATGTTCGCGACCGTGTCGGTGACGGTCTCGCCATGAAAGGGAGTCCGGCCGCAAACTAATTCGTAAAGCACGCAGCCGAGACTCCAAATATCGGTACGCTGATCGACGTTCAGGCCGCGAGCTTGTTCCGGCGACATATAGCCCGCGGTTCCCATGACCATTCCGGCCTGAGTCCTAATGTGTCTCAACGTTTTATCTTCGGGATCGGAAGTGACGCCACCAGCCGCTCCTGCTTCTGACAACTTTGCCAACCCAAAATCGAGCACCTTCACGTATCCGTCAGCGCGCAGCATCACGTTGTCGGGTTTGATATCGCGGTGGATGATGCCGGCCTCGTGCGCTGCGGTCAGAGCTGAAGTCATCTGGATGGCGATGTCCAAACATTCGGCCAGCGACAGTGGCCCATCAGCGAGACGCTGGCGCAGCGATAAGCCTTCGACGAATTCGGCTACCAGAAAATGCGCGCCAGCTTCCGCTCCGAATTCAAAGATGGTGACAATGTTCGGGTGATTGAGAGCCGAAGCGGCAAAGGCCTCGCGCTCAAACCGCAGCAGGCGATCAGCATCTGCGGCCAGAGCCGAGGGGAGAATTTTGACCGCGACCCGTCGTCGCAGTTGGCTATCCTCTGCCAGATACACCTCGCCCATGCCGCCCTCGCCAATCTTTGCGCGGATTTCATAACGACCGAGCTTGGTGCCGGAAGCGAGAGTCATTTCTTCGTCGAGTTGGGGGAAATTGTCTCGCTCATACTTATTGATTCATCGGCTCATCGGTTCATTGAATCAATGAATCAAGCAACCAATTTCACTTGGGCGGATCGAACTTCTTCAACAATTCCTTAAATCGCGGATCATCGCGCAACGGATCAAATCGCGGATCGGTTTTGATTAGAAAGAGCCAGAAAAAGCCGCGATTCGCCGCCTCGATTAAGTTACTCAGTACTGCCTCTTTATTACTATCGGGCCCGTCACTTAATCTGGCCAACTGGCCGAATCCGCCACCGCCTCCGCGTTGCTGCGCAGCCACGTGGAGAAAGGCGCTCCAGCCTCCGCTCGCAAACGCGTCCCGCAGCAACTTTGCCTTATCCGGCATGCCCAGGAGTTCGAGTCCCTTCGCGCTTTCTTCGACCGCGCCGGCATAGTTTCCGGTCCACACGTAAACTCGAGCGAGAAAATTGTGCGCCCAGTCAAAAGTCGGATCCATCTCTTGCATTCGCTTGAACTGCTGAATCGCTTCCTCGCGTCTGCCCGAGACCGCGAGACAGACGGCCTTATAAAAATTGATGCCGTTCGAGGTCGGATCAAGTTGCAGCGCGCGCTGGATCTCGGCCATCGATTCATCGTAACGGCCTAACATCATCAGTCGCGCGCCGTTCCACGCATAGGCTTGCGGATAATTTGGATTAAGTTGCTGCGCGCGTTTTAACTCGCGTTCAGACGCAGCCCAATCATAGAAGCACATATATTGATACCCGAGGGACGCATGCGCTTCGGCAAGATTGTCGTCGATCTCGAGCGCCCGGCGAATATATTCCTTCTTCGTCGGGCGGTCCTCGTCTTCAAAGGAGTCTGCCAGGCCAACCCATCCCAGCGCGAAATTGGGATCCTTGTCGACGGCCTGTTTGAAGTAGCCTTCTGCTTTTTGCACTTCGCTGATGCTGCGCTTGTTCCAATAGAAACGTCCCTGCAAGTAGAGCTTATAAACC
>JBIOZK010000032.1:0-7784 GCA_044870975.1 Pyrinomonadaceae bacterium
CGAGGATATTGATGATGCGTTGGGAAAGCTCCATCGTTCGGGGGATGGGCTCGTTTAGGATAAAGTTGCTCCTGTTCATTTCGAGTGGGTCAGTTGCCGGCCTCATCTCGTGGCTGACCGGCTGGAAATTCTCATCTGTGTGGTACGCCACGGCCATGCTTACAGTTTTCGTGTTCCTTTGCACCTGGGCCGCCAGTGAGCTATGGGCGGATTTGGGCCCGAAGCGGAACTAGCGAATCTAAATTCTTGATCGTAAAATCGAATCAATTACAGAATTATTTGGGATTTTGAATTAAAGAATGTCGCTATTACAGATCGTAACCTGGCCGAATCCGGTGCTCGACAATCCCGCTGATCCGGTCACCAAATTCGACGACGACCTTAAGAAACTCGTCAAAGACATGTTCGAAACGATGTACGCGGCGCCGGGCGTAGGACTGGCAGCGGTGCAGGTCGGCGTGCCGAAGCGGCTTTTCGTGATGGACTGCTCCGGCGGGAAAGACCCTTCGCAGCGCGTCGTGATGATCAATCCGGAAGTCATCGCCCAGGAAGGCAAACAAGACGGCGATGAAGGTTGTTTGTCGTTTCCCGGAATTTTCTATGGAGTCCAACGTAACCTGCGTGCGGTCGTCCGGGCTCACGACGTCAACGGTGAGGAATTCGAAATTGACGGAACTGAGTTGACCGCGCGCTGCATGCTACACGAGACAGACCACTGCGATGGAATCGTCTTTCTCGATCGGATGTCGCCGCTGAAACGCGAGATCGTCAAACGCAAGATCAAAAAACTACAGAAGGCCGGAGAGTGGTCTTCTTAACAAACTAGTCGTGTCAGAAGCCCGACCGTCAGGGAGGGCCGGTTGGGAAATAGCGTCTCTGACGGTCGGGCTTCTGGCACCTGAGAGGAATCATGCCAACTGAATTTCGCAACGAACCATTTACTGATTTCACCAAAGAAGAAGACGCCCAGGCCATGCGCGCCGCGCTTGCCAAAGTAAAAAGCGAGCTCGGGCGCGAGTATCCACTGGTCATCGGCGGCGAACGCATCAATACGGGCGACACGCTGGACAGCATCAACCCAGCCAATCGCGCTCAGATCGTCGGTACGTTTCATAAAGCGACCAAGGAACTGGCCAACAAGGCCGTCGAGACTGCCGCCGAAGCGTTCAAGACCTGGCGCAACGTTCCGGCAGAAGAACGAGCGCAACTGGTCTTTCGAGTGGCCGAACTGTTGCGCGCTCGCAAGCACGAATTCTCGGCGTGGATGGTCTACGAAGTGGCGAAGACCTGGCCGGAAGCAGACGGCGATACGGCTGAAGCGATCGACTTCCTCGAATTCTACGCGCGCGAGATGATGCGGTATTCGAGCAAGCAGCCTTTGGTAGAACTCAAAGGCGAAGACAATAAACTGGATTACATTCCGCTCGGCGTTGGCGCGGTGATTCCGCCTTGGAATTTTCCCTGCGCGATTATGGCTGGCATGACGGCCGCGGCGATCGTCACCGGCAACACGGTGGTGCTCAAGCCCTCCTCAGACGCACCGACCATCGCTTACAAGTTTTTTGAGTTGTTGGAAGAGGCAGGCTTGCCGGCCGGCGTCGTAAATTTTATGACCGGCTCAGGCGCCGAGGTTGGCGACGTGGTCGTCGATCATGCGAAGACGCGCTTTGTTGCTTTCACCGGCTCGAAAGAGATTGGCTTGCGCATCAACGAACGCGCGGCCAAGGCTCAACTGGGACAGCTCTGGATCAAGCGTGTCGTCGCTGAAATGGGCGGCAAGGACGCCATCATCGTGGCTGACGATGCCGACCTCGACGAAGCCGCGACCGGCGTCGTGCAAGCAGCTTTCGGATTCCAGGGGCAGAAATGTTCGGCGTGCTCGCGCGCCATCATCGATGCCCGGGTCTACGATTCAATGCTTGAAAAGATTGCCGAACGGACGGCCAAGATTAAGCTCGGCGATCCAACTGACAACGCCAACAACATGAGCGCCGTCATTAATGAAAAGGCGTTCAAGTCGATCAATGGTTACATTGAAAAGGGCAAGGCCGAGGGAGGCCGCGTGATCGCCGGCGGCGGCTCAGATGGCGAACAGGGTTTCTTCATCGAACCAACGGTAATCGCAGATGTGAAAGCCGGAGCGACAATTGAGCAGGAAGAGATTTTTGGACCTGTACTCGCTGTCATCAAAGCGAACGATTACGACGACGCGCTGCGCATCGCCAACGATACCGAGTTCGGTTTGACCGGCGCGGTGTATTCAACTGACGAAGCCAAGCTCGACCGCGCCCGCAACGAATTTCACGTCGGCAACCTTTACTTGAATCGCAAATGCACCGGCGCACTCGTCGGAGTGCATCCGTTCGGGGGCTTTAACATGTCAGGGACTGATTCAAAGGCCGGCGGCCGCGATTACCTGCTGCTGTTTATGCAGGCAAAACTTTCGTCGGAGAAGGTTGGGGCGACCCGCAAGCGAGCCGAAGCCGGCACGGCGATTTGATTTACGGCTTTGCCGCAAGCACTAAGCGGAGAGTCTTTGCCCTTCGGATTACGTGAGATATTCATATGAGGCTGTGCCTCATGCAGAAGGAGGCATAGCCTCCTTTTCTTTTAGAATCGTCTAACGGGAAGGCAGAGCCTTACCGCACCGTGCGGCGGCAAATCCGTTATTTAACATGCGCATCGTCTTTATGGGCACACCGGAATCTGCCGTGCCGTCCTTGCGGCGGCTCGTCGATGATGGCCACGAGATCGTTGCCGTTTGGACGCAACCTGACAGGCCGGCCGGCCGCGGAAACAAACTGCACGCTTCACCGGTCAAGCTGTTCGCAAATGAACACCATCTGGCCATTCATCAACCCTTCAAAATCAAAAACGCTGAGGCCAAAGAATTGTTTGCCTCACATCAAGCCGACGTGGCAGTAGTCGTTGCCTACGGAAAGATCCTGCCCCAGGAATTTCTCGATGCGCCGAAGCTCGGATGCATCAATGTTCACTTCTCTCTGCTGCCCAAATATCGCGGCGCAGCTCCGGTCAACTGGGCCATCGTCAACGGCGAGGAACAGGCTGGCGTGACCACCATGCAAATTGTTCAGGAATTGGACGCCGGACCGATTCTGCTGCAACGCGCGACGAAAATTGGCGAGACTGAAACGGCCCCGCAGCTTCTCGAACGATTGTCTGAGGTTGGCGCTGATCTCGCCAGTGAGACTTTGCGTAACCTCGATCATCTCAAACCGACGGCTCAAGATCACAGCGCGGCGACTTTTGCGCCGATACTCAAACGAGAAGACGGTCTGATCGACTGGGACATGGACGCTTATGCCATTGCCAGGCGAGTCCGCGGATTTCAGCCCTGGCCTAACGCCTACACCACGTTGGCGTCGGAGCGTTTGATAGTTTGGAACGCACAGCCGGAATGGATTGAACAACTCAGGTTCACTCCGGGCCAGGTCATTGAGGCGGTTCGTGATCGTTTGATCGTGGCTTGCGGCGAAGGGACGGCACTTCGCTTGAATGAAATTCAACTCCAGGGCTCACGACGGATGAGCGCGCGTGACTTTCTTAATGGTACTCGATTGCAGGTTGGCGATATTCTGGGCGAAGAGTCGTAGCGCCGCTTCACAAGTGAATTACGAACGCACGTCGCCAGATATTCGGGGCTATCGATCCGCGCGCCGCAGTAGTCAACAGAATCAGGTAGTTAGCTTCACCGCGCATCTCGGAGATCGCAGCCCGATCGATTGTGGCTTGCATACTTTCCTTGTGAGCCCGGATTGGCCCGATTAGCGCCAGCCGCCGCAGACACGCGTACAGGTGTTCGAGTCCGGAACCAAACTTCCCTATTTCATTGCCCAGGACCAGACGCACCTCGGCGCGCTCATCGATAAAGTGTTTGACCAGCGACGCAGCCTGCGTCACCCCGTTTTCAAAACGAATTCTGAAGTTCTCTTCATCGATGTCGTCGGTGAGCGACGGATCCAGCACGATGGTAATTCGGCGCTCATCCTCCGCCGCAAACTCGCGCACCGTCAGTCGCCGCGCGCGGGCGGTGGCCTTCCAATCGATATGACGCAGGTCATCGCGTGGTTGGTAATCGCGCAACATCAACAAGTCCTGACCGGCGCCGCGACGCATTGAAGTCGTTTGACCCGACTGCAACGGCAGCAGATTCAGCTTGTCGGTAATTGGTTCCGGCCTGGGATAGACAACAATGTCTACATCACGTGCGCTCAAGCGCCGGCGATGTCGAAAGAACCCGAACGGAAACCGGGTGGACAGCTCAAAGCCCTTCACCAACACGTGTCCTCGCTTAGGAAACGTTTGCTCAATCGCCTGCTCAGCCGCCGCATGATGCGGGATGTAACTCAAATAAGCGAGCGCTGTCTTCTTTGCCTGCAAGGTTTTCTTTACGATTCCGGGCCGGTCAAAAGTGCCTCGCATCTCCACCAGGATTGAGAAGGAAGGCATCAGCCGTTTGCCATTATGTAGCGTAACCAGCACCTCAGCCTGTTCGCCGGCAAAGATGTGATCGGGGAAGCGCGCAGAAACTTTCAAATCTCTCAATGAAACACGCGCGGCCATCCACGACACAAAAATCGTGGACAGCATGATTGACAGCACCATGAACAGGAGATTGTTGCCGGTATTCCAGGCCGCGAAACCGACAATCACCAGGATGACGACAAAGATGACTCCACCGGTGGTCACCTCAAGCGGCAAGCCATTCGCGGCGATCTCTGCAAACGCCGAACGACTCAGTGGTGGCACGACGAGCGCCGTTATCAGAAGAATGAAAATCAGCGACGCGACTGCGCCAACGGTGGTCAGTTCAGGAACGCCGATTTGTCTGGAGAATAGTGTGAGCAGCGCCGTTGCCAGTCCCGCCAGTACCAGCAGCGTGCCCAGGATGAATCGCATCCAGCGACCGAGTGATGAAGACGGGAGGATGAGGGATGAATTCGACGCCGAATCTACTTCATCCTTCATCCTTCCGCCTTCATCCTTGCCTTTATAGTGGGACGCTGATGGTTTTCATGATTTCGCCAAGCACCGCTTCAGCTTCTTCGCTGCGCCGCATGGCTGAGGAGTAACGCGTGCTCACGGTGACGCGATGGGCGAAGACGGGCACCACCAGCCGTTTGATGTCGTCAGGCAGACAATAGGAACGCTGTTCAGTCAGCGCGAGCGCCTGCGCCGCCCGGAACAACGCGAGGGTACCGCGCGGGCTGACGCCGAGATCGAGCATTTCAGAAGATCGCGTGGCCGCGACGATGCGCATCAGATAATCGACAAGTGCGTCATCGACCGAAACGTCAGTCACAGCTTGTTGCAACTCGAGCACATCGGATGCATTCATCACCGCGTTCATCACATCCAGCGGCTCAGTGTGTTCGCGGTCACGCAGGATTTGCTTCTCGTCGGCGGCGCCGGGATAGCCGATGCGCAAGCGCAGCATGAACCGATCGAGCTGCGATTCGGGCAACGGATAGGTGCCGTGATGTTCAATTGGGTTCTGGGTCGCCAAAACCATGAACGGGTTCGGCAGAGCGTGCGTCACGCCTTCGACAGTGACGTGACTTTCGGCCATCGCTTCCAACAAAGCTGACTGGGTCTTTGGCGTGGTGCGATTGATTTCGTCGGCCAGAATGACGTTCGCGAAAATTGGACCCGGTTTCCATTCAAACAACGACTCCATTTGGTTGTAAACCGAGAGTCCAATCACGTCCGAGGGCAGCAGGTCGGAGGTAAACTGAATCCGTTGAAAGGTGCAATCCAGCGCGCGCGACAGTGCATGAGCCAACGTAGTCTTACCCACACCGGGAACGTCTTCAATCAGCAAATGCCCGCCGGCCAAAAGCGTAACGATAGCCAGCCTCACCGCCTCCGGCTTGCCGCGAATCACGCGCTCGATCGCCCGTTGCAGGAGATCGATTCGCTCTGCGGCGGTGACCGCAAGCGCATCTGAGTCGGCTGTACGCAGGTTTCTCATACTGACCTTCGGCCATTCTACATGGACTTGGGCCGCATGACTACGCCCAGTTTTGCCGCCTTCGACTGACGCAAATCCGCTGGTTATAGTAGAATCGGCCTGAATCGGCGAGGTCGGTGCCACGGCTCTTTTGGGAACCAACGTGCGTGCTCGCCGTTAATTGAACCAGAGGTAGTAATCATGAAAAACAAGAGTCCCCGCAGACAATTAGGCTTCACCCTGATCGAGCTGATGATCGTGATCGCGATTATCGGCATCCTGATTGGCGCCGCCGTCGTCGGCTATCGAGCCGCAATGAGATCAGGTAACGAAGCTGCCACCATGCAGAACCTGAGGACCATTGCAGCAGTGCAGATTCAATACTTCAACACTCATCAGCGCAGCTTTGGCACCTTCGAGCAATTGACCAAGGATGGTGGCTTGACCTCGAAATTCTCGGGCAATCCGCCCGTGGCGGATGACTACGTTTATACGATGAAAGTCGTGCCCAAGACGCCAACGTCGACCTCATCCTACACGTTGAATGCGGACCCGCAGGGCAATAGTTCGTCGAACCATTTCTATATTGATTCGAACGATAGCGCCATCCACGTCAACCCAAGTCAGGCCGCTGGTCCGAACGATCCGGTCAATTAACCTCTGGTCAAGATGGCTAATGAAAAAAGTGGTGAGTTCAGCGTGCCGAAACCAGGCGCGCTGGACTTTGTTTCTTTAGGCGCGCTGGTACATCGTCTCGATCCCGGTCTGGTTCCCTTTCGCAAAGCACATCAATTGGAAATTCACGTGAGCGGTGGCGAGTACAACGTCGCCGCCAATCTCGCCGACTGCTTTCGCCTCAACACCGGCATCGTGACCGCGATGGTGAAATATCCGATCGGCGAATTGATCGCCGGGCGTGTGAAGGCGATGGGCGTGAAGCCTTTCTATAAATGGTTTGACCATGACGGCGTGACGGGACCAAACCTGGCGACGGTCTACAGCGATCGCGGTTACGGGGTGCGCCCACCGGTCGTTTTCTACAACCGTTCAAATGAAGCTGCGGCGCTGATGAAGCCCGGTGATGTAGATTGGTCATCGATTTTTGACGGCGGCGTGCGCTGGTTTCATAGCGGTGGGATTTTCGCGGCCCTTTCAGAAACGACCGCCGAATTGATCATCGAAGGCATACAAGCGGCCAAAGCCGCCGGCGCCGTCACTTCCTTCGATCTTAATTTTCGCGAAAAGCTTTGGAACCGAATCGGCGGCCAGGCTCGCGCCGTCGATGTAATTGATCGCATCGTAAAGCACGTCGATGTTTTGGTTGGCAATGAAGAAGATCTGCAGAAAGGCCTGGGCATCGCGGGGCCTGAGGTTTCGTCTAAGTCGAAGCTCGATCCGGCCAACTTCTTCACGATGATTGATCGCGTGGTTGAAAAGCATCCGCAGATTAAGATTGTCGCGACGACTTTGCGCGAGGTTTATTCCGCCACGCGTCATTGCTGGGGCGCCGTGGCGTGGGTCGGGGGCGGCCAGCATGTATCGATGACCTGTGACCTCGAGGTGCACGATCGCGTAGGCGGTGGCGATGGATTCGCATCCGGATTCTTTTATGGCCTGCTGGCCGGTGAATCTCCTGATGAGGCGCTGAAATTGGGCTGGGCGCACGGCGCACTGCTAACGACTTTTCCCGGCGACACAACGATGGCCACTCTCGAAGAAGTGCGGGCCTTCGCCAGGGGCGGATCCGCACGCATTCAGAGGTAGTATCTTTCGTGGCACAGACTTCAGTCTGTGTTACGGATGCGACCTATCA
>JBIOZK010000033.1:0-74459 GCA_044870975.1 Pyrinomonadaceae bacterium
TGCCGCAACCGGTAATCTGACTCAGCCAGAAATTGAATCCCGACTGGTCCGGCATGCGATTAAGAAAATCAATGTACTGCTGCTGCACAAAAAAATCGTTATCCCCGATCGTGATGAACTGCGGCGGGTTGGTGCCGGGCCGGACACGTAAGGGCTTCACCTTGATGTTGCCGTAAAAAAGATCGGACGGCAGCCCCGGAGTTTCGGTCACAATCCTGAGCGTGGGCGGACTTTGCGCGTAGCTGACCCCGATTGCAAACGCGACGAATAAAGTGGCGATGGTTAGTTTCATCGGTTCTCCTGTCCGAGTGAACTCCGCGTGAAATGGCCAGAAACGGGGCCGGCCTGGTCCGGTTGGTGTCTGCGACACCTGAGGTTTTTTGAGTGTAGCCGCGCGCTTTGCGGCCTGTCAATCGATTTATTCCGCCCCGTTTAATAGACGATTTCCAGAGCAATTTGGCCGAGATTTATGGAGCAAAACGCTGATTGTATTCGGTCGAGGCCAGAAAGGCCTTAACCATTTCTGCGGCGACGTAATCGCCGTTGGCCGCGTTCAGCTTGTTCAGCCAGAACTCATAGCCGGTGTAGTCGGTGTCCTGCGGATCGTTTGGATTTCGCCGCAAGTAACCGAAGTACTGCATCAGGACGAACGCGCGGTTCTTTTCTGAATTGGTCAAATTGATATCTTCAGCGACCAGACGCAGCGCCTGTGCGCGCGACAGACTGCCGTTGTTCAAACCGCTGACGAGCATGTCCCGGCGAGCCTGGGACAGAGGCCTCACGTCATTGTTGTCCCTGGCATTGGTGTTCAGTGTGTCGATGAATTGCGCTGCGGTCATCGTTAAGGGAAAGGCGGAAAGAAAAGCTGGGCGCTGCACAAACTCTTCGGTGAAGGCATTCTTGTTGTCTTCGAGCTGCTGCTGCCAATTCCCTTGATTGACGATTACACCCTGGCCAATGCGCTGCGTGTCCGGAAGGAATTGATTGAGCCTCACGAATGGAACCCTGAGGTTGTGCACACCGCCGTTGGTCGAGGTGCCGGTCGCGTCGCCGAACGCGGCTTTGTAGATTTTCTCAACCAGGTAACCCGTCTGCTGAAATTCAATCGACAGGAAGAACGCGCCGCTTACATTAATGCGACATACGAGCAGATCGGCGGCGCCGCAGTTGGTAGTCTGGTTCGTCCAGAATTGTAGTCCGGCGGCGTCGGGCTCGCGATTGAGAAAATCGAGATAGTGCTGACGCACGAAAAACGAGTTGTCGCCTAATGGGTTCGGACCGTTCGCAATGTCGTTATCGTTGATGGTTACGGTTGCGGTGGTTTGGGCGCCAAGATTAGCGCCGAGGCCGTTGCTAATGGCGATGCCAAATGTTTCGCCGCCCTCGAGCAAGGCGTCGTCGACGACTGGGATGGTGACCGTCTTGGAGCTTTCGCCAACCGCAAACTGCGCCACGCCAAACGTGCTTACATAATCGCACCGCGAAGATGCTTTTCCGTTTACGGTGGCGCACGTCTGACTTCCGGCGCTGTCGCTGGTCGCAACGCTGACTGTCGATGGGCTCGTGAGATCGCCCGACCTGGTTAAGGTGATGTCGGCGTGTCCCGCGCCTTCGCTGACTGTGTAATTCGCGGACGTCAATTGCACCGCGGTGCGCGGCGCGAAAGTGGCGCTCTGGGCGTTGGTCAAAGTCTTTGGACTAAGTTCGGAGGTTAGCTGATCGATGACGTAAGGGTCAGCTTCGCCACCTGAGATGCCGACTACCGGTAACAGATTCGTATTACCCGATCCGTAACGGGTCGTAATTGTTCCATCCCGCTTCAGCTCAATTTCGAAATTGATCGGGCTGCCGTCGCCGAACTGAACACCCTGCCAACGAAAAATTATGCGGGTCGCGTCGGGCTGAACTACATAGACGTCGGCACCGCTACCGCGGCTAAGATCGAGATCGTCCCACATCCCGGAAATCATTTTGCGCAGTGAGAGATCGGCCGTTGAACTCGGCACGTCGTCAGCATCGCCGTTGCCGCGCTTGGGTGGGGTCGAAAAGTACAGGTTGCCGTTCGTCGAGACGGTGACCGTGTTGTAAAGCTGCCCGTAGAATGAAAACGAAAAAGGCAGCACGTAATTTTCCAGATAGCGATCGTCAAACGTTAATCCCAAAGGGGTCCCGCCCGTTGAAAGCGCTGCCGGAGGATTCAAAGCAGTCGTATAAGGGTCAGCAAAATTGAGAGGAACTGTGACGCTTATTGTCGCAGGTGTGCCTTCATTGCCTACATTATCGAACTCCCGCAGGCGAATTGTTCCGGCAGTGTGGCGGTAAGGAATATTCACGGTCAGACTTTGGGGGCCGCCGGAGGGAATCGGTGCAATGCTTGTCAACGGCACGACCGCATTCGTGTTTTGATCGACAAAGCTGATGTCGTAAAGAGAAGCCTGGCCGACCGCGCCGTCATCGCCCGAGGCTGTCCAGGAAATCTTAATCTGGCGGCCATTTTGCGAAGCGATTTGCAGATTGGTGACTGTGCCGGGGGGCGTCGTGTCGTTCTCGCCGATGGCTTGCAGTGATTTGAAAACGTTTAGCCTTCGGCCCGTTAAAGATCGCCCTTGTAGTGATGCGACCGAATCGCCGTTGAACGCCAACAGCGCCCGCAATTGGTTTACGGACAGATTCGGATTTGCCGCGCTCAACAAGGCTGCCGCACCAGCCACGTGGGGCGCCGCCATCGAAGTACCGCTGAGATTGCCATAAACGTTGTTCGGGAGTGTGCTTAGAATTCCTGAACCAGGGGCGCCCATTAATACCGAGTGCGCCCCGAAATTGGAGAAACTCGCCAGCGTATCGGTATTCGTCGTGGCGGCCACTGAGATTACGTTCGGTAAAGAATAGCTCGACGGGTAATGAGTGTTGACGTCGCTGTTCGAACTCTCATTGCCGGCGGCCGCGACGAAGAGAACTCCGGCCTGGCCCATCGCGCTGATCGCGTCCGCCTCAGCCTGAGAATAACCCCCGCCGCCGAAGCTCGCGTTCACGACACGAATGTCCGCGCCCTTGGTGTGAACCGAGCTGGCCCAAAGTTCGCGCATCTGCTTGACGTAGTTGTAGGCCTTGAGTGCGTCGGCCGAGGTGCCTGAGTTCGTCGCGTCAGAGATAAATCGGAGCGACATCAGACTGACTTGCCAGTTAACGCCTACGACCCCGACACCATTGTTGCCCACCGCGCCGATGGTTCCGGCCACGTGGGTCGCATGAGGCTCGGCGATAATGTTTCCCGTGTTATCGCGAAAGTCATATCCGTTTACATCGCCGGTGATACCGCTAATCGATCCGGGGCTCGGATTAATCCAGATGTTCGATTGGAGATCTTGATGATTTCGATCGATGCCTTCGTCGATTACTGCGACGACGATATTGCGGCTGCCTTGCGTTGTATCCCACGCCTGAGTCGCGCCGATCAGGGGCATCGCATACAGGCCGGTGCTTTGACATGGCGCCAATCCGTTCGCCGGGAAACAGGGATCATTGGGCGTCAACTCGATCCGGCGAACATAATTGGGCTCGGCATAAATCACATCGTCACGCGCGTTGAGCGCTGCGACTGTCTGCAAAGTCTCGTCCGGGGCCATGCGCGCGACGCGTAATCCTTCGACCAGGTCCGATCCTTCAAAGCGCTCGATTTGCACTGCTACAGATTGCATGTCCTGATTCGCGGCCATCGGCGCAAAGGAATCCTTTGCCGCCAAGAGAATCTGACCTTCCAAAGCGCGGTTGGGCTTGAATCGCACCAGGGCCTTGCCGGGTACGAATTCCGGACGTTGACGCTTCACGCTGGGATTGGACTGGGTGCTGGAACGCGTGGCCTTTGACTGCGGCGGCAGCAGAATCGCGCCGGTAAAGGCTAATAAAAGCAGGGAAAGGAATAGCGGCCGCTGCGCGGCGAAAAATTTAGCTGGGATCGACCGAACCTGATTTTGGGGATTTGTCACTTCTGGAAACCTTGGATGCCAATCAGACGGCCGAAGTTTTCGGGGCGAACAAATATACCCCAGCCGAGCAGGTTAACGACAGTGATAAGCCCGCGACCGAAAGTGCGTCGGCGATCCGGGTGGGTCATGGTAAGATTACGCCCACGAATCGCCGCACCGCGCGGCGAACAGTTTCAGTGACGCCGCCTCCGCTCGCAGAACACCGCGGGCCATAAAGAGAAATAGCCGGGCCGACTCGGCGTGAAAACGGATGACTGGGAGGAAGCTCAGTGCCATCCTTGCGTTGATCGCGTTCCTGGGAGCGCAAGCGCCGCTCCGCGCTTACACGCTGCAATACGCGTCGGCGTCCGGTCTGGTCGCGCGTCGTTGGCTAACGCAGCCCATCATCATTTCGCTTTCGACATCGCTGGCGTCGCCGCCGCCGAACATCAAGGCCGGCAGCGATGTCATTGGAGCCGCGCGCCGCGCGTTACGCCATTGGTCAAGCGTCTCAAATGTCCAGTTTTTCGAAACCAGTTCTACCGCTCAGACAATCAGTCCCGCGAACGCAGGCGATCACGTCAATCTAATTACCGTTTCCGCCGACAACGCCGCGGCATTCAATTCAGATAATCCCGGCCGCACCCGGGTCTTTTCAGATGGGAACGCGATCGCTGAAGCGGACATCGCTTTGAATCCGAACGTACCTTTTTCCAGCGATGGAACTTTCGGCACATACGATTTGGAATCGACGTTCACACACGAGATTGGCCATCTGATCGGGCTAGAGCATTCCGCGATTATCGGAGCGACGATGCAGCCGCGGCAGGCGACGAACGGGACATTTGGATTGCCCGCGTTCACCCAGCGCAGCTTGTCTTATGACGACATTGCCGGTGCGCGCGCGTTGTACGGGTCGCGCGCCGGAACTGGATCGCTGTTGGGCCGTCTGGTGACCAATTCCTTTGGCGGCCAATCACAGCCTGTCTTTGGAGCGCACGTGTTCGCCGAAGAGATCTCAACCGGCAGGGTAATCGCCGGCAGCATCACCTTGCACTCAGGCGATTATCGAATCGACGGCTTGCTGGCCGGGACTTATCGGGTGATTGGCCAGGGGCTCGACGGTCCAATCGAACCTCAGGAGATTGCAACCGCGCGCGGTTCCTACGCCGGGTTGGTAGACACGACGCCGCCGTTTCGCACTTACATCGCGACGAAGGCGAATTCACAATTGATCGAGGTGGCGGGCGATAAGACCACGTCGCTGGGGTTTTTCGTTTCTGCGAGCTTGCCGCAACTGGTGCCCCGCCTCATCGGCATGAACGGAGAACTTTCCACTGTCGCTTTACCTTTAACGCGAGGGAAGAAGGTTCGCATCTACATTGCCGGCGAGGGCCTGGATGAAGTTTCCGCAGCGGGCATTTCTTCAACGTCGCCTTTCATCAGCATCGATCCGGAAAGCGTGACTGAAGAGCAATTCGATACGCCTTACCCGGCCATCAGTTTTGAACTTACGGTTGCGCGCAATATTGCGCCGGGCGAATACAGCATTGTGCTGCAAACGCCGGAGGGCGAAATTGTTTATCTAGTGGGCGTTCTGACGATTGATGAAGCAGCCGAATGATTGCAGGACCGCACCCCTTATTGGATAGGCGTCAGTTTCCCTTGCCTAAATCCCCCCTCGGGCGGTAACATGCAGCCGTCCAAAACAGTTTATAGCGCAGCGGCTTTATTTTTAACTTTCATTCGGAAGACTGAAGCAGAGCCGGAGGTTCAGCATGGTTGACTTTCTGTTGTCAATTGTCGGTTTGGCCTCGCTGCTGGGTGCGTGTTGGGAGTTTTGGGCGTTTACGCGTCCGGACGGCGTTTTTAAGTGGCAGGGTGTAATTGCGCTGGTGCTGGCAGTGGTCTTTTGCGCCTGCGCGCTACTTTTGTTCCTGCGCCATGTGAATAAGGAAGAGGAGATTCACATCACCCAGTAGTATTGCCAGGTGTTGCAAGGATCACTGCGCCGACGGATGATTACTTGCGATGGAACTGTAATAGGGATTTTCGCCGGTGCGGTCGCCCCGTCACGACCGGCAGTAGAGATTTGATCGAGCGACGCCGTTTGCGCTTGCGCTCTGTCGAGCTTGCGCGAACGGCGTTTTTGTATTTAGCTGTACGACATTAAGGAGTAATCACAGAGATGGTTCCCCACGCGATTTTTTATGCGCTGCAGACCGGCGTCACCGCCAGGCAGCCCGCATACTTTGCGGTCGTGCTTGTCGGATCTTTGATTGTCGGCGGGCTGGGTTGGCTGATAGCGGCAGTGCTCGGCTTTGCGCGGGCGCGCGCGTTTGGCGCCTCGACGCGGTGGTTCAGTTTTGCGGCCGTCTGCTTGTTGATCTATCACATCCAATTTGTGCTGCTCGGCTTCGTCGCGGTGATGGGCGCCCAGCAGAATGATCTGGATTCGGTGTTGGCGTTCGGTGCATTCTTTAATCTCTTTGTGGTTTTGGGGGCGATTTGCGCGATCATGGGATTTGTCCGTTTGACGAACCCGCCGCGTTAGTGGGTACGCACGTCCCCGGCGTGCAGCGCGCCAAAGGCGCGCGTATCGAAGTTGTTATGAAGAAGCGTTTGTTGCTGGCCGCGCTCGCGTTGATTGCGGGCGCGGCACTTTTATTAGCCATATCGAGCTGGCGTGACCGCGGCCGGCCGGGATTTGTCCAGGCGCGCAACGGCAGGTTTGTCATCGATGGCAAGCCGTTCAGATTTGTCGGCGCCAATGTTGCCGTGATGTACCGTGATGACGATCGCGCGAAAATGCCTGAGACCCTGCGTCAGGCGGCGCAGCACGGAATCAAAGTCGTCCGCGTCTGGGCCTCCGGCGAGGGCGGCCCAAACGATGTGAAGCCCATCGGGGCTGACTTCAAGGACTGGCCGCGCACGCATTCATTCCGCAACAAGCCTGACGAATGGAACGAAGCTGAATTCGCCTTCCTCGATCAAGTTCTGGCGGAAGCCGCGAAGAACAAACTGCGCGTACAACTTTGCCTGGTGAACTGGTGGCGCGACACCGGCGGCATCAGTCAATACCTCCGCTGGGCGGGAATTAATGGCGCCGATGACGATAGTTATCCTTACGGGCTAAATGACGAAAAGGCGATGCTGTTCTATTCGAACGAAACCGCGCGCCGTCTCTATCGCGCGCACGTCGAGAAAATCGCCACCCGTCGCAATAGCGTGACCGGCGTACTTTACAAGGACGATCCGGCCATCTTCGGTTATGAATTGATCAATGAGGGCAAATGCCTGACCGGTCGATGGGAAGAACGTCGCGCGTGGGTCTCGGAGATGAGCAACTACCTGCGTTCACTCGATCCGGATCACATGATCGCGCCCGGGGTCTGGGGCTATCGATTGGCATCCGAGCGGCGTGAATGGCTGGCCGATCACGCGCTGCCGAACATCGACTACTGCGACGTGCACAATTACCCGAAGGATGATCGCGATGTCGCCGTCGATTCGCCAAAAGCCTTAAATGAATTCATTCAGAACCGGGTCGCGGCCGCGTATTCGCTGAATAAGCCTTTAGTATTTGGTGAATTCGGCATCGGGCCCGAAGGCTACAACGGCACCAGCGAAATCGATTGGTACCGTGCCTATTTCGATCATACGGCTAGAGACGGCGCCGGCGGCGCGATGTTTTGGATCATCACGCCCGATGAGCAACGGGGTTACGGCGTGACTTATTCATCCCCGCGTGACGCCCAGTTGCTGAGTGATATCCAGGGCGCCTCGAACGTGTTTGCGTCGCTCGTCAACGCTTCGCCGCCACCTGAGTTAACTGATGGGGGCAAGCATCTGATCCCGCGGCAATTGGCATTCGACCGTCCGTTGGATGATGTTGCGGCAAAACCAAAAATAATTTTCAAAGACGAAGACCCGAAAAATAAAACGATCCTTTATCGCTTCACGCCCAATAATGTAGCGAGCGGAAGATTTGAAAAGCTGGGTGGGGGCGATGGTTATGTTTGGGGCGCCGGCACCGGCTACTTCGAATATGTCGTGCCGGCCCGCGATGACCGGCGCAAAATCGGAACAATTACCGTGCGCGCGCACATCCAACCCGTGCTGCCGACCGACGCTAAGAAGGAATGGGTTCGCACGCGCGTCACTTTGTTCATTGACGGAAAATTTATGGGGTCGCGCCTGGTCGCTTGGGAAGATCCCAAATTGCCGTCGATTCAGGAATGGAAGATTGATTCGTGGAACATCCGTCTGAATGCAGCGCGCGGTTATCCGCTACACATTCGCTTTGCTGTGACGCCCGAATCAGATTGGCTCTACGGCATCAACATCTCGAACTGGCCGGAAGGTTACGAGTCGCACGACGCGACGCCGGTGGAGGTCACGATCAATTAGGTCGTGATGAAAAAGCTTCGTTCTTTAGTGAAGTGCAGGGTGCGTTAACTAATCTCACACCTTCGCAAAAACGGATCTCGCCTTTACCATCCCACTTTCCAAAATCCATCGAGTAGGAATTGTCGCGGCCAAAGGAAATGTCGTGCTGCGTGTAGAGATCGCGTGTGCCGCCGGGATTTGTCCGGCGCATGTTGATCGTGAAGACGGTTTTCCTGGTTTCGTTTGAAGCGAGAAGCAGCTCGCCCGTGGCGCTATTGAGTTCGATCCAAATTCTTTTTCCGCGCGAAAGAAAAGAGTTTCCGACTTCGAAACGATAACTTGGTTTGCTGCGCTCCGATTGGGTCGTCAGAAAGATTTGCGGGACGGGTCCGTCGTGACCGGTTGTGAGCGAGATGCTCTTTCCATTTGGCGAAAGGTCAACCGTTTGAACTTCATCGATCTTTAACTGCAGAGCGCGAACTCCAACCACAAAACCGGGCCCAGCCATGCTGATATTCGCTGGGGTTACGGTGGGAGAGTTACCGTAGACTGCGACCACATACAGGTCTCCCACAGACTTGTAGGGAAGTACGAAGGTGGTGGCGCCTTCTCTTTCAATCATCCGTGATTCGGGAATTTCATTTACCGATCTACGGAGTGTGCGATCGAAACCCAAACGCTTCCCCGCGTGGTCGGTGATGATGACATCAGCCTCAACATCGATAGAGATCTGGACTGTCTTCTGAGGTTGAATTGGAGGTCCGAACGTTTTTGAGACGGGCGGCGCCAGGTGGAGTAGCGCCGCGACCATCAAAGCAAAGATCGTTTGGTTCAGTACCACAATAACTTCGCGATCGGTTGTCTGTTTGAAAAATAGTTTGCGGCGAGGTCAGGTTTCTTGGGCGGTGCTTTCTTTTCATTAGGTTCCTTCGTGCACTCTTCGTCTTCGAAGCCGTTCCCTTCGTCGTCGACTTCAAAGCACATGTCGCCTTGGCCGTCCCACTTGCTGAAATCCATTTCGTAGACGTCGCCTTTGCCCGGCAGTTCCAGATCGTCGTTCTCGTAATAATTTTCGGTACCGTCAGGGTTCGTCCGCGAAACGGTGACGTCATAAGGATCGCGGTCGGGATCGTTGTCTTTAAAAAAAAGTTTTTCGTGCTCAAGATCCAGCTTCACGGTGACCGTCTTACCGGCGGCGAGCTTGATGCCGCCAATTTCGAAGTCGTAACTGGGTTCCTTCCGGCTGGTCTCGACCGTGATGAAGACCGTCGGGGTTTCGCCGTCGGCGCTGGCGGTGAAGGACAACTCGCGGCCGTTCGGGCTGATGCTCATCGTCAGGTTCTCGCCGGGATCGAGCAGGATGTCCTCGAAACCTACGACGAATCCAGGACCTTCCATGTCGAGATTCGCATCGACTTCGCCTTGAGATTTACTGCCGACGGTAATCGAATAAGGCCTGGTCGAAGACATGAGCGGCAGCCGATATTGCGGCGGGATGTTCTTGCCCATGCCGCCTTCGAGCGTTACCACGTCGGCTTCGGGAATTTCGTTGACAGTCTTGTTTTTGGCGAAATCAAAACCGATGTGTTTGCCATTTGGATCAGTGATTAGTGTTTCGCCTTCACCGGTCAGTACAAAACTAACCTGGCTCTTCTTCGGTTTCTTGCTCGAAGCGTGATGACGGGCGCTGTCGTCAGTGCAGAATGGACAGCCATACGAATCCAACTCGCGCGCAGCCTGGCTCTTAAGTCCCAGGGTTTGACTGGTAGCAGTGCCCATATAGTCATTGGCAGTGGCGGTTGGATCAGAGGCGGTATGATAGCGCCAGGTTTCGTCTCCGGTGTCGATGACGACGAATTTGTCCTGCTTGGGATAGTTGCTGTCGTAAACATGCACGTGGTACTCGCCTTCACCCATGTCTTCGACGGCGAAAGGCGTAATCGCGTGACCACGCGTGTAGCGACCGTTTTCACGCATGCCGATGCTCATCACGTAATGGTCAGTCGAACCTTCCTTCATCGAATCGATCAGCATCTTGAGAATCTCAGATGGCTTCTTCTTCCAGGTCTCGGCGCGAAAGTCGGAAATCTCGGCGAGCTTCTGCATCACGTGATAATGGGCCACGTAATTCGAGATGAATTCGGTATGTTCGAGATCCGAAGCCTTCTCGGCGCCTGATTGGATATCTGCCGGCCCCTTCTTGCCGAGGTACGGAAGTTCATCCCACAGACGCAGACTGGTGACCGCGAGACCTTCGCAGTGGCCGCCTTCGAGCAGCTTGACGCATTCTTCCAGCCACTCTTCCGCGGGCTCAGTCAGCACGCAGTCACTGGCAGTGCTGCCTGATTGGCAGACGTTCTCGGCCCCAAACAGCGCGACTAAATTGCCCGGATTCAAATCGTTTTCGTTGTCGTGGTCGCGACCGTAATTACGAAAACCGTAGCCGTTCGCCGACGGGAGAAAATCGAGTTGCGCGATCATTTTTCCCTCTGGTCGATGACTTCCCGCGATCGGCTTGGCAGGTGATGATGCGTTTGAGGCGCGGTTGTAGAAAACAACGGTGACAACGGCAAGCAGAGCAAACACCGGTACAGCGACGCGAAATTTGGGGGAACGACGTCTCATTTAGACTCCTGATAAATTGTTCAGACAGATGATTTTAAGGACGGGCTCACGGTAACTGCTTCATAGTCGCTTGTCAAAAGAGAGTTAGCGCAAGGGTCCGGACTCAAAAACCTAATGATTCGTTTAGAGGCGGGCTACTGCCCGCCACTCTTGATGAGCGGCAGGCGGGTGGTGACCTCGCCTCGAAACCGGCGTCGGGATTCTATTTAAGCGCGTAGAGTTTCGCCGCGTTGTCATGCAGCACCATGCGGGCCAGTTCCATCGCTCGCGGGCGATCGATTTCGCCATCATTCATCATGCCCGTTAACGCGAGCGCCAGTGCCTGTCGGGCAGTCGTATTCGACAGCCAGGCCGTTTCGCCCCAATCGACTTCCGGTCCGAACGAGAATGCGTCGGTGCCAAACAGAATCTTATCGGGATAAGACTCGAGCCAGTTGCGCAGGATCTCGCTGAGCTCGCGCGGAAAGGTGAAGAAGGTTTGCGCTGAGAAATCTGCGTAGACATTCGGTTTGCTCATGAGCGAACCCATCTCTTTGGTGAATGGATAACCGCCGTGCACCACGACGAAATTTGTCTTGCGCAAACTTGCGTCATTGAACGCCGTCTCCAGTAACAAGGGATTGCTGCCGCTCTGCCGGTAAAAACCACCCGCGCCTGAAATGCAATGAATGTGGACGGCGAGATCCAGACGTGCGCACTCACGCGCAATGTAGAAGAACAGAAAATCCTGGAGCGCTTTGTAATCGTCGGCTGGCGGCTCGCTCCCGCGCAGATAACGCGCATAAGTCAACCGCGCTTTCGCTGCAGCGGGATTATCAAAGTCGAGTTTGCGCAGGTAGGCGGCTTCGTACTTGATCGCTACCGCGCCGTTTCGCTTTTGGCGTTCAAGCGTCGGCGTGACCACTTGTTTCAGATAAGCGTCGAGCGTCGGCGGCAGAGTGCGAAGCTTCAAGTCTGCAAGGTAACGCTTCAGTAATTTCTCTTCGGCGGGATAGAAACCTTTGTAATCCTGATTGAACCGCTTCTGGGCTTCGTTGCTCAACGGAAAGAGCAGCGCGTCATCGAACGACACCCAACGAAATCGCGGCGCGGTGAGGCCGCGGCCCATTGCGACGCGATTGGCGAACATTGTCTCAATATTTAGCTGATCGAGAATCCATGCCGGGGTTGCTTCACCGCGTTGCTTTCCCACTGCCTGCTTCGCACCCATCAACTCTTTCACGTGCGCTTCGGCCATGTCGCTATGCTTGTAGCCGTAGAGATCGCGCCAGGCCCTTATGAACTCAGGATTTGTTGGACTCAAACGAACGGGCAGCGGAAACGCGGCGATTGCATCCAGCGGCAGCGCGTCGAATTCCGTGTCCGGCGTTTCGCCGTCGGCCACGTATTTCACGGGATGAGCGTGATTGTCGATCGCCTTGATCTTCATGATCTCAGAAAGGAGATCTCGATCAATGCTCGCCTGGGCGCTGGCCCGCGGTGGGCTCATCTGGATTACCCAAGCCAGACAAATCAGAATCGCTAAGGCGATTGATTTTTCCATCCGAGTTCGCAGGGGGCGCATACAGTCGTCATCCTTTGCGGTTGCATCAAAGCGGTGTAAAAATCGTCCGGATTATACTGAAGTTGTTAGCTGCGCCAATATGTCATTAAACGAAACCGTTTTTGTAACTGGCTTCCCCGGGTTCCTGGCCACGCGTCTGGTCAAGCGTCTGGCCACTGAAGGGTCGCGCTTTATTCTGCTGACGCAACCAGCGTTTGAAGCGACTGCCTGCGAAACGACGCTGCAAATCTCCAAAGAAACAGGTTCGTCGTTGGAGAACTTTGAAATTCTCAATGGCGACATCACCAAGCCTGATTTGGGACTGGCGGCCGACAATCTCGATCGGGTGCGCCAGGAGACTTCGACGATTTTTCACCTGGCCGCCATTTACGATTTGGCGGTAGCCCAGGACGTGGCCGCCACGGTCAACGTCGAAGGCACGATGAACATGAATCAGTTCGCCAAGTCGGTGAAAAACCTGCGTCGCTATCACTATGTTTCGACCTGTTATGTTGCCGGCAAGCGGCAGGGATTAATCAAGGAAACCGAGCTGCACCACGAAGCCGGCTTTCGCAATCACTACGAACAGACAAAGTACCTCGCGGAGATTTCAGTCGATACTTTGAAGTCGGATATCCCGGTCACAATTCACCGGCCGGCGGTGGTCTGCGGCGATTCCAGGACCGGTGAGACGGTGAAGTATGACGGCATCTATTATTTGATTCATTACCTGCGCAAATGGCCGGTGGGATTGACGCTGCTGAACATCGGGAATCCGGGAGTGTGCCTTAATCTGGTGCCGGTTGATTATGTGATCGAGTCGATGGTGGCGTTGGCGAAGGACGAGCGAGCGATTGGCGTTACAGTGCAGCTGGCCGATCCGGCGCCGCTAACCACGCAGCAATTGTTCGACGCCATTTCACAGTCCATCCAGGGACGTGATTCGCTGGCGACGGTGCCGGTGGGTATTGTCTATCCGGTGTTGATGCTGCCGCTGGCGCCAAGAATTACGGGCCTGCCGCACTCGGCCGTCCCTTATTTCTTTCTCGAGCAAACCTATGACACTACCAACGCCCATGAGTTACTCGAACCTCACGGCATTCGTTGTCCTTCGTTTCCGGATTATGTGGATGCGCTGGTGAACTTCGTGGCGGGACATCCGGCGCTGTAGCGCAAATTGTTAATTTGCGAAATGGGGCCAGTTAACAACTTGCGCTACTACGGCGCGAGTCTTTCGATAAGCCATTCGTCGGTTTCCTGCAAGCTGTATCGCAGCCGATCGTGCAGCCGATTGTCCTGGCCTTGCCAGAACTCGATGACGTTAGGTTTAACCCGATAGCCGCCCCAGTGCGGCGGGCGCGGAACAGCCTCACCAAATTTAAAACTGAATTCGTCGAATCGCTGGTCGAGAGTCGCGCGATTCTCAACTGCTCTACTTTGTTCGGACGCCCAGGCGCCAATCTTGCTGCCGAGCGGTCGTGAATGGAAGTATTGATCAGATTCTTCGGCTGAAACTCTCTCGACCGTGCCTTCAATCCGCACCTGTCGCCAGAGCTGCGGCCAATAAAACAGCAAGCAAGCGCGGGCATTTTCTTCCAGTTCATTTCCCTTGCGACTGTTGTAGTTGGTGAAAAAGACAAAGCCGTGCTCATCAAAACTCTTGAGCAGGACGATGCGGGCACAGGGCAAACCGAATCGGGTGGCGGTCGCCAGTGTCATCGAAATCGTATCCTGCTCTGAGACGCCGGCAGCGCGCGCGTCTTGTGACCAACTCTCAAATTGGCGAAATGGATTTGGATCGGCGTTGGCTTTGGTAAGTGAAGAGGCTGTTTCGGTCATAGCAGGCTACGAGACGCTGCGAACGGATTATTCAATTGTGCCGGCGGCTTCAGCTTCTTCCTTCTTTTTGGTCCACATGCCGGCGATCTGTTGGGCTTCGGCGTAGGTCAGATTGTCATAGATATCTGAATTGTCCACGACTTGGCCGTTCTCGAGTTCGGCGACTTCCCAATCGGGGGATTCCGGGTCCGCGCCGGTCTTTCCGGCCGAAACACGAATTTCGAAAGTGGTGTTTTTGCGCTCTTCAATCATTGATTTGCCTCTCAGGGATGGTGCGTTAGATGCAGCATCTTAACTGATCCGGTGGCGCGGTTCTAATGGCAACTCTGCTAATTCCTGAACAGTCAGTTATCATCGCCAGACTGAAATGCGCCGTCCGAAACAAACAGATCTGCCTTTGGTAGCGATCGTCGGTCGTCCGAACGTCGGGAAATCCACATTGTTCAATCGGCTGATCGGTGAGCGCCGTTCGATTGTCGGCGATGAGCCGGGCATTACCCGCGATCGGATTTATGGCGAAGCTGAATGGAATGACGTGCAGTTCGCGCTGGTGGATACGGGCGGCATTGTGCCCGACGATGAGGCCGTCATCCCGGCAAATATTTTGAAGCAGGCGTCCTTTGCGATTGACGAAGCGCGGGCATTGATTTGGGTCGTCGATGCGCGCAAAGGTATTACGCCGCTGGATGAAGAGCTGGCGCGGTTGCTGCGCGGTACCGGCAAACGGGTAATTGTCGGCGCGAACAAAGCAGACGCGGTAAATTGGGAGAGTGACGCCGGCGAGTTTCACGCGTTTGGGTTCGATGATGTGTTTCCGATTTCAGCCGAGCACGGAAATGGGATCGGCGAGATGCTGGATGCCCTGGCGGCGAGTGTCAGAAGCCCGACCGTCAGGGAGGGCAGCTTTAATGCGGCGACCCGCAATGATGCCGGTGAGCCGCCAGCACCGATGCCGACGCTCCAATTAGCCATCGTCGGGCGTCCGAACGTTGGCAAGTCTTCACTGCTGAATCGATTGCTGGGTGAAGAGCGCGCGATCGTTTCGCCGGTTGCGGGTACAACTCGCGATTCGGTTGATACGTTGCTGGAAACGCCGGGGCAGAAGTTCCGAATCATTGACACGGCCGGCATTCGACGCAAGGGCAAGACCACCGCGATGACTGAGAAGCTCTCAGTGATGATGGCGCGCAAAGCTTTGGAGCGAGCTGATGTGGCCATCGTCGTTATTGATGCGGAGCAAGGCGTCGCTGCGCTTGATGCCGCAATCGCTGGCTACGCCGCTGAGGCCGGATGTTCAATCATTCTCGCCGTCAACAAATGGGACGCACTTGAGAACAAAAAGACGGGCACCCCGGCGGCATTTGAACGGGGTCTGCGCGACCAGATGAAATTCCTGAGTTGGGGCGAAGTAATAACCATCTCGGCCCTGACTGGGCAACGCACCCCGAAGCTCTTGCCGCTGGCTATTCGCGCAAACCAGGCGCGCCGCACGCGCATCGCGACTTCGCGTCTGAACGACTTTTTCGAACGGGAGGTGAAGCAGCGCAGCGGAATTACGCCGGCGAAAACTCACGGGGGAGCGCGTCTGCATGTCCAATACCTCACGCAGATAGGCATACGGCCACCGACCTTCGTCGTGTTTACGTCAGGCGGGAAAGCAGGTCTGCACTTTTCCTTCCTGCGGCATCTCGAGAATCGACTGCGTGAGGAATTCGATTTTTTTGCGACGCCAATCCGGATTGTAGAACGACACAAAAGTCGAAAACGCCGTCATTAATGAATAAGGCCCTTGATTTTGAAATGCGCGCGACTGAAGGCGAAGCCCGTTCAGCCACGCTCACGACGCGGCGCGCGGTGATCGAGACGCCCGTTTTCATGCCGGTTGGCACCGCCGGCACAGTCAAAGGAATTCGCTTCGAAGAACTCGAATCGGCCGATCTGGATGCGCAGATCATCCTCGGCAATACCTATCATCTGTGGTTGCGGCCGGGCAGCGAAACGATCAGAGCCTGCGGCGGCTTGCATAAGTTTATCGGTTGGAACCGTGCGATGCTGACCGACTCTGGTGGTTTTCAGGTGTGGAGTTTGGGCGCGCTGCGGAAGATCACCGAAGCGGGAACGGAATTTCGATCGCATATCGACGGGTCGCTCTGTTTTCTTTCACCGGAAGTTTCGATGGAAGTGCAGGCGGTGCTGGGCGCGGAGATCGCGATGGCGTTTGACGAGTGCGCGCCGGGGGAGGCGACTCATGACGAAGCTCGGCAGAGCATGGAGTTGACGCTGCGTTGGGCGAAGCGATCGAAGGACGCTCACGTAGCGCAAATTGCTAATTTGCGTTCGGACGGTCCAGGAAAGGAAGAATCGCAAATTAACAATTTGCCCTACCGGCAGGCGCTCTTCGGGATCGTGCAGGGCGCGGGTCATCTCGATCTAAGGCGCGAGAGTCTTGAGCGGACAGTCGAGATTGGCTTCGACGGCTACGCAATTGGCGGCCTCAGCGTGGGTGAAGAGAAGCATGTGATGATGGAGGTCATCGAAGAAAGTGCGCCGCGGATGCCGGCTGATAAGCCGCGCTACCTGATGGGCGTAGGAACGCCGGAAGACTTGATTGAGGCAGTTGCGCGCGGTGTCGACATGTTCGATTGCGTCCTGCCGACCAGGAATGGAAGAAATGGGCAGGCGTTCACGTCTCGCGGCAAATTGAATATCAAAAATGCCCGGTATGCCCTGGATCAGAATCCGCTGGACCCAGCCTGTAATTGTGCGGTTTGCCGCCGCCATACCCGGGCCTATATGCGCCATCTTTATCAATCTGGAGAGATGCTTGCGAGCATCCTGCTGACCCATCATAATCTGGCGTTCTTCCTTGACACCATGAAACGCGTAAGGCAAGCTATCCGTTCTGGCCAATTCGCAAAATTTCGGCGAGAGTTCACTGAGCAACTGCATTGTGGATTGGAATGAAGCCCGGCGCTCTGTGCGGTGGGTTCGAGCGAAGCGACGCGTGAACTCGGCAACATAATCTAACTTGACTGTGTACCTATTTCTCTTCCAGGGCGGCGCGGGTGGACTCGGGTTTCTTCTCCCGATGATTCTCGTTTTTGGTGTCTTTTATTTACTGCTGATTCGTCCGCAACAGCGCAAGCAGCGCGAACTCCAGGCAACAATTGCACAGCTGAAGGCGGGCGACCGGGTGGTCACCACCGGCGGCGTCGTGGGCAAGATCACCGAAGTCCGCGAAACCAGTTTTCTGATCCGCAGCGCCGAAAAGACAATCCTCGAGATTGCCCGAACGGCAGTTGCGGGTGTCGATTCAGAAGAAAAGAAATAGCGTGGCACAGACTTAAGTCTGTGATCGTACGCGGAATTCCACAGACTGAAGTCTGTGCCACTAGTGATGAAGAAACGAAATCTACTTCAGCGCGCCATCATTATCGGCATCGTTACCGTTGTCGGCATTTACATCGTATTGGGTCCGCACGGTCGTCGGCCGCACGCGCAAGATTTTAAGTGGTCCGGAATCAAAGCGAATCTTCAGAACAACATTCATCTCGGTCTCGACCTCAAGGGTGGATCGCACCTCGTGATGCGCGTGAAGGTTGAGGATTACCTAAAGCGATTGACTGAGGACAGTGCGGTGGCGGCGCAGAATGCCGCCAAGGAAGCCGGCTTCGACATCAAAGAAGCTCACGCGGAAACGGCCAGTGGAAACTACCGCGTAGTATTGAGCGCAGCTGACCCGGCCAAGGTCAAAGATGCGCGCGATGCCGTGCAGAAGAAAGTGGATCTTAGTGACAATGCCGGCTGGTCGTTCTCTTCTTCCGGAGCGGCGATGACCTGGAGTTTGACCAGTGCGCAACAAAAAGTCCTGGGAGATTCAGCCACCGATCAGGCGTACAAAATCATCGACAGTCGCATAAATGCAATCGGAGTTGCCGAGCCGACGCTGCAACGACGTGGCGGTCAGAATTCGCATGAAATCCTGCTGCAAATGCCGGGTATTTCCGATCCCGAGCACGTGAAGCAATTGCTCGCCGGCCAATCTCACCTCGAGTTGGTTCACATAATCAGCCCGCCCAGCCCGGCGCCTTCACAGAGCTACATGACGAAAGAGGAAGCGACTGCTTCGCTCAACAGCGGTGGCAATATTCCGGCAAATCGACGGGTGCTGCCTTATAAGGAGCGGACCGACGACACTACGACTCCGGACCAAAGTACCAATGCTCCGAAGCCGCAAAGGTGGGTGGTGGTCGAGTCTCCGGCGATCATCGATGGTATCGACTTGCGCACGGCGCAGGCGATTCAGGAACGCGCGGGCGGCGATAAGTATCAGATTACGTTTTCGTTGAAGAAGGCCGGCGCCGACAAGTTCGGAGCGTGGACTGGCGCGAACATTAATGAATACATGGGCGTCGTGCTCAACGACGAAGTGAAGTCGATTGCGTACATCAAGTCGCAGATTTTTGACCAGGGTGAAATCACCGGCAACTTTACGAAGACTCAGGGTGATGACCTGGCGTTGACGCTGCGTTCGGGCGCACTGCCGGCTCCGATCGAATATTCCGAGGAGCGCACGGTTGGTCCCAGCCTGGGCGCCGATTCAATTAAGGCCGGCGTTCGCGCTTCACTGCTGGGCCTCGCGCTGGTCGTGCTGTTCATGTTGATTTACTACCGCGGCTCTGGCATTAACGCGATCGTGGCGTTGCTGCTCAACATGATTCTGATGTTGGCTGGATTGATCGTCTTCGGCGCGACTCTAACGCTGCCCGGTATCGCCGGCATCATTTTGACGATCGGTATGGCGGTTGATTCGAATGTGCTCATTTTCGAACGAATTCGCGAGGAAATGAGATCCGGGAAAACTATTCCCTCATCGATCGAACAAGGATTTGCGCATGCGTTCGTGACGATCATCGATACTCACGTGACCACGATCGTGTCGGCGGTGTTTTTGTATTTCTTTGCCACCGGCGCACCGATGATCCGCGGGTTTGCCGTGACGCTGGCGCTCGGTCTGATCGTCAACCTGTTCTCGGCGGTCTATGTGTCGCGCACGATTTTCATCTGGTTGTTGGGCCGCAAGGGCCGACGCGCAGAATCGTTAAGCATCTAAGGTTTCTGCATGTTTCAATTATTCCATAAAGTAAATATCGACTGGCTCGGCAAGCGCCGGTTCTTCATCGGCCTCTCGATCGTTCTGATGTTGGCCGGCATGGGCACGGCTCTCTATCGTCATAAGTTTCATCCGAACGGTACCGATGCTTTTAATCTCGGCGTCGATTTCAAGGGCGGCACGGTCGTCACCGCGCGCTTCAAGCAACCGCCCTCAGTCGAAGCGTTGCGCGCTGCAATTCAAACCGCCGGAGTTCACGACGCGGTAATTCAGCCGGTGCTCGATCGCCAGGGCGAATTCCTCATCAAGGTTCCGCAAATGGGTCCGGCGGCGCAGACTGAACCAACTCAGAATCAGCAGGTGGGAGTTGATCCCGCGCGCGCGCGGCTGGGACAGGCGTTTAAGTCCTTCGGTGAGGGGAACGCCGAGTTCCTCGGTACGGAAGCGGTAAGCGCCGTAGCCAGTTCGCAACTTCGAACGCAGGCGATTGCCGTAACGATCGCGGCGCTGGTGGGCATGCTGCTGTTCATCGCATTTCGCTTCGAATGGACCTACGGAGCCGGAGCGGTGATCGCCGTTTTCCACACCGTGCTGGTGACGCTCGGTCTATTTTCCATCTTTCAAATTGAGATCAATTTGACGGTGATTGCGGCGCTGCTGACACTGGTCGGCTTTGACGTTAATGACTCAATCGTGATCTTCGATCGTATTCGTGAGAACCGGAAACTCTATCGGCGGATGAGTCTGTACGACGTCACCAATCTCTCGATCAATCAAACATTATCGCGTACGGTAATTACCTCGGGACTCGTTTTTTTGTCTGTCATAGCGCTGGTGTTGTTGGGCGGCGAAACGCTGAGGCCGTTTTCGCTGGCGCTGCTAATGGGTATTCTTTTCGGCACTTACGACACGATTGCCGTGGCCGGACCGATCATGGTCTGGTGGGAGCGACGGGTGGCGGCTGGCGAGCGTAACACCGTGGCAACGGCGAATGCCGGTGGCGTGCGCAACTCGCAACGCGCGAACGTCGGTAAAGCATCTCGCGCTACCCTGGCGCGGGAACAAAAATAATAAGCGCGGGTCTAATCAATCGCGTTTGATTGGCTCGCGATGTTTGCAAATTAGTTGTGACGACCCGGTTTTTGATTGGGGATGTCCTTGACTTTGGCGCGGTTGCCATCTTAGACTGCGCCCGTTGCTGGCCAATTAAATAGCTTTTATAAGGTGCCCTTTGCTTCACGAATAAGGGAAGGCAGGGACGCTTGTGACGTTGGAACCGGTGTCTTGTGTTTGCAGGGTGGCTGGACTCGACGTTAACACGCAGACCCTTCCGTTGTACCTTTCTCGTTGATGCAGTTTGCGGGTTCGGTCGCGAAAACTCGTAACCGTTTGCGCGGTTCGTCCGTTTGATTAGCCTTGACCCACTTGGCGCCGAACTGGAGGAATGAGAAATGTTCGAACATTTAGTTGAGTCCGGATCACACTCCGAGGACCTAAAAAGAAAAGGCGGCTTCCTCGCGGGATTTGCGATTCTTTACCTGGTGCTGATCTTCGCAGGTCTGATCGTCGGAATCCTGCTGGCGCCGGCATATATCGACCAGCAAGCGCTCGAGTTGACGGCTCTGGTTGCGCCCGTTCCGGTGCAGCAACAACAGCAGCAACAAAAACAGGAAGCGAAACCTGAAAAGCAGGAATTGGCCAAGAACGTCGACGTTCGCCAGCAGGCGATCGCTGATGTGTCGCGCGCAGACCTGGTGCCAAAGGAAATCTCGGCCAAGGCGAGTGACATTCCGCCCATTCGAAATAACGTGCAGACGGTGATTTGTCCTACTTGCGGCAATTCAAATGCAATTGCGCCGGCCGCGCCCGGTGCGGGCACCGGAACGATCACCACCGCGCCCACGACAGTGAAAGTTGACGAAGAGCCGCCACCGCCCGCGCCCACACCAAAGCCGACGCCGCACGCGCCCATCTCCGGCGGTGTGCTGAACGGCAAGGCGATTCGCCTGGTGACGCCGCCCTACCCGGCGATTGCGCGCAGCGCGCACGCTTCGGGTCAGGTGTCGGTGCAGGTGCTCATCGACGAGAACGGCAACGTGATCTCGGCGACGCCGACTTCAGGCCATCCATTGTTGCGCGCGGCCGCACAGTCCGCCGCTATGTCTTCTAAGTTTTCGCCGACGAAACTTTCCGGCCAGCCGGTGAAGGTCAACGGCGTCATCATCTACAACTTTGTAGCGCAATAAGCATCCGGCGCCGGCTCGCTCGTCAGAGTGGCCGGCGTCAAGTCTTAGAGCCGGTAGGAAATTAACGTAATAAAAAACTTTTGGAGGAGTTACCGTGACTATTCTGACAACCATCCTCGGAACGAAAGCGATGGGCTTTCTTCTGTTTCTCTTGCAAGCTTCGCCGAGTCCGGCCGCCGGCTCATCAACGGGCAATGAATTTACGATTACTGAAATGGTCAAGAACATGGGCGCCGTCGCTATTACGGTCGTCATCATTCTCTTGATTATGTCGGTCTATTCGATCGCGATCATGGTCGAGCGTTATTTGACCTACACGGCGGCGAAAAAGCAGTCGCGTGAATTTGCGCCGCGCGTCGCCCAGGCGCTGAAGAACAATCGCATCGAAGAAGCGATTAACATCAGCGACAAGCACCGCAAATCGCACCTGGCGATGGTCGTCAACAGCGGCCTTCAGGAGTTTCGCGCGCACGAGGCATCGTCGGACATCTCGGGCGATGAAATTGAAGCGTCGAAGCGCGCCCTGCAAAGAGCAATCGCTATCAAGACTGCCGAATTTCGGCGCGGCCTTTCCGGTCTGGCGACCATCGGTTCAACCGCTCCGTTCGTGGGTCTCTTCGGAACGGTGTTCGGCATCATCAACGCGTTCCGCGGTATGAAGAACGCCGAAACTGCTGGTATCGCGGCGGTGGCCGGCGGTATTTCGGAAGCGCTCTTTACCACGGCCCTCGGTCTGGTGGTCGCGGTTCCGGCAGTGTGGCTGTTCAACTACTTCACGGGTAAGGTCGACGGCTTCATCGTGGAAATGGACAACTCGGCTTCCGAGCTGGTTGATTATTTCATCAAGAACCGCACGAAGCAGTTAAATCCGTAACGGCTGACACCAACTGATTCAGTCAAGGGGGAGCGTACCTCGCTCCCCGCATGGGCTTAGCAGAAGAAGGAGTCTTAAGTCATGGGAATGCAAGGCGGCAGCGACCATCTAGCGTCGGAAATCAATGTCACGCCGATGGTCGACATCATGCTTGTGCTGCTGATTATCTTCATGGTGGTCACGCCGTTTCTTCAACAGGGCATCACGGTCGCAATCCCGCGCGACCTGAGAAACCCCGACGAGGACCAGGCCATCAACAAAGAAAGCGCGGTGATTGTCTCCGTTCCGAAAGACGGTGAGTATTACCTGGGCAAGAAGAAGGTCAATGTTGAAGACCTGAAATCGGCAGTCGAAAAAGCGCTGGCGAATAAGAAGGAAGAAGACAAGATTGTCTACATCAAGAGCGGCATTGACGTGAGCTATGGCGAAGTTGTAAAGGTCATTAACGCCGTCCGCGAAAAAGGTGTAGACAAGATTGGTTTGGTCGCCGACAAGAAGAAGGGCAAGGCCGCCGCGGCGGCGCCCGCTGGTTAAGAGAAACGATGTCTGCGACCGCGGACGAGTGGATTTAGAGCGAGGTTAATCTTATGGCAATGGGTGGTGGAGGTGGCGGCAATCGCGCCGTTCCTTATATCAATGTTACGCCGCTGATCGACGTGCTGCTGGTGCTGCTGATCATCTTTATGGTGGTCACGCCGCTGCGACCGAGTCGCTTCAAAGCGGACATTCCGACGCAGCGAGATCCAAACGAAGATGTCAGCAAGCTGAAGCCCAATCCGCTGACGCTGGTGGTGTCGATTTCGACCGATCTCCAGCTTAAGCTGAACGCTGAAGCCATGGGTTCAGTCAATGATCCGAGTGCGCTGGCGGCCAAACTCCAAATGACATTCCAGCAGCGCAAGGAACAGCACGCCTACAAGTACGGCATGGAAGGCGCTACGAACATTCCTGAAGATCAACGGATTGAAAAGACGGTCTTCGTGAAGGCCCCGCGAGCTTTGAAATATGGCGACGTGGTGAAAGTCATCGATGCTATTAAAGGCGCGGGCGCTAATCCCGTTGGTTTGCAGGTTGACGATCTGCCGTAGTAATACTCTGACGATTTTTCGCCCGGGTTCTTCCGAACAAAGGTTCGGCAGGGAACCCGGGCATCATCCTTATCTTAACGGAGCTAATAGAATGAAATTCTCCTGGTCCCGGATCGGTGCGACAGCGATTCTGGGTTTGTTTGTCGCCGCCTCTGCGGGCTGTACGTTGGTCAACAAGATCAGAGCCAAGAATGAACTGAACGAAACCGCGAAGTCTTACAAAGAAGGTCGTTTCGAAGAAGCCGAGCAGCATGCCAAGCGCGCCCTGCAGCTCGATCCTTCCAATCCAACGGCCCCTATCTTCATTGCGCGCGTCATTCACCAACAGTACAAGCCCGGCGTAGATCAACCGGACAACGTCCAACGGGCGAAGGACGCGATCGAAGCCTACCAGGTGGTGCTGCAAAAGGATCCGAACAACGAAGAAGCCTATAAGGCGATTTCAGTTCTGTACGCCGCGATTAAGGATGAACAGAATTTGCGCGCGTGGATTATGAAACGCGCCGGCGATACGAATGAGGCCGCGGAAAAGCGTGCCGAGGCCTACGCGATTTTGGCCGGTAAGGACTGGGATTGCTCATACAAAGTGACTGAGCTGCCCGACATCAAGTCCACCTCAACCGAAGGCGGCACGGCGAAGGTTACTTACAAGAAGCCTGAGCAGAAAGATTTTGACAACATCCAGAAGTGCGTCGTCCGCGGGTTGGAAGAAGCCGATACTGCGATTAAATTCGATCCTAACTCCGAGTCCGGCTGGTCGTACAAAGCCAACCTGCTGCTCGAAGCTGCCAAGCAGGCCGAGATGGACGGTAAGCCGGATCAGAAGGCCACTTACGAGAAGCAGGCAAAGACCGCACAGGAACGGGCCGGTAAGTTGTCTGACGAGCGCCGCAAGAAAGAAGAAGCTGCCGAAGCCGCCGCCGGCACGCCGACGCCCTAGTTTGAAGGACTAGAGGTCAGAGGTTAGAGGTCAGAAATAATGATTTCTGGCCTCTTTTACTTTTGGCGGCGAACTCCCTGCTTGAGAGTGTTCCTAAAATTGGGACACTACCCTGCTTCACAAAATCCCGCTTAGGGCCGAACTGCTCTGGCTAACGGTCTTCAACCAAGCTTGATAATAGCCATCGTTCAGGTCATACGTCACCCTGTTGCTATAATGGCTGAGGTTAGAGTCAGGGGTCAGAGGTTATAAGGTTGGCATTGGCCATAACTAATCTCTGACCTCTAATTTCTAACATCTAATTTCTGACCGCTGCTTTCTTATGATTCGCATCGAGGAAATCTGCGATAAGGTTCGCCGCAACCACCCACAGGCGGACCTCAATCTTTTGCGGCGGGCCTATTTGTTTTCGGCGCGCGAACATCGCGGGCAGAAGCGGGCCTCAGGCGAATCCTATCTGGTACATCCCCTGGAAGTTGCGAACATTCTCGCGGACATGAGGCTTGATGTGGTCTCGGTGTCGACCGGACTGCTCCATGATGTGGTCGAGGACACGCTCGCCGACACGGCCACGATCCGCAATTACTTCGGTGAAGAGGTCGCACATCTGGTTGAAGGCCTCACAAAGATTTCGCATATCAGCAAGCTCTCGCGTGAAGAACAGCAGGCGGAAAATGTCCGCAAGATGCTGCTGGCGATGGTCGACGACGTCCGCGTCGTTTTAGTGAAGTTGGCCGATCGGCTTCACAACATGCGTACGCTCGAATATCTGAGCGCTGATAAGCGACGCCGGATCGCGCAGGAGACGATGGATATCTACGCGCCGATAGCGCATCGGCTCGGTATGGGTAAGTTGCGCGGCGAATTGGAGGACCTGGCATTCAAGAATCTTCACCCGGACGATTATCGAGAGATTACCAGCCAGCTGGAGAAACGTCGGGCCGCGAACGAAGCGTTTCTTAATGATGTGACCGCCACGATTCAGGAGAAGATGCGCGAGGCTGATGTGCCTGTCGTGCGCGTGGAAGGCCGCGTCAAACGAATTTATTCTATCTGGAAGAAACTGAACGCTCAGGAAATTGATATCGATCAGGTCTACGACCTGGTTGCTGCTCGCGTGATTACGCCTGACGAGATTCGTCATTGCTACGCGGCGCTCGGCATCATTCATAACGCCTGGAAGCCGGTGCCGGGCAGGTTTAAGGACTGGATTGCTACGCCGCGCGACAATCTCTATCAGTCGCTGCACACGTCCGTGATTGGCTCGAAAGGTCAACCGTTCGAAGTGCAGATTCGCACCGAGCAGATGCACGTGGTAGCTGAGGAAGGCGTCGCCGCGCACTGGAAGTACAAGGAAGGTAAGCGTGGCGCGCACGATGACGACGAGGCGTTGAAGGTGCTGCGGTCGCTGGTCGAGTGGACGCAGGAAGTGAAAGACTCGCGCGAGTTTATCGACGCGTTGAAGCTGGATCTCTATCCCAAAGACGTTTACGCGTTTACGCCGATGGGCAAGGTCATTCAGTTGCCGCGCGGCGCTACGCCCGTCGATTTTGCGTTCATGATTCACTCAGAGGTGGGCAACACTTGCACGGGCGCGCGCGTGAACGGCCGCATCGTGCCGCTGCGCAGCATGATTCAGAACGGTGACGTGGTCGAGATCATCCGCAGTCCGAACGCTCATCCTTCACGCGATTGGCTGAATTTTGTCGTGACCTCGCGCGCCCGCAACCGGGTTCGTCACTGGGTTGCGGATCAGCAACGCGCCGAGTCAATTGAGATTGGCCGTAAACTGCTCGAAAAGGAAGCCGGCCGCTTCCAGCTCTCGGTGAAGAAGATGTTGAACGACAGCAACGGTGACCTGAAGCGGATAGCCAATGAATATGGTTATGGCCGGCCTGACGATCTTCTGGCCGCCATCGGTTACGGCAAGACGGTCCCGCGCAATGTGATCGCGAAGTATCTCGGTCCGGAGAAATTCGAAGCACTCGACAAGCAGAAAGAATCACGTCTGCGCACCGGTGTACGCGCGGTCAAACGCTTGATTACCGGCGACGATGCCATCGTCGTTCGCGGCGTCGAGGATTTGATGGTCAATCGCGCTCGTTGCTGTAACCCGCTGCACGGGGAGCCAATCATCGGTTACATCACGCGCGGCAAGGGTGTGGCCGTGCACACGGCTCAATGCAAGAACGTCAAACAGTTGATGATCAATCCCGAACGAATTGTGAAGGTTGAGTGGGCGTCGAAACCTGAGAAGACTGCCTACGCTGTGAAATTGCTGGCGGTAACCGAGAATCGCACCGGCATGATTGCCGGCATCACCGGCGCCATCTCAGATATGAAGACTGGAATTCGCGACGCCCGCGCCTCAATTGGTCCGGATCAAAAGGGTCGCATCGAAGTAACCGTGGAAGTCTTCGACGTCAAACACCTCGACAAGGTTATGTCGTCGGTTAAGAATGTCTCGGGAGTTCTGGATGTCGAGCGTTTGCAGGGCGCGGTCTGAGCAGAAGGCGGAAAGCAGAGCCGGAAGCGACGTGCGCCTCTGGTGCCTTCTGCCTATTGCTTCCTATTACCATCGGTGTCGTAAACCTCAATCTTCTCTGAATATGGCTTGATCTGCTCGGTGATTTCGGCGGCGTCACCGACGATCACAATTGCAGCCTGGCTGGGGGTCACGTAGTTCACCGCGGCCTTTTGAATCTCGTCGGTGGTGACGGCATTGACCCGCTCGCGATAGGTGCGCAGGTAGTCAGCCGGTAGATCGAACATTCTAATGTTCACTAATTGGTCAATCAGCCCATCCTGCGTTTCAATGCGGATGGGAAACACGCCGGTCAAATACGACTTCGCGTTGGTAATTTCTTCTTCCGACACGGCTTCATCGCGAATGCGTTCGAGTTCATAAAAGAACTCGTGCAGCGAAGCCCCTGTTACTGCCGTCCTCACCTCTGCCGTGGCGCGAAATGTTCCCGCCAGCCGGCGCGAGTCGAGATTTGAGTACGCGCCGTAGGTATAACCCTTCTGCTCGCGCAGATTCATGAATAATCGCGACGAGGCATTAGCGCCGAGGATTGTATGCATCAACAGCATCGGAAAGTAATCGGGACTGGTGCGTTTGATGGCTTCGTTGGCAATGACAATGTTCGATTGCGCCGAACCGGGACGGTCCACCAAAAAGATCGTGCGTTCAGCGCGTTTGGGTAGCGGCGGAGCAGTCGGCTGCGGAGCACGTTGCCCGGCCCATTTGTCGAATAAGTCCTCCACGCGAGAGACGATTGCGTCACTCTCAAAATCGCCCACGACGATCAGCACCCCATCATCAGGTACAAAGGTCGACTGACGAAATGAAAGCAAATCTTCACGAGTCAGTTTGTCCAACATCTCGGCGGTTGGCGAAATATTGGCGTAGGGATGAGCGCCAAAAATCACTTTAGCCAGACGTTCTGAAGCGAGGAAGCTGGGTTGCGCGCGTTGTTGAATCAAGAGCTGCTTGGTGTTCTCGCGCGCCAAATCAACTTCGTTCTGCGGAAATGTTGAGCGCAGGGCCACGTCAGCTATCAACTCGAGAATCTCGTCAACATAAATCGAGATGGACGATGCCGCGATGGTGGTGAAGTCCGAGGAAGAACCCACTGACAAGGTCGCACCCAGGCGCTCGATTTCTTCGGCTATCTGGCGGCTGGTGCGTGTCTCGGTTCCCTCGGACAGGAGATGCGACATCATGTCGGATAAGCCGGGAAGATCCGCAGGATCTTTCGCATCGCCGGAACGGAACGAGAGCCGGAAACTGATCAATGGCAGTCGCTTGTCCTCGATCAGCACCAGGCCGAGCCCGTTGGGTAAAACAGTTTCGGATGCTTCCGGAAGATTAAGTGGTCGCGGCGACAACGGCAGCGGCATTTCGCGTCGGAAGTCTTCAGGTTGTAGGTTCATTTATTGGCCAGTGTCCCGAATCAATTTGATTCCGCTTGCGGTTGTTGCGCTGACGAAACCGGCGGGGCCGCCGGAGATTCATCGGATGTTGGTGGCACTTGTGGCAGTGGCGCGGTCGGCTGATCGGCGTCGCCTGCCTGCTGTGGTTCGGCCGGCGCCGGCTCTTCGGTTCCCGGCACAATCTCCAGCAGCACGCGGTTATCTGTGTCGAGATACCTCGCCACCGATTCGCGAATCCGATCAGCTGTGACCTCGAGATAACTTTGCAACTCGGTGTTGAATAGTTCCGGGTCGTTATCGTAGAGCGCTGACTCAGCTAATTGCTGGGCGCGAAATAACGATGACTGGCGACTGCGGACCGCCGCGTTGAAGAGATTGTTCCGCAGTTTCTCCATCTCTTCGCCGCTGGGGCCTTCGGTACCGAGCTGATGAATTTCATCAAAGATCGCGTCGCGAATTTGACTGCCTTCGCGATCGGGCTTGGGGATAACCACGATGAAAAGACCCGATGGCCCGCGGCGCTCATCGATCCCACCCTGAATCTGCACGACTGACTCTTCGCCCTTTACCAGCTTTTGGTAGAGGCGCGCGCTCTCTCCTTCAAACAGCAGGTGGCTCGCCAGTGATAACGCGTAAAACTCCGGCGTGCGACGAGCGGGAATTTTCCATCCGAGCGCAAACGCGGGCACCGGCGCCAGCTTGTCAAAGAACACGTCCTGGTTGACAGCAACTTCAGCAGGTTCATTCACATCAACCGGCGGCGGCATTGGCTGGCTGGGAATGCTGGCGAAATATTTATCGATCAGCGAGCGCGTTTCGGTCTCGTCAAAATCACCGGCGACCGCGAGCACCGCATTGTTAGGCGCATAGTAGATACGGAAAAACTCTCGAATGTCTTCGACCGTGGCCGCATCCAGGTCTTCCATTGACCCAATCGTCGAATGCGCGTTAGCGGCATTCTTAAAACTCATCTCGAACAATCGCAGGAAGCCGTTAACATAGGGTTGATTGTCATAACGCAGCCGCTTTTCTTCCTTGACCGCTTCGCGCTGATTGTCGAGGTTCTCCTGCGTCACCGCCAGCGAGCGCATGCGGTCGCTCTCCAGCCAAAGCGCCAACGGCAACTGGCTCGCCGGTAGTGTCTCGAAATAATTGGTGCGCTCACTCGAGGTGGTGCCGTTCATCGTCCCGCCGGCGTTTGAAATGAATTGAAAATGCGCCGCCTTGGGAACGTTTTCAGAACCCTGAAACATCATGTGCTCGAACAGGTGAGCAAACCCGGTGCGCCCTTCGCGCTCGTTACGCGAACCTACGTCGTAATAAACGGCGACCGAGACGACGGGTACAGAATGGTCTTCGTTGAGGACGACGCGGAGACCATTGGCGAGAGTGAATTGTTCAATAGGTGTATGCGGAACTTCGAATGTTTTCGGCACAAGCTGGCTCGATTCGACCCGCGCGCACGGCGGTTGATTGAAGAACGTCTGGGGAATTTGAATAAGGGATTCTAACGCGGAAGCTGAACATAAACAAAGACGCTCCACCGCGAGCTTCGCAATGGAGCGAATTGTTTACTGTTTCGACAAAACCTTTACGAAGAAGCCTTCGATTCACCGACGAGGCCGCGTAGTTCCGCGCGCAATCGCTCGATCTCTGCCAGCTTTTGCTCCACGCGCTCGAACAGCGGTCCCTGGCCTTTGATTCCTTCGTCGATCAGGAAGGCCGCAGCCTCGGCGCGCGTGCCGAAGACGCCGGCCTGGACCAATTGGCCCAATCTGATTTGGGCGTCGTGCGAAACCTTCACGGCCAGCATGTAATCGTCCTTGGCCGAAATAGCGCGTTCGATTGTGCGACTGATGTCGCGGCCGATGGCTGAAAGTTGTTCGGGAATCCGGGCGGCCATGTCGCGCATGGAAGAACTCGTCGAAGAACGATCGCCTTCTGTGTCGCCTTCATGCTCATTAACTAACAATTCATCTCGGTTGTCCTGATTGCCTGTCGGCGGTTGATACGGTGTGCTCATGAATATCTCCTTAATTAGCAGAACACTGTACGATTGCGCGGGGTCAGAAGTTCATTCTAAGAAGCGCGCAAACCGAGCGTCAAGGAGCTGGCTTTAAGGTTATGCCGGTTGCAGGTCGGTACAGCACGCGCCGCAGCGCTGCGCGCCAATCGGTATCGACGTCAGACAATGCGGACAATCTTTCATGGTTGCTTCCGCCTGCTTTCTCATCCGATTTACCGCTTTGATGATCAGAAAAACCACGAAGGCAATGATGATGAAATTGACGATATCGTTGATGAACGCACCGTAAGCGATAACTGGAATCGCCTTCGCTTTCGCGTCGGCCAGCGAGATGGGCTGTCCTTTTGAATGATCGAGCACGAGAAACAAACTGGCGAAATCAACCTTGCCCAGCAACAAACCGATCGGCGGCATGATAATGCCTTCGACGAGCGAGGTAATGATCTTGCCGAACGCGGCGCCGATGATTAAGGCTACAGCGAGATCTATGACATTGGCACGCGCTACGAATTCTTTGAATTCTTTGAACATGTCGCGTCTCCTTTTCGCGTTTTTCCCTCTCACGGAAAGGGAAAATAGAAGTGCCTACTGACAGTCTTTCGACAGCGTATACCCGGCTTTTTCCGCTTCTTCTTTACTCTTGAAAACAGTCCGGCTGGTCTGAGGGATTGAATCTCTTGCCGCACAGTCGGACGGATAATAGCTCTTTGTCCGCTGATCGCCAATCACCTGCTTTTCGTCGGCGTCAATCGTTTCTGCGAGACGTGCACTGGCTAGTTCCTGCGCGGCATCGTCGTTGATGCGCAGGCTCGGACCCGCGGCGATCATCTGCGCGTGCAGTGAAAAGCCGTCACACGACAAGTCACGGCCAATTCTTTTCACCGGCCATTCGCCCGGAACGCCCAGCGCCTGGCTAAAGTTCGCGACGAACTCATTCAGCTTTGGCCATTTAAAGCTGGCTTCATACCCAATCCAAACCGTCGCCAGTTTGCCGTCAAGAAAGTCCAGTGAGATGGTACGCACGTCCGGAAACTCTGTATCTTTCACCCGCTTGTCGAAGTGTGGATTGAAGCTGGTGCGCATTACGCCCAGGCGATCGGCGCGCCCGAATTGCGCTAACGGCAGAGCCTGCTTTACTTCATCGGTGGTCATGCCAAGGCGGAGCCCGTACAAATCCGGCACGGGTTTAAGTTGATCGGCTTTCACCGAACAGATTTGGGATTGTGAATGCGCTATTACGGACGCGCCGAGAATGATTGAAAAGAGCGCGAAAAGAAAACTAATTTGCGGGACCAGTCTTCGTAGCATCGATGTCTGTGGGCGCATCTTCAAGCAGTGTCTTGATCAAATCGGCCAGACTACCTGGCTCGAAAGGAGTCGAAACATATTCGTTGCAGCCGGCCGCGAGCGCCAGCCGGCGATACTCGTCAACCCCATAAGCTGAGACGGCGACGATAGGTGTCTGTCGCAGGTCGCGATCCTGTCTTATGCGTTGGGTGGCGTCAAGTCCATTCATGCCCGGCATCATCATATCCATGATGATCAGATCGGGTCGTTCCCGTTGCGCCATCTCAACACCCTCTTCGCCGGTTTCGGCTTCGAGCACCCGATAGCCATGCCGCGTCAGCCACATTTTCATCATCAGGCGCGTGTCATCGAAATCTTCGACGACCAGGATGGTCGGCGAACCTTCACCATGACGAATTGAGACACTATGATCCATAACAGCATCGAGGATGTGGGCAAGTGTTGGTACCCGCGGCAGGGGTCGAACCTGCGACCTTTCGCTCCGGAGGCGAACGCTCTAATCCACTGAGCTACGCGGGCAATTCGGGGGATAGGAAAACGATAGCACAGTGAGACGGGTGGGGCTAGGGGGTAGAAGGAAGGGGGTAGGGGATAGGGTGTAGGGGGTAGGGATCGGAGAAAAGTTGGAACTCAGGCCAGGGGATTCAAGTTCGTCAATCGGATATCCGAATCAGCAATTCAAGATTCAAGATTCAAGATTCAAGATTCAAGATTCACAATTCAGAACTCAGAACTTAAAACTCAAAACTCAGAACTCAGAACTCAAAGCTCCTTAGTCGCTACACCCTACCCCCTACAACCTAAACCCTCGCTCACGAATGCTTAATGATCACGCCTTCGATAATGTTGGCAACGTTCTCGCAGCGATCGATGGCGGCTTCGAGTTTCTCGTAGACGTCTTTCCACTTAACAACCTCGAGCGGATCGCCCCGATCATGGAACAAGGCGGCCACGGCCCGATGGTAAATATCGTCACCTTCATTTTCCAGACGATGCAGTTCAACCAACCGCTCAGTGACGCCTTTCGGCTTTTGCAGGATCGAGACGACTTCATTCAGTTGCAGCGCCATCCGCTGAATAACCCCAGCGAGCTGTTTTGCGGGCTCGGTGACTTCGTGAATGTCGTACATGACCACCGCACGAGCGGCGCCGTCGATTAAGTCAACCACGTCATCCAGCGCCTTGGACATCATGTAGATGTCTTCGCGATCAAAGGGCGTGATAAACGATTGATTCAGACGGGTTGAAACATTGTGCGTCAGGTCATCGCACGCGTGCTCGATGCTCTTGATCCGTTGCACATATTCCTGATAGTCGCCATCATGATGCGACATCATTTCGACCAGCGTCCGCGCCGCGTCATTGATGTATGAAGTCATTTGCGCGAACAGCGTGAAATACTGTTCCTCGCGCGGTAGTAACTTTCCGAAAGGCATTAATCAACTCCTGCGATGGGCTGAGCGTGCAAACCTGTGAAGGCCCGAACTATAGTCGAAGGGCGTAGATAAGTCTATGCTCTCGATCTTAAGTTAATGTTACAAAGAAGCGCGGTCCTGCCTTGCCAATAGCGCCCTGACTCGTATATCAACAAGGATGATGAATGACTCGTCTGAACATGCGCATGTGATTGAGCTGCTACGCGTCGAGTCCGACGCGATTGCCAAAGCTGCCGAACGCCTGCAAGCGGCGCAACTCGACCGGGCACTTTCAATCTTTAAATCCTGCAAGGGTAAGGTCATCGTTCTCGGCGTTGGCAAGTCGGGCATCATTTCGCAGAAGATTGCCGCGACGATGACCAGCAGTGGCACCGCGGCCATACACCTTCATCCTTCTGATGCCTTGCATGGCGGCCTCGGGATTGTGACAGCCGACGACGTCGTTTTGATGTTAAGCAACAGCGGCGAGACCAACGAATTGATCGAGTTGTTGCCTTTTATCAAGCAAAGAAAAGCGCCGTTGGTGGCGATTGTCGGGCGAGTAAATTCCACCATTGCGCAACGCGCCGACGCGGTGCTCGATGCGTCCGTCGATCAGGAGGCGTGCCCGTTGAATCTTGCGCCCACGACGAGTACGACCGTGGCATTAGCGATTGGCGATGCCATCGCGATGACCCTGATGCGGGCCAAGGGATTGAGCGAAGTCGACTTTGCTGCGAATCATCCCGGCGGCCAGCTTGGCAAACGGCTAACTTTGCGCGTAGCCGACTTGATGCACAGCGGCGCGCAAAATCCGACGATTGCGGACAATGCATCCTGGATGGATGTGGTTTCCACAATTACTCAATACGGGCTGGGCGCGGTGAACGTGTTGGATGACAATGGCCGTCTGGCCGGCATTATCACTGACGGCGATTTGCGCCGCTCGCTGCAGAAAATGGGCACGCACGATTTTGGCTTTGCGAATCTAAAGTGTGACGATTTAATGACGCATAATCCAATCGTGGCCACGCCTGAAATGCTTGCCTTTGACGCCTTACGTCTGATGGAAGATCGCCCGTCGCAGATCAACGTCTTACCCGTGGTTGATGGTGACCGTCGTTGCATGGGCTTGATCCGTCTGCACGACATTGTGAGGAGCGGATTGTAATCTGGCGCGCGCCCGCCATCTTCGAATTAAAGGAACATTCATGAAAGCTAAAGTCTTTTACGCGATCGTTCTGGCACTGATGCTGGCGGCAAACCTGTCTGCACAGGAATCAAACGCTACGCGCGAGCGTCGCGCGGCCACCGGTCCGGCCGCGGAAGCCACGGTCACCATTAACGAGCAGTTTCTGAACGCGTTTCTCACCGCGATGTTCGATAATCTGAATGAGCCTTCGATGCCGCTGACGGTCGGCGGCGCGCAGTCCTCGGCGAACTGCGCCAGTGAAATCCGGCTGAAGCGTCAAAACGCCAGCACTCGTACCTCGGTCCATCTCGAGCACGGAAAGATCGTCGGGAATCTGGCATTCGCCGGCGCCTACAATCAAAGTTTGATGGGCTGCATCGAGTTCACCGGCTCAGCCAACACCGACGTCAACCTTGAATATGACGCAAACCGGCGCGCAGTCCTGGCCCGGTTCTATGTGCGAGAGATCCATCTGGACAATACGCCCGCCGTGCTGAACGGCCCTTTGTTGTCCATGGTCCAGAGCGCGATCGATCGTCGCTACAATCCGGTTGAGGTGTTTACGTTGGAAAAGCTCTCGACGCGTTTAGAGATTCAACCCGCCGGAGGCGCGTTGCAGTTGCGCGCCAAAGAAGTTCGCCCGGAAGTCACGCCATCCGCCATTACGCTGCACATCATGTATGAGTTTGTAAAAGGGTAACTAACGTCAAGCGTTATGACCGGAATTACTGAACGGAAGACAGCTAAATTCCCAAGCGGCCTCTCATTTCTTCTACAGCAATTTTGGCTGCTTCCAGACTTGCATTCGTCGTCATGCGGTAAGCCTTAATCGCTTCGAGCACGTTATTGGCCTTCAAGGCTTCGATGACTCGCGGATCGTCACCCGGTTGCGTGTGGGCGACAAAGGTGACGCCGAGATGGCGATATATAAATTCCAAACGCGCCTCTAACTGACTGACGCGAGTCTTGAGCAATGCGATTTCCTGTTGTTCGAGTGTTGGCATGTTGATTAGCAGTTAAGCAGATTTAGCGGACGGCGGTGACGCGCAAGAAGGTCGCCGGAATAGTCGTGCCTTCAGTACTTGTGTTTTGAGCCGTGAAGAGTTCTTCCAGTTCGCGTTGCAGGTCAGCGGTGCGGCCGCTTTTGGCTGCGGCTTCAAACGCGTTCATCGTCGGCCCGTAATAGTCCCTGAATTCGTTTACGTAAGCGGTGGGCGAGCCGTTGCAGCGGAACATAAAGGTGTCGCGGTCGAAAGTGACCTTGTCGGCCGGAATTCCGGCGGCGCCAAACCGTTCGATGCCATGGCTCTCCACGCCCCAGGTCATGGGACTGATAAAACCTTCGGGAGGTGGCGGCGTATAAGCCGAACTGATCTTTAGAATCTGAGCCACCAGCGTCGGGTCGTGGGGAATCCAGTTGCCCATTACGATGCGGCCTCCCGGTTTCGTCACGCGGACCATTTCCTTAGCCACATCGAATGGCCTGGGAGCGAACATCGCGCCGAAGATACTAACAACGACGTCGAATTCGCCGTCGGGAATCGAGCCGAGATTCGTCGCATCGCCTTCACTAAACTGCAAATTCGTTAAGCCATGTTCGGCTGCGCGCCGGTTTTCAGCTTCGACCAAATTGCGGGCAATGTCGACGCCCTGAACGTCCGCGCCCAACTGTGCCGCCGGCAGCGCGGTGTTGCCATCACCGCAACCTAAATCGAGCACCTTGAGCCCTTTCGTGATTCCAATTCGCTTGGCGAGTTCCTCGCCGCTCTGGCGCATCGTCGCAGCAATGCGGGTGAAATCACCTTTCTCCCATAGTGCCTTATTCGGATTGACGGCTGGTGTTGACATCGGGGTTTCTCCTTCAGGGGCGTTGACGGCGCATTCAATCAGCCGTGGACGAAAGAATCAAGTGTGGCAGTTCGCGTAGCCCCGGAAGTTTGACTCATCGAGTGGCTTCCAACAGCGCCTGATAATTGCTTACGTAGAATTCTGTGTATCCGCAGGCGCCGCAGACCCAGGCTCGCAATTCACCAGATTCGCTGGTCTTCTTGAAAAACCCACCTTGCGGTGTTCGCAGGGAAACATAGACAGCCAGGGGCCGATATGAGGTCGCGTCATAGTCACGGACCTCCGCATCCTGAATGATTTCATTCGATCCGCATTTCGGACAAGAAGCATTTCTCATGTCCGTAGATTATCGGATCGGTCACTCGATCTGTAGTGTTTCCTGATACGTTCGGGGATAGGGAAGGGAAGATGCAAACTGGCTAGACCGTCATTCGCTCATTCAGGTGCACGTCGTCTGATAAGGCCGGTTCGGATTCCGTGTTGGTGACAACCCACTTCATGAAGATCTCATAGCCCAGGGCCAACGCCGTCGCGCCCACAAACATTCCAAGTATTCCGCCAGTAGCCATGCCACCCAATGCACCGAAGAGGATTACCGGCATCGGCACATCGACACCACGCCCCAGCATTAGAGGTTTCAGAACGTTGTCGGCCAGCCCCGTCAGCAGCAGAATTACTGTGTACAGAATCGCGGCCCCACTGCTGTAGTGACCGCTGGCCCAGACGTAAACGATGGCGGGCAAAGTGACGATGGCGGCCGGCACCTGGGCAATTCCTAACACAAGCACAATGATTGCCAGCACCCCTGCCACCGGAATGCCGGCGATAAGCAGCGCCAAGCCGACGAGCAGCGCTTGAATAGCGGCTACGCCCACGACGCCCAGCGCCACGGCGCGAATGGTGGCGATTGAAAGTTTCGCCAGCGCTTCGCCTCGGCTTGGACCTGCGACGCGCACAAAAAACGATCGCCCCGTGTTGGTTGCTGACTCTCCCCGGGCCATCAAGATAGTGGCGACGACGAATGACGCCAGGAATAACAACATGGTCATGCCGACGCTGGCCACCATCGAAACGGCTTGCCGCGCCAGGTCGCCGAGCTTCGGCTGCATCTTAAGCACAAATCCCGGCGTGTCGTTGCGCGCATTCGACCACGCGTCGTAGATCTTATTGCCCACCACGGGCCAACTCTTAATTCCCTCGCGGGGCGGTGGGATTTGCACTGAGTTGTGTTGCACGGCGCCAACCAAACGATGAATAGAATCAGCGAAAGAATTCATCAGCAACCACGTCGGCACGACGATCACAATTACAGCCAGAGCCACCAGAACGATCGAAGTCAATCCCTGTCGGCCGCCGAGTTTGCGCGCAATCCATTGATGCGCCGGATACAAAGTAACGGCAAGGATGATCGACCAGACCATCAGCTTCAGAAACGGTGAGAAAACCTGAAAACACAGCCACGCCAATCCGCCAATCAAAGCCACCCGAACCAAAGTGTCCCACAAGGGTGTGATTGGCCGACGTTCAGATTCCGAGTCTAGCGGCGTAGTCGGGTTCATCGATTCTCTCCCAGCAAAGTCGAGCTTTGGACTATTTGTAGGCTGACGATTTGATTCGCGACCAGTTTTCGACCGATAACCAAGTCTAGCCGTCGCGAATGTGCACCTTAAACTGTCAAAACTGACAGTCCGTTGGCTCTCGATTGCGCTGGAGCTTTGTCTTGAAAAAAGGTAGGTGTGAAGAAACTCGGGGTGGCCGGGCGCCAAAAAAAGGAGTTAGCCCCGGGCGGCAGGCTCGGGGCTAACGAGACTAAAACAGTTTAGGAGCCGCTTACTTCAAATGTCGCTGACTTCTGGTCCTTCTGCTCGCCGCTGTACATCATGCTGACCTCGCTTTTGTAACGGCCGCTTTTGAAGCCGGCAGGGAGGGTTATCCAGAATGACGCGGGACGATCGCCTTCGACCTCGAGGGTCTTCTCAGCGCCGGGCACCGGCTGGCCGGCTTTATCGCCGTCGTCGTAAAGCACGCGCCACTTCACATCGACTTTGCCGCCGTTGTTTGAAACCTGCGCGATGGTGTAAACCTTATCACCCGGCTTAAAAGTTTTCGTCTCGTTCTTTCCGTCTTCGTCGCTAGTGATTTTCAGGCTGCTGATATTCGCGGTGGTCGCTCCACATGCCAGCACCACGCCCAACAGCACGCCTAATCCGATAGCTACATTAATTTTCTTACGCATTTGATTCTCCGAATTGGCAATTTGAAAGCGCCGTAAGCCTATCGCATTTAGGTTCAACGGCAAAGCCGACTGAATTTCAAAGCTAACCCCTGCAGGTAACGTTGACGGTCGCACATGAGGACACACAAAAGCGTCGGCTGAGGGCCAAGCTGGATTTTGATTACACGCCGGGTGGTTAAGCCGACTTCAACTGACAGGTAGCCGGTCTTCTGATAGAATCCGCCTTCCCATCGGACCGAATCAATTCTTTTTGGAGGTTTCCCCAATGCGAAAGATCAATCTTGGTTTCGCGGCAATCCTGCTGCTGGCTGCCGTTGCGTTCGTCCACGCTCAAAGCGCCGACGCCGTCCGTTACCAGTTGCCGCCGAAAGAGGTGATCGAGGCGTTCGACGCGCAACCTCTGCCGACGGCGATGTTGAGTCCGACAAAGCAGATGTTCGCGCTGACTTATCGCCACCCGTATCCGACGATTGCCGAATTGTCGCAGCCAATCCTGCGAATCGCCGGGGCGCGGGTGAATCCGCGCAACAACGGTCCGCAGCGCGCGCAGGAAATCTATGCGATCACTTTGCGGAAGATTTCCGATGGCACGGAAACAAAGGTGACGCTGCCGCCGGGCGCGAACCTCTCCAACATTCATTTCTCGCCCGACGGGGCCCAGCTGTCCTTCATCAATCGCAAGGATGATCGATTGGAACTGTGGATTGCCGATGCGGCAACGGGCAAGTCGAGATTGATTAGCGGCACGGATCGTTTGAATGCGACCACCGGTGACCCGTGCGACTGGCTGCGCGACAACAAAACTCTGATTTGCCAGTTCGTGCCCGCAGGCCGCGGGCCGGCGCCGGCGGAACCCACAGTGCCGTTGGGTCCGAATGTTCAGGAGACCAGCGGCAAGGCTGCACCCGCCGCGACCTACGAAGACATGATCAAAACTGCGCACGACGAAGCGCTGTTTGAATACTACTTTACGAGCCAGATTGCGGCGGTTGACGCATCGACTGGACGCAAGACGCTCATCGGTAAGCCGGCGATCTTCGACAGCGTCACGCCGTCACCGAGCGGCGACTTTATGCTGGTGACCAGAGTCAAACGTCCGTTCTCGCACTTGATTCCGATGAACGGTTTCCCGCAGGAGATCGAAGTCTGGTCGCGGGCGGGACAGATCGCGAAGAAGATTGCCGACGTGCCGTCGCGTGAAGGGGTGGCGCTCACAGGCGTGCAGACGGGGCCTCGCGGGATTCGCTGGCGTCCCGATCAGCCGGCGACGATTTTGTGGGTGGAAGCGCTTGACGGCGGCAACCTGAGAACCAAGGTGCCGTTCCGCGACAAGGTGATGATGTTGCCCGCGCCGTTTGGCGGTCAGCCGGCTGAATTCGCCAAAACTGAATGGCGCTATGCAAACGTTTCGTTCACCGAAAAAGGCGTCGCGCTTTTGAGTGAGACGGATCGCGCGACCCGTCATATTCGCACCTGGGTGATTGCTTCAGAGCCCCGGCAGCTTTGGGATCGTAAGCAGGACGCCGCTTACGAAAATCCCGGCACGCCCGTTATTCGTCGCGATAGCGGCGCGGGTGGCTTCGGTGGCGGAGGCGGTGGTGGCTTCGGCGGTGGCGCTGCTGGAGCAATCATGCAAAACGGCGATTTCATCTTCCTGACCGGCCAGGGTTCATCGCCGGAAGGCGACCGGCCATTCATCGATCGGCTGAATCTGAAGACCTTCGAAACGACGCGGCTTTTCCGTAGCGACGCTAAGTCATACGAAACCGTGGTCGCGCCGCTGGATGAAGAAGGAAAGATGATCCTGACGCGCTATGAAACGCAGACTGAGGCGCCGAATTATTATGTGCGCGATCTAACTGCGAACACGCGTAAAGCCGTGACCGACTTTAAAGATCCACAGCCGCAGCTGCGCGGCATGACGCGTCAGTTCGTTACCTATCAGCGGAAGGACGGCGTGAAGCTGAGCGCCACACTTTATCTGCCACCGGGTTACAAACAGGGCACGCGCCTGCCCGTGATCATGTGGGCCTATCCACGCGAATTCGGCGATGCTGATTCAGCCAGCCAAATTACCGGCTCGGCAAATCGCTTCACGACCATAGGCGGATATTCGCATCTGTTCCTGCTCATGTCTGGCTATGCAATCTTCGACAATCCGACGATGCCGATCATCGGCGCGGGCGAGACGGCCAACGACACTTATGTCGATCAATTGATTTCCAGCGCCCAGGCTGCAATCGATAAAGTTGTCGATATGGGCGTCGGCGATCGCGACCGCATCGGCGTCGGCGGCCACAGCTATGGGGCTTTCATGACGGCAAATCTGTTAGCGCACTCACGGCTGTTTCGCGCCGGCTTCGCTGAAAGCGGCGCCTACAATCGTTCGCTGACGCCATTCGGTTTCCAGAGCGAGCGCCGCACGTTCTGGGAGGTCCCGGATCTCTACGCCAAGATGTCGCCGTTCTGGTATGCGAAGGATGTGAAAGATCCCATTCTGCTGATGCACGGCGAAGCCGATGACAACTCGGGCACTTTCCCGATTCAGTCCGAGCGCTTCTACATGGCGCTTAAGGGCCACGGCGCCACAGTGCGTTACGTCACGCTGCCATTCGAAGCGCACGGCTACGCGGGCAGGGAAACCCTGCTGCATGTTCTGGCCGAACGCATCAACTGGTTCGACAAGTACGTGAAGAACGCGCCGCCGCGTAATGCTGACAAGGCGACGGATAACCAGTAAGTCGGCGGGGAATGATTTATCCGCAGATTACGCAGATTACACAGATTACTCAGATGGATTAGCGCCCGAGCTTTCCAATCTGCGTAATCTGCGTAATCTGCGGACGACATTCCTGATTCCGGGTCGGAAGTCCGTCATCTTCCGGCTGCAAACCTGACGTCTCCGGCTGCAAACCCGACGTCTCCGGCTGCAAACTCGACGTTTCCGCCTCCAAACTCGACATTTCCAGGTGCAAACTCGACGTTTCCGCCTGCAAACTCGACATTTCCAGGTGCAAACTCGACGTTTCCGCTTGCAAACTCGACATTTCTGCCTGCAGACTCGACATTTCCGCTTGCAGACTCGACGTTTCCGCCTGCAGACCCGACATCTCCGCCTGACAAACCCAACGTTTCCGGCTCAACCTCCCTCAGCCTTAGGGGAAAGACTTCACCAGCAAGAAATCTTGACTTTGCGCTATCGCGGTTGTAAAAGCGGCCAATAAGGCAGGCCGCCAACTTTCGTATCGATGCATGCTTTCAGTCGCCACAAAGAGAGGTTCCCGATGAAATCGCTTCGCCGGTTAATGCCTCTATTCAGATTTCTTTTTGCTTTGCTGGTTTTTGCGATAGCGCTGACGCTCCTGATCAGAGGAGCTTCGGGTCCAGCAATTGCGCATTCGCCACAATCAAACATCGGGCAAGGCGAAGAGAAGTCTTTGGAGATCGTCCGATATCCTAACGAGCCATTACAGTTAGTCGACCTCAAAATCCATGAAAACTCGGTGAAAGACAAGATCAACTCGAAATTCAAAGATAAGAAAAACGAATTTGGTCTCGACAATGTGAGGTTTTCAGAAAAACCGGATTGGTTCAAAAATATCCGGGTTCGACTCCGAAATATCTCGGACGCGCCAATTATTGCGCTGAGCGTTAGCTTATTATTCAACGACCAAAGCCTCAAGCTAGGTTTCGCCGCACCGTTGAAACAAGCTCAAGGTCGAGACTTAAAACAAAGCCCGCTTCGATCAGGTGAGGAATTAGATCTTATAGTCGATGATGCAAGGTTAAACCAGATCCTCGCGTATATGTACCAGAATGGAGTCGATGCAAATCAACCGGGCTGGCGGTTATCGACAGATTCGGTGTGGTTTGGAGAAGACTTTGGCTGGGAAAAGGGAAGCCTGCTCCGGCGCAATTCTTTCGATCCAAAGAAGTGGGACAAGATAGACAAGCCGGAGCCTTCGCCGTTCCCTTTTGAAGCCAGCCGATTATTCCAACCGGCTGGCTTCAAAACTCTTGAGGAAAAATCGCTCCGCGGCGGGGCAAGTCAAGCCAATCTTAGTGTATGTGTTGCGGCGGCTATTTAGGGCGAGCGTTCCTCCCAGAGATTTCTCGTCTGAATCAATAAGTCGGCGTTCTACTCGGTGGCGTCACCGTCAGTCGCGAGCGCATGCGTTGTTGCCAATGGCTCTTGGCTTGGTCGAGGTCCTGCAGCTGGCTCATGACTTCGTTCAGTGTTTCGCCGCCGAATTGACGCATCTTCAGATAAAGCAAGGCCGGCACGATTGATATCAGCGGCAGGACGAAGACGTTGATTAGCTCGATCGCCTCGGTGAAGATTTTGAAGCGCACTTTCGTCTGGGCTTGCTGGCTGGCTTTAAATCCAATAATACCTCCGACGATTGAGCTAATCAGGATCGGCACCATGTATTGAATCAAGATCACCAGGATTATGGTGCGCCAGGATCGCGAAGCCAGCAGGCGGGCCCGGAGACGCGCTGCCTTTCCTTCCAATCCCTCCATCAGCACCACTGGCGCCCACAGATAGTACCGGACCGTCATCACGATTCCGGGCACGATGCAGAGAATCCAGCCAAGTATGATCCTGAGACCAAGTAATATTCCGGTTTTGAAAAAGGGACGTCTCCGCCGCTGCAAGATCCCAAACGCGTCCCGTAGCTTTACCGGCTTCATTGGCATGGCTGCCAACTGGGTGACAATCACCGCAGTGACGCCGGCGATAATCGAGGCGGTCAAAAACTTCGCGACAATTTGAAATAGGGCGAGGGGAATGCCCAGCCCGATCTGCAGGGACTTGGACATCTGTTTGTCTGCCAGTCGATACACCAGGGTCATCGCCATCACAATGAACATGGGGATGTGGGCCAGCAGTGAAAGCTTCAGGAATTCCGGAAAATACTCGCTGTAGAGGGAGAACGCGCGTCGATACAGCGAACCGAGGCCATCGGCATTGGCGCGCATCGAGTTCGCGAAGGCTATCGCGGTCTGCGGGCGACTGGCGACATTTTTTTCCAGTGCCGACATCAAGACTTTCGAGACGCGCTTCGGCACTTTCTTGTTCAATTCCCGGAGAGGCGTGACGGGTAATTCTTTGTGCGCGCGAATGATGGTGTTCGTATCGCCGGTGAAAGGCGGCGCGCCATTCAACATCTGGTAGGCGATGATCCCGAGACTGTAGATGTCCGAACGGGCGTCGAGATGTTCGCCGCGACATTGCTCGGGAGACATGTAGAGCGGCGTGCCGAGAATGGCGCCTACGCGCGTCAGACCGCTATCGCCGCCGGCGTGCGTCATCGGGATCGCCGTAGAGTGCGCCTCGGCGACGGTGACGCGGGCGGCGCCGAACATCCGAGTCGACTGTTCGTCGTTATCAGGAATCGATTCCTCGATTTCGTCTGCCGGTTGAATCAGCGTAGCTGCTTCAAGATTGGTGTGCGATGGTGGCTGGCTAATTCGCGTTTCAGATTCGAGCATGCCCGCAGCCGCCGTTGCCGCGATCGACTGCCGGGGAATCTGGGTGGCGGCATCTTCGTCAACTCGGACGGGTGGGATGAATTCCAAATCGACCGGAGCTGCCTCACCAAGTTTGGCGATACCGAAGTCGAGCACCTTGACGCGATAACCGCCGAGGCCGTTTGGCTCAAGCCAAATGTTATCGGGCTTCAGGTCCCGATGGACTATTCCCTGTTGATGCGCTTCATGGACGGCAGAGCAAACCTGTTCGAGAATGTCGACCACCCAATCCAATGGCAGACGCGTCTCTTCGTCCAGCACGTCGCTCAGCGTGCAACCGTCGAGATATTCCATGACCAGGTATGCGACCCGGTTGGGCCCGCTGCCTGAAAATCCGAAGTCGGTGACGTCGACGACATTGGGATGACGCAAACGGCCGGCGGCCCGCGCTTCACGCTTGAAGCGCTCCACAAATTCGTCGTTGCGCATGAACTGTGGCGCAATCAGCTTTAACGCGACGTAACGATCGGTGCCCAGGTGAGTCGCCAGGTAAACGGCGCCCATACCGCCTTTGCCCAGCAGGCGCTCAAGACGATATTTGTCGTCGAGAATTTGGCCGACATATTGTTCGAGGGGCGTCATGGATGAATACCTTCCGGAGTACTTCAATCCCAATAGGGATCGCGCCAGCTCTTCTTCCGCAGCTGCTCGTCTGTCCAAAATGCCTTATGAAGTTCTATACGCGGATGCGTATCGTCGGGTTTCCCAACTACACTAACAACATCGTACCGAAACGGCGAGTCTATCAAGCCGAACATTCGTCGATAACCGCGAGCCGCCCGCGCAATTTGCCGCCGTTTGCGCCGGTCGACGTTGGTTACGGGAGCGGCAATTTCGTCCGAGGCCCGAGCCTTGACCTCGATGAAACAAAGCGTCGGGCCGTCATAAGCGACCACGTCGATTTCAGCGTTGACGATCACGTCACGGGTGTTGCGGCCGATTGGCAGACTGAAATTTGCGGCGACGATTCGATATCCCCTTTGCGCAAGATGTTCGAGAGCCAAAGCTTCGCCGCGGGCGCCCAATTCGAAATGCGGAGCGCGTTGAGTTGCGCCGCTGAAAACCTGGGCGTCGTCCGGCATGGATCAACCCTGTTCTTCGGAGGCTGATTGTTTCTTCGATTTCTTTTCAGTAGCCGCAGTTTCGGTCGGTACTGCGGTGCCAACTTTGCTCTTCTTTGGCCGGCGCTTGCCGAACGTTCCTCGCCAAATTTTTCCTCGTCTTGATCGCTGATCGCCTTTGCCCATTTATGATCTCCTTCTTGTTTAGAGTCGGACTAATGCCCGACGGAACAAGGCGGGCGGTAGCCCGCCGCTAAACAAAATGTTTCGCTAATTCGGCGGGAATCCTTCGTTTAACTTCTCATAGGAATTTCCCGCTTTGCGGTAATATCCCGGACCGTCCGGACCCGTCGCATTGTAATCGCTATAACTGGCTTCCCAGTGTTCGCCCGTGGTTGGCGAATAGACATTCTGAAAACCCATCATTGCTTCGCGCCGTTTGATTGACAACTTGTCTTCGATTTCATCCTTGGAACTCCCTTTCGGCTGGCGCGCGCTGCTTTCCTGCGCCGGGAACAGGTGTTTGGTGCAGCGAATGGAAGCAGCCACATCGTAGGCGATATTCTTGTTCTGTTCCCACTTCGCGGCGTCCGTGGAACCCATGCGCAGAGTGAGGACGTAGGTGTTCGGATCCTCAGTATTGAAAGTGTGATAAAGCGCGAACCCACGCACCGCTCTGCCACCCGTCTGCGCCCGCCAATAACGCAGAGTATAGCCCTGGACATTTTGCGGATCACCCTCGAATTGAAAACCGTTCGAGCCGGTGTTTTGCATCATCGTTTGAATGTAGTCTTCCGGCGTCGCCATTCCATAATAGGCGCCGCCGGTAACGCCGGCGACGCCATAGCTGGCAGTCATGCTTTGGTCGGCGGACGCGAGATCGACACCGATGGCAATCCGCTGTTCATTGCCGACGATAGTCCAATCGGCCGGTGCGAAAGCATTACAACTGCTCCAGGTCTTGGCGACGGTTTGGATTCCATGAGCATCAACTGGCTTGACCGTTTCGCCGGAAAACAGTGGTCGCCGCGCACTTCCATCGGCAGGCTTCATGAGATAGAGAGCGACGCCCGCCACGCCGACGACAATCAGGCCAAGGACAAAAATGACTGCACAGCCGCCTACAATCCAGGGTACATAGTTCGTCGATTTCGGCGGCTTCGGTTGATTCAGAGGAGTGACCATAATCTGAAAGTTTGTTTTCTTCGCAAGCTCTATTTCTTCATCAACTCCAACACCGCCGTCGTCATGGCTTTGACGCCGGTGCGCAGCGTTGGTTCCGGCAGCGGCTCGAATAAACTTGAATGCAGTGAAGGCAGCGGCTTACCCGATTTTTTGCTGGCGGCAATCTTCTCAGGCGCCATTGCTCCCAGCCAGAAATAAAATGAAGGAATCTGGCGATCGAGATTCAACACGCCAAAATCCTCGCTCGCCATCAATGGGTTCGACTTAATTACGTTCTCTGCGCCAATGGCTTTGCCGATTGCGTTGGCGAGCCGTTCCGACAGCCTCGGATCGTTGTAAAGCGACGGGGCATTCTCGCTCTCAATCACCTTCATGATCGGGCCCCGATCGTCAGGGATTCCGGCCGCCGTGGCCACGCCCTTCGCAATTCGTTCGATGGAGGCAAGGATGCGTTGCCGCACCTCTTCCTTGTAGGTTCGGATCGTCAGTTGAAGCAGCACTTCATCGGGGATGATATTTCGTTTGGCGCCGCCATGAATTGAACCAACTGTGACGACCGCCGGGTCGAGCGGTGAGTTCTCACGACTGATGATCGTCTGCAAAGCGAGAACTGTCTGGGCGGCGATGACAACGGGATCCTTCGTTGCTTCCGGTTTCGAACCATGACCACCGAGGCCGCGAATCAATAAATCAACCGAGGTGGAACTGGCCATCGCAAAGCCAGGTACATAAGAAATTTGTCCCGCTTCATAGTCGGCGCTGTCATGCAATCCAATGGCGAAGTCTGGTTTGGGAAATCGTGTGTATAACCCGTCCGCCAACAGCGCCTTGGCCCCGTCGACTGTTTCCTCTGCGGGTTGTCCAATCAGCACCAAGGTGCCGTGCCATTGATCTTTCAAGGCGGCCAGAATCTTCGCCGTGCCGATCAGGTTTGTAATGTGCACGTCGTGACCGCAGGCATGCATCACGCTGACTTCCTGGCCCAGATCGTTTTTCGTCTTGACCTTGCTCGCATATGCCACACTGTTCTTTTCTTCGACGGGCAGCGCGTCGATGTCCGCGCGGACCAGGACCGTCGGCCCCGCGCCGTTCTTCATAATCGCGACCACGCCGTAACCCGTGAACTGCGGCCGGTCATACTTGCCAACACGCTCAGTCACCGTGTACCCGAACGAACGCAGCTGCGCTGCGAGAAACGCCGAAGTCTTTTCCTCGTAATGCGAAAGCTCGGGCGATGCATGCAGCATCTTGTAAGTGCTGACGAGCTGCCCGATCTCGCGATCGATCGCGGCGTCGAGCGTTTGCTGGGCGTGAGCAGAGACGCAGAAGAAAATGACGACCACGACGATCAGCCAGAACGGTTTTTTCATAGGTTTCAGGAAATAAGACAGCTTTGGAGCGGCCAAGATATCGCACTCGCCGCGTTTGAACAAGCAGGTTGAATTCGAAATCAGACGGCTGGATAGAACGGTTCGAGCAGGGAAGCGCCCAGCCTTGGGGCCGCCAGCAAGAGGCCGATAATAGTCTTGGCGTCTTCGATTTCGCCTTCAGCGATCATCTGCAACGCCCGATCGATTGGAAGACGCACGATCTCGATGAACTCATCATCCTCGAGACGCTGGGCCGTGGGCGTCAGGTCGGTCGCCAAATAAAGCCACATCTTCTCTTCACAAAAGCCCGGCGAGACGAAGAACTCCGACAGCTTTTCAAGATTACCGGCCACCACTCCTAACTCTTCTTCTAATTCGCGCGCAGCGCCGACTTCGGGGCGCTCACGGTTGTCCAGAGTCCCGGCCGGCAACTCGAGCAGATACTTCACCGCGGGATGCCGATATTGCTTCACGAATGCGATGGTGCCGTCATCGAACGCGGGCACGATTACCGCGCTGCCCCCGTGATGAACGACCTCGCGTTGGTAAACGTGATCAGCTTCGCGAACCTGGTCGACAGTCACGCTAAAAACTCGCCCCCGAAATACTTCGTTCGAATCGATGAACTCAGGAGTTGGTGACTGAGACATGAGGCAACCAGTTTAATGGGAAATCAACGCATTCGGAAACCCGACCGTCAGGGAGGGTGCGAGACTATCCGGGAGGGATGCACCCTTCCTGACGGTCGGGTTGCTGCAAGAGTTTCTGCGCCTCACCGACGAGATGCAACGATCCGGTCACACAGACTAAGCCGTGCGGACCACTGATTGCGCGGGCGCTGCTTAAAGCTTCACCGACGCTCGATGCGCGCACGAATCTTGATTGCGCAGCGGCATCGGGGATAGCTGTCATCAGCTCGTCGACCGAAGCCGCCCGCGGATTATTGAGCGTCGTCAAGATCATGCAGTCGGCTTTGGTTAGTAGCGTACCCATCATTTCGGCGAGGGCCTTATCGCGCATCGCGGCAAAAATCATAACGACTGGCTCGGCCACGAATTCATCGAGATAGTCTCGCAAGGCCAATGCTGCCGCAGGATTGTGCGCCCCGTCGAAGAGAAATCGCGGCGGCCCATTCCAGACTTCCAATCGCCCCGGATGGTTTGCTGTTTCCAGACCTCGAATAATTGTTTCGGTCGAGATTCGGAAGCCGTAATTCCCCAGCGCTTCAGCGAGCGCAACCGCGGTAGCGGCATTGATAACTTGATGATGCCCACGAAGGGCCAGGGTCGCGTTCGGATAGATCGCTCCCTGACTGTGAAAGCTAACAATGTGACGACCGTCCGACGTCACGGCTTGAATCTCCACCACCACGGGTTCTATGTCGGCTTGACGATCGAGCTCGACAAACAATGGCCGGACACCAGTTGATCGGCAGCGTTCTTCAATTACGTCGTAAGCTTCCTTATCCTGGGGCGCGATTATCGCAGTTACCCCGCGACGAATTATGGCCGCCTTTTCGGCTGCGATTTCTCGCAGCGTGTTTCCGAGATACTCCTCGTGATCCATGGCAATCGGCGTGATCGCCACGATTTCTGCGCGCGCTGCAGTCGTAGAGTCGAGGCGTCCGCCGAGGCCGGTTTCCAGAATGGCCAGTTCCACATTCGCCATGGCGAACCCGAGCAACGCGATCGCCGTGACGTGCTCAAAGAAGGTCGGCAGCGTTTGCAATTCACCTCGTGCGACCAGCTGCTCGGCGACAGCTTTGACTGTAGCTGTCAATTGCGCGAACTGAACTTCTGCAATTGGTTGACCGCCGATCTTTATTCTTTCAGTTATTGAAATCAGATGGGGCGACGTGAAGAGGGCGGTGCGAATTCCGCCTGCGCGGCAGATCGAATCGAGGAAAGCAGCCGTCGAGCCCTTCCCGTTCGTTCCGGCTATCTGGACCGCCGGAAATTTTCGTTCGGGATTTCCCAGCGCGGCCAAAAGTATTTCGGTATTCTCGAGACCGAGTTTAATCGTGAGAGTTTCGTGGCCGAGGCTGAGCAGATAAGCGAGTGCTTCTTCGAACCGCATGCTGCAAGTTCAGTTTCAGGTTCGCGAATCTGCAACCTGAAACTTGAGACGGGTGACGCGGGGTTTTTCGTTGATATTGGGATTCATCATGAACCTCAGCGACTTGATCAGAAATGCCCGCATCTCTCGTCGATCGAGAATTGCGTCAATCATTCCATGTTGCAGCAGAAACTCAGAGCGCTGAAAATCTTTCGGCAATTTTTGCCTGATGGTTTGTTCAATGACGCGAGGACCGGCAAACCCAATCAGGGCTTTGGGCTCAGCGATAATCAGATCGCCGAGCATGGCAAAGCTGGCCGTCACCCCGCCCGTAGTTGGATCAGTCAGAACTGAGATGAAGGGCAGTTGACGCTCTTCCAGCGCGGCGAGCGCCGCTGAAATCTTGGCCATCTGCATCAACGACAGCGTTCCTTCCTGCATGCGTGCGCCGCCGGATGCCGAGAAGATAATCACTGCGCCGTTCTCGTTAATCGCCCGTTCAATCAACCGCGTGAGCTTTTCACCGACAGCCGAACCCATCGAGCCGCCAATAAAATTCATGTCCATCGCGCCGGCAAATACGCTATGTCCGCCGACTTTGCCGCGGGCCGTGATCACAGCTTCGGGCAAACCCGTCGCGCGTTGCGCCTGAGAGATGCGCTTTGAATAGGGCTTGCTATCTACGAAACCGAGCGGATCGGTGGATACCACCTCGGCGTCCAGCTCTTCACAATGCGCGTCATCGAACAATTTCTCCAGCCGATCATAGGCGCCAATGCGGAAATGAAAATTGCAGTGCACGCAAACTTGCAGATTATCTTCCAGCTCGCGCTTGTAGAGATGGGCCCCGCATTCATCGCAGCGGACGAACACATTTTCAGTGCGCACGACCCGTTCGGAATCGCGTACCGGTTCGATCTTGCCTTTTTTCTTACGAAACCACGGCATAAAAGCAGCAGTCAGAATTCAGATCCGTTTTTTGCAATTGGAGATTTAGAGCGTAACACAGAGCTAAGGGGGTTGAAAGGCGCTTCAGAATTCGATACCGCGTTGAGCCCGTATGCCCGCTTGAAACGGATGTTTGATCTCGGTCATCTCGGTAACCAGGTCGGCGGCTTCAATCAGTTCTTTGGGGGCGTCGCGGCCGGTGACAACCACGTGCAGGGCAGGTTGTTGTTCCCGTGCAGCGCGGATCTCACCGACCACTTCATCGACGGGAAGCATGTCATAACTCAAGACGTAAACTAATTCGTCAAAGACCAGCAGATCATAATCACCACTTCTCAATTTTTCGAGGCAAAGGTTCCAGGTGTTGCGGGCCGTCTGACGATCCTGTTCCGGGTTCTTGGTGTCCCAGGTGAAGCCGTCACCCATGGTGTGCACTTCAATGCCCAGCTTCTCAGCCGCGACGTGTTCGCCGTAGCGATCGTTGCGCGATTTCATGAATTGAATCATGCAGCAATGCAGACCCTGCCCGGCGGCACGCATCATCAGTCCCAGGGCGCAGGTGGTCTTGCCCTTACCGTTTCCGGTATGAACCATTAGGAGGCCGCGCGTATTTTCCTGATAATCAGCGCGCCGCCATTTGTATTTGCGTTCAACCATAGTAGGCAGTAGTTAGTAGCGAGTAGATAGTAGTTAGACGGCAGAAGCAGTCGAACGGGCATAGCTAGCCAACATCCGGCCAATCTCGTTGGCAGAATTTATGAGTGCCTTAGAATCGCCGTAACTAAGATCGCGGGCGAGGATAAGATAATAGCGTGATTCTTCTAGCGAGCCTTGCGCAATATTATAAAAGCGGACTTTGTCGGCTCGGCCTGTCTTTTTGAAACCCTCTGCAAAGTTTCCGGGTACTGAAACTGCAGCCCGTCTCAACTGGGAAGTAAGTCCGAATAGTTCATGCTTCGGAAAAGATTCGGTGAAGCGATAGATGTCTAACACCCAAGCGTGAGCCTTCTTCCATAAATCGACTTCTTCGAACGATCTAGATTTTGTCGGGGAGGACATGCGGTTCTACTTCCTACTCACTACTACCTACTCACTACTACCTACTCACTACTTCAGTGCGTCCTCAGTGAGGTCCTTCAATCCATTCGAACGCTTGATCGCATCCTGCAGCAAAGGAATCATCTGCTGCTCAATCTGTTCACAATTGCCCTTCAAGGTGCAGCCGGCCGCGTTGCGATGTCCGCCACCGCCGAATTGCTCGGCAATCTTGGCGACGTTTACATCGCCCTTCGATCTCAGGCTGGTGCGATAGATGCCCGGCGCGGTTTCCTTGAATAGCGCGGTGGCTTCGACCTCACCCACAGCGAGCGGATAATTCACGAAACCATCGGCATCTTCCTCCGCGGCATGGGTCTCTTCCTGCATCGCCAGCGTCTGCCACATCCATGCGACATGACCGGTGTCGTCACGCTTCGCGGTCGACAATACGTGACTCAGCAATTCGATTTTGGGCCACTCGTAGCTGCCGAAAATGGCTTCCGCCGTCTTGGCCGGCTTAACACCGATGCGCACCAATTCAGAAGCAATTTTGAAGGTGCGCTCGGTGGTGTTCGAGTAGTGAAACGACCCGGTGTCGGTAAGGAGCGCGGTGTAGACACATTCGGCGATTTCTTTGGTCACACGCACCCCGGTGGCTTTGCAGAGGTTGTAGACCATCTCGCCCACGGCGGCGGCAGTCGAATCGATCCAGTTAATGGTGCCGAACAATTCCGTCGTTGAGTGGTGGTCGATATTGACGACGACTTGCTCCTTAAGATCCTCAAGTCCAGGCCGGTCGACATCTGAGCACTCAATGACGAAGACGCCGTCGAAATGATCACCGACACTCGGAGCGACGCGAATTGAAGCTGCGCCCGGCAGTTGCTGGTAAGCGTGCGGGGCCGGATCGCGCATGACCACTTCGACTTCCTTGTTCAGCGATTTGAGCAGCCAGAAGAGACCTAAAGAAGAGCCGAGGCCATCGCCGTCGGGTCTTACGTGAGAGGTAATCGCAAAGCGATCTTTCTTTTCAATTAGTTCAACTACTTGACTTAACATTACGAACGGGATGAGGGCGGAGGGATGAAGGATGAGTCTTAACGCGACGGGCGCGACTCATCCTTCATCCCTCACCCCTCATCCTTCATCCTTTCAGATCCATTTCTTCCAGCAAAGCATTAACTCGCGTGGCTTTCTCTTCGACGGTGTCGCGAACGAAGTGAAGCGCGGGAGTATGCCGCAAGTTCAAAGCAAATCCAAGTTGCTTGCGGACGTACGGCGCGGCGTGTTCCAACGCTCGCAAAGCTTTGAGATGCTCCTCTTCATCGCCTTCGACCGTCACGTAAACACTGGCGTCACGGAGGTCGGCAGCCACGCGTACCTCAGTGACCGTGACTGATGTCAATCGCGGATCCTCGAGTTCATAACCCACGATCTGCGTAATCTCTTCACGCAAGGTGTCCGCGATGCGCTCTGGCCGATGCATAACTGCAAGGATGAAGGATGAGGGATGAAGGATGACATGAGTTGTATCTGCGCGCACCCTTCGACTGTTCATCCTTCCGCCTTCATCCTTCCTCCTTGCTTACAATTCCGTCGCCGCGACTTTCTCGATTACGTACGCTTCAATCTGATCGGCGACCTTGACGTCGTTGAAGTTCTCGAGGCCGATACCGCACTCGAACCCTTCGCGAACTTCGGATACGTCATCCTTGAAGCGACGCAGGGATTGAATGTTTCCTTCCCAGGTCACCACCCCATCGCGAATCAGACGCGCGCGCGCGTTACGACGGATAGTGCCGTCGACGACCATGCAGCCCGCCACGGCCCCCACGCGCGGCACGCGGAAGACTTCGCGCACGTCGGCTTTTCCGAGAATCTTCTCTTTCTCGATTTTCTCGAGCATGCCGATCATCGCCGCCTTAATCTCTTCTTCCACCTTGTAGATGATCGAGTGCAGCCGGATATCGACGCTTTCCTGTTTCGCCAGTTCGTTGGCCCGCGATTCAGGACGCACGTTGAAGCCGATAATGACTACGGCAGTTGACGTCGAGCCAGCCTGCGTCGCCGAGGCCAGCAGCACGTCTGATTCAGTGATGGCGCCGACGCCGGAGCGTACGACTTTCACCTTCACCCGATCGGTCGACATCTTCTGGAGAGTGGACTTAAGCACTTCGACTGAGCCCTGCACGTCCGCCTTAATAACGACCAGCAATTCCTTGACGTCGGTTTCGCCCAGGGCTTCGATACCGCGTTTGGTCGTCTTGACCAGTGTGCGTTGCCGTTCGGCCGCCTGGCGATGACCCGAGATTTGCTGGGCGCGCGAAATGTCGGCGACGACCTGGAAGTTCTCGCCGGCTTGCGGCACACCTTGCAATCCCAACACTTCGACGGGTGTTGCCGGTCCCGCTTCTGAAATGGGTTCACCCCGATCATTGAACATCGCGCGGACCTTACCAAAGATTTGCCCGATGATGAATGGATCACCCGAGCGCAGGGTCCCTTGCTGCACCAGCACCGTGGCCACAGCGCCGCGGCCGCGATCGAGTTTGGCTTCGAGTACCACCCCCGACGCCAGACGCGTGGTGCTGGCGCGCAGATTCAGAATATCGGCGGTAAGCAGAATCGTTTCGAGCAGCGTGTCGAGGTTCTGCTGTTTCTTGGCCGAGACCTCAACCATTTCGGTTTCGCCGCCCCAGGCAACTGCATTCAATCCCTGTTGCGACAACTCCTGACGAACGCGATCCGGATTCGCATCGGGCTTGTCGACCTTATTGATCGCGACCACGATGGGCACGCCGGCGGCGCGCGAGTGCTCGATTGCTTCGATCGTCTGCGGCATCACGCCGTCGTCAGCCGCGACCACCAGCACCACCACGTCGGTTGCTTTCGCCCCGCGGGCCCGCATGAGCGTAAACGCTTCGTGGCCCGGCGTATCAAGAAAGACAACGCGACGCTTCTCGTCAGGATTATCCGGGCTCGGCACCTGAACACTGTATGCGCCGATGTGCTGCGTGATTCCCCCGGCTTCACCCGCCGCGACCTCAGTCGTGCGGATTGCGTCAAGCAATGAAGTCTTCCCGTGATCGACGTGGCCCATGACGGTAACCACCGGCGCCCGCGGCAACTCGACATCGTCGGCATCGGTAGCGATGAGTTCTTCGAACTCTTCTTCCGCGACCATGTCTTCGAACGGAACGAAGGTCACGTCATAGCCGAAACGCTTGCCGAGATCGGCAGCGACATTATCGTCGAGGGCCTGGTTGATGGTGGCGAAGACGCCGCGCTGCAGCAGCAGCCCCACAACCTCTTTCGGCTTGATACCCAGCTTGTCGGCAAATTCCTTGACCGTTGATCCTTCAACCAGACGGATGGGCTTGAGGTCTCCCGATACCTGAATCTTGCCGGCAATCCGCTCTTCCAGCGTGCGGTGATCGGGCGGCGCCGTAAATTCTCGATCGAGCCTCCCGGTCCTGCCGTCACCTGCGCGTTTACCTCCGCGCGTAGAGCCGCGGCGTGAACGCCGGCGTCCGGCATCAGGAGGCGGAATGTAAGTCGTTTGTGGAGTCGCCGTTTCACCAGGCGTGCCGGTGTATTCGGTGCGGCCACGCGGCGTGCGTTCGCGAGGGCGTAGCGTCGAAGGGCTGGGCGGCGGAGCCGGTGCGCGTTCCCCGGGCCGAATGCCCGCATTCAACGCGGCTGCCGTCGGACGCAGGACGCGAACTTGTCGCGCCGGCGGCGGAGGTGCTTGTGGCACTGCCGGCGCAATGGGCGCGGCGATAGGTTCGGCTGCTACGGGTTCGGCCTCGACTGATTGAACCGGCGCAGTCGGCGCAGGTTCAGGCGCACTTGGTGGCGCTTCAGGTTTGACCACGCGTACAGCAGGGGCCAGGCGGCGAACGACCTGCTGCGCGGGTGGTGCCGGCTGCTCTTCGGCGACCGGCGGTTCCGGAGCGGCGACCGTTTCCGGCGGCGCGGGGGTGGCGACGGCCTCTGGCGTCTCGGGTGCGACTGGTTCTTCCTCGACGACCGGGCGGGCGGCCTTCTTAACAATCTTGACCGCGCGCTTAACCGTGGCGCTCTGCTTCGGAAAATACTTATCGCGAATTTTTTCTGCGAGCTCTTTCGAAATCGAATTCGAGGGGACGCTAACGTCGACACCCTCACGCCTCACCTCTTCAATGAGACGCTTGGTATCAATCTTCAGATCTTTGGCGAGATCGTAAATGCGAACTTTTGAAGTGACTGCTGACATGCGCTCCTTACTGCTTGCGAACGTGTTGCCTCGAACCGTTCGCAGACAGCGTCAGAGAGCGCTGCTACGAATGTGCTCGCAGGCGAGGCGCACGATTAAAGCATCGTGCGCAGACAATATTTGGCCGCTTTAGAAGCATTTCATCGCTTCTCGTCCTCTGTCGGTTCGCCCGTCGCGGCCACTTCATCGGGAGACGGAGCGAAAGATTCTTCAGCCGCCGCATCTTCAGCAGCTGCTCTAACTTTGTCGAGGTCGACACCCGCAGGGGCATCCGGCGCCGGGGTAACCACGTCGGGACGAAGATCGCGTCCCGCATCCTGCAAAATCAATTCATCCACCGTCATCGGATCGACTTCGGTTAAGGCCACCGGATCGGCTGAGTCTTCAGCCCTGATCGTTTGTTCGGCGATAGACGGCGCACCTTGTTCGACCGCTTCATCATAGCCCGCGGCGATCATCTCTTCGTTCGGTTCGACCTCGCCCGCCGGAGCATTCGGATCGGCTTCGATGGAAACTGCGTTCTGTTCCATCTGACCTTCGCCGTCAGTCTCAGGGGACGCGGTTTCATCAGAGGGCTGCAGATTTTGATCGCGCATGGCGATGACCGATTGCGCCGCGGTCAACATCTGTTCGGCTTCGTCGAGGCTGACATCGAGGAATTCAACCAGATCGTCGACGGTCGTGTTGGCCAGACCTTCGATGTCGTTGACGCCGTGTTCAGCGAGAGCTTCGGCTTGTTGCGCGGTCACTCCCTCGATGGCGGACAAGGGCACCGGCGCGCCGGAGGCAATCATGGCGCCCATGGCTTCGGCGACTTCCTTCTTCAATTCTTCTTCGCTGCGAATGTCGATGTTCCAGCCCACCAGCTTCGTCGCCAGGCGCACGTTCTGTCCGCGTTTGCCGATAGCCAGACTCAGTTGGTCTTCGTTGACAATCACTTCCATCTGCCGATTTTCGATATCGGTGATGCGGACCTGATTGACCTTCGCCGGTGAAAGGGAATTAGCCGCGAACACCGAAGGTTCTTCAGACCATTCGATGATGTCGATCTTTTCGCCGCGTAATTCGCGAATGATTGCCTGTACGCGCGAACCCTTCATCCCGACGCAAGCGCCCACCGGATCGACGTCGCGTTCGTTTGAGACGACCGCAATCTTGGCGCGCTCGCCGGGCTCTCGGACACAAGATTTGATTACCACCGTGCCGTCATAAATTTCCGGCACTTCCATCTCGAACAAACGCTCAAGAAGTTCCGGCGAGGTGCGCGAGACTTCAATCTGCGGGCCTTTTGATTCTTTGGAAACGTTGGTAATGACGACGCGAATGCGTTCACCCTGGTTCCATTGCTCGCCGCGTGACTGTTGCATGCGCGGCAGAATGGCTTCGAGGTTCCCGAGATCGACAATCATGTTGCCACGCTCGAAACGCTTGACGAATCCGTTCACCAATTCGCCGACGCGATCGATGTACTGCTCGTACACATTCGAGCGAACCGCGTCGCGGACTTTCTGAAAGAGAATCTGCTTGGCGGTCTGCGCCGCGATGCGGCCGAGTTCTTCCATCGGCATCGGGAGCAGCAAGGCGTCGCCAACTTCAACTTCATCACCGCCGAGTTCGCGCGCTTCTTCGATCGACAGTTCCGTGTTGGTGTCGTTGACCTCTTCGACGACGACTTTCGAAGCGGACAGTTCCAATCCGGCTTCCGGCGTCCAGTCAACCTGGATGTCTTCGCCGCCCTTGAACTGTTTCTTGGCCGCGGCGCGCACGGCTTCCTTAATCGCTTCGATTACCAGGTCGCGATCGATGCCTTGCTCCTGGCAAAGGGCTTCTATGTTTTGCGCAATGCTCGTGCTCATCTATTCTTTTTAATCAATTCTCGGTCGGTCGCTTCGCGTTCGCGCGCGTGACGAAACTCATTGTCTACGTCAACCTCAAGGTTGGCCCTGGCTATCGCTTCGAAAGGAATCTCAACCCGTCCGCTGGTGCGGTCGTCGAAAACGACTTGGTCGTTTGCGACTCCGCTGATGACGCCGCGAAAATTTCGCTGATTGCCGATCGCGATCCGCGTTTTGATCTTCGCCGAACTGCCGGTAAACCGTTCGTAATCGGCCAGCTTATACAGCCCGCGCTCGATTCCCGGGGACGAAACTTCCAGTGTATAGGCCGCGTGAATGAAATCCTCGACGTCCAACACCGTGCCGATTTGGGTGCTCACTTCCGAACAATCGTCGTGAGTTACCCCGCCGGGTTTATCAATGAACACTCGAACGATTGGATTGTTCTCGGGGCCGGCAACTTCCGTATGTACCAGTTCGAGTCCGTGGTCGATCGCCGCCTGTTCAGCAATTTGCTTGATCCGCTCTGCGACCGATTCCACCAGTTTTCGCCCAAAAGAAAAAGTGGGCCAAAACCCACCGGATAACGCAATCCGAAGATCCGAGCAAGAACCGGGATTATACGATCCCGATCCTGTCGAGGCAAGGCGAGAGCGGTGCTGGCGCCTGCTTACGAGGCCAGTCTAGAGTGATTTGTCGTAATGAACCTGGCTGGACGCGGAAGGCAACGCCGGCATCGTGAAGGCGCTCGAAGCGCTGCCCAATGCCAGATCAGATGTCGCACCCAGCGAAGAACGCCGCGAGCCTACGTACTGCCGCACGGCCACAGCCAGAATCAAAACTGAAGTGGCAATCCATAGAACCGACCAGAACAGGGCCGGAATGCCTGTAGCGTTGGCCATATTCAGCGCGTCGGTGGGGACGGCAGTCACAAAAGGCGATGAGAGAAAGAATACCGTCTTGAGATCCAGCAGCGCGTTCAGCACACATTGCACCGCCAGAAAGCTGACCAGAAAAGTCGCGACGCGCGCAGATGCGAACCGCGCAACCGCAAACAAACCAACAGAGATAATGGCGCCGGCCGCCAGCGTGAAGGGCAGACCGCTGAGAGTTCCCCAAGTGCCCGCCATGATCGGCTTTACCACGCCGAAGATTGTGGTCAGGGCGAATACCACGCCCGCTGAACCGACCAACACCAGGCGCGCGGCCACCGATCGACGTATCAGGATGAGCAAGAGCGCGCCGTAAGTCATTGCGCCGAGATAGCCGGCGCTGGAGACAATCATCTGCGAAATCAATCCGCCTTGCGTCGTATAAGTCTCGCCGCTGCCGTTCATGGCCACGCTGAGACTCTGCACTGAATTTCCTGTGGCCAGGGCCGCCAGTGCGTGGCCGCCTTCGTGAATGAAGGTGACGAAAATACGGAACGGGTAAGCGAGAAACTCGGCGAAAGGAATAAACCACAGCGCAATCGAAAGGATCGCCGCCAGCAACAGCGTCATAGCCTGCGGCCGTGCATCGTTTGAAAGTTGGTACTTCATCTCACTTCGCCCTCAAGAGAATTGTTTCGGCTTCTGCGTACCTACCAAGTCCGCTCCGCGCACGTTGCTAAACGTCGATCCAGCTTAGGTTGTTCCCTGAGGATTCGGCTCGCGCCGGTAATCTCCGGACTTGCCGCCGGTTTTTAGGTCCAGACGGACGTCGGTAATCGTCATGGCTTTATCCAGCGCCTTACACATGTCGTAGACGGTGAGCGCGGCTACGGAAACCGCGGTTAGCGCTTCCATCTCGACGCCGGTCTGCGCGTGGGTGGTGACTTCTGATTCGAGATGGACCGCGTCGCTGCGCAACTCCGCGCGCACATCGATGTGCGTGAGCGGCAGCGGATGGCAGAGTGGAATCAGTTCGGCGGTTCGTTTGGCGGCAACAATGCCCGCCAGTCGGGCAGTCTCGAGCGGATCGCCTTTCGGTGTTTGATGATCGCGAATCGCGGCGATGGTTTCAGCGGTCATCAGTACGCGCGCTGAAGCGACGGCGCGGCGCGTCGTTGCTGACTTGTCGGTCGTGTCAACCATCACGGCGCGACCCTGGTCGTCGATATGCGTAAGTTGGCTCATTTATGTAGCGCAAATTGTTAATTTGCGATTCCGTCGCGGGCGGGCGTTCCGACGCAAATTAACAATTTGCGCTACGCCGTATCAATTCACTTGAGCACAGCGTGTACGATCAAGGTGTTTCCGCCTAACAAAACCTCGTTCGAGGCTAACTCCTTAGTCCACCGTTCAGCCCGCTTCTGAGGCGGAGTCAGTTTGGAGATTATTTTGATCGCGGCCACGATCGGCCAGTAAGCCCAGGTATTTCCTTTCGGCTTGTCGCGAAGAACGCTCAATAACTCAAAACCATTCTTTTCAAGTATGTGTCGCAACTCAGAATAGCCGATCGGGTTCACGTGCGCCCCGATCTCCACCCGACCCTCATACTCAGTTGCCAACCGCTCAGACGCCGCGCGCGAGATCGGTTTGAAGTGCGAGGTATAGCCATGGAGCAACCACTTCAGACGTTCTTCGATGTTGAGAATATTCGGCACGCTGACGATCAAATGACCGCCAGACTTGAGCACGCGCGCAAACTCGCGCATCGCCTGCTGTGGATTCTCGATGTGTTCGAGACCTTCCAGACAGGTAACGTAATCGAATGATTTATCGCCGAAAGGTAATTCCGCATCGAGGTTCCCCTGATGAATATCGACACCATCAAGCCGAAAGATTTCCGGATATAGATCACAACAACGAACCTCATAGCCGGCATCGATCAGTCGAGCCGCGAGGGCGCCTTCGCCGGCGGGCACGTCGAGCAACGCGCCGCGCGGAAAGCTTTCCAGGAGATGGACGACGGTGTCGTGAATCGCCTGGTGCGCGAGCGGGGCCGGCGCGGACTTCGCGGTATCTGTCGGCGTGGCGGCTTGCATGAATCAGTTCGGCAAGTTTACTACGCGCACGACTGATCCAGCGGCTGTTTTCATCGGCCCGGCTGGGATATTGATTAATGCGGTTGCTTTGGCGAACGCCACGAAATCCGACGATCCGCCCCACTTCAGGGGCTCGGCCAGCAGTTTTCCGGTTTCATCAGAACGCAGGATTGCCGGCAGATAACTCTCGCGATCGACGGAACCCTTGATGTCGCGGGTCAGCATCGCGTGTTCCTCAGTTAAGCGTGGGTTGGTTGCTCCTTGCATCGCGAGCAGCGACGCCCGTGAGAAAAGATTGAACGTGACCGCGACCGAAACTGGATTGCCCGGCAACCCGAACACCAAAGTATTTCCAAGCCGCGCAAAGACCGTCGGCTTCCCCGGACGCAGGGCTACCCGTTCGAAGAATATTTCCGCGCCCAGTTCCTGCAAAGCTGTTTTGGTGAAGTCGTAGACACCCATCGACACGCCGCCAGAAGTTATCAACACATCGCACTTTTCCGCAGCCGTGCGGATCTTCTCTTTGAGTTCGCTGGTTTCGTCGCCGACCAGCGGCAATCTCTCGACGATCGCATTCGACTGCGCTGCGTAGGCTTGGATCGTGTAGTTATTGGAGTCGCGAATTTGATCGCGGGCAGGCTTTTGATCGACATCAACCAATTCACTTCCGGTCGCCATGACCGCCACGCGAGGACGTCGGGCAACTTTCACTTCCGCATAACCAAATGACGCGAGCGTCGCGATCATCGCTGCGCTGATTTGGTCGCCGGCCCGCAGCACAGTTTCGCCAGCTTTGATCTCAGTCGCCTTATTGACGATCGAGCGTCCGGACATAACTGGCTCGAGAATTTCGACGGTGCCGTTAACTTCGCGGGTCAACTCGACCTGTTGGACCGCATCAGCGCCTTTTGGCACGGGCGCGCCCGTCATGATGCGCACTGCTTCGCCACGTTTCATTTCGTGATGCCAGCCGGCGCCGGCCGCTGATTCGCCGACGATCTGAAGTCGCGCCGGGGTAGACGAGACATCTTCCGCCCGCACGGCATAGCCATCCATCTGGGCGCGATCGAACGGAGGCAGATCGATGTCGGCAGCGATGTCCTCAGCCAGAATGCGATCCCGCGAGTCCGGCAATCGAACTAACTCGGTTTCCAAACACCGCGCATTATTAAGGACGATGCTGACCGCTTGAGAGACCGAAATCATCTGCCTGGAGTTTAGATTGAAAGACGGGGGGCTTCAACGTTGCGACGAACGGTGTTTACGACGCCACTTCTGCACGTAGTGCTCTAAGCACGATCGCCGTTCTGTATTCTCCAACGAAGGCCCGGCGGCAGTTGGACACTCGCGTTGGTTGGCAAGACGGTGAGAAAGCCTTTTTTGAGTCCCAACCCGAAATCGTGCCCCAGGACTGCCGTTTCTTCCTGCATCGTGAAGGCGAAGAACTTGCGGTTTTGCTTGAGCGCATGCACGAGCAAGTCAGCCAAGAAGTTTTTCTCATCTTGCGCCAAATAAAGCTGAAGAAGATTCGTGTCGGCCCTCTTTTCAATCACGGCGAAGTTCCGGTTTCTGTCCGACCAAACTTCTGTTGGGTGCGGGCGGTCGCAGAACTGAGCACGAAAATCCCGCGGCGAAGGGTATTGGAAACGCGCGAACCCCGCCCCGCTCCCCGTGAATTTTTCAAACATCTCGGCGACGATTTCTTCTTTTGGCTCGACTTGTTCAAACGCCGTATCAACGTTCGGAACCGGCGTTGATTCCGTGGAAAAAAGATAGAAACTCGGAAACAGAAGTGCGCCGAATGCTCGCAGCTGCCTGAAGCTGGCGTTGTCCTCCGTGACGAAAGCGAGCAGCAATTGCGCGGACCTTTCCGTCGCGCGCTGAAGCGACGTCTCGATCATGCGAGTAAAAAAGCCCTGGCCGCGATGTTGCGGCAAAGTCCAGGAGCCGGTCATGATCGCTACGATCATCTCTTCCTGGTCAGGGAACCGCACGCAGCGGTAAGTGATTCCCGAACCGGCCGCGATTTTTCCACCTTCGCGGAACACCAGCAGGTCTGGGGAGAGGAAGATGGTCTCGCGGCGGAAATACCACTCAAACTGCCGCCGGTCACCCCAATTTCCGAAAGCGGCGTTGAGGCCTTGCAGATATTCTTTGTCTATGTCCGGGGGGTTGATTTGCAGCGTGCTCATCAATTCGGGAAAACTCTCGCAGAGATTTCGCCCATCGAAGTCCACCACAACGATTCGCCAAAATCGTCTTTGAGCTTGGTAAAAACAAGGTCCAGGTAATTCCGGTAACGCTCGTCCAGACCGTCCAGAGCGACATGGCCCATGGCGTTTTTGATCACGTGAGCTTTGATCGCCAGCAAGCCCCCGTGCTCGATTACTCGCCGCGCGCGATCATAATCGGAAGTCGCCTGAAAATTATTTGTAAAATGGAGCAAGCGGTTACTGTAAACCAGTTCAGGATAAATGAGAGAAACGCCGCGCAGTCCGCTTTGGTTCGTCACGGCATCAACCGATATTGGCGTGATGATATCTCGCGCCGACGAGACGAAGCGTAAAGCGACGGCGACCGTTGCCTCCGCCAGAGCCTCTGTCAAATCCCACCCCGGTGGCTGGATTCCGCCCGCATGCGGCAAACTCGCGGCTTCAAAAATCTCCAGCGCTTCTCGCAGAATACTCTCGCATTCGGCGACATTCTGATTCTGAAATTCTACCGGCAAGCGCAAGCCGCGGTGGACGTGATGCAGGCCGTGCAGGCCGATCTCCGCGCGCGGAATGCGTCTCAAGAACTCAGCAAACTCGCGGTGGCGGTCCAGCTTCATTGTCCCTTTCGGCGAAACTCGGGCGAGGAAAAGCCGGTCGCGCAAAACCGGAACGCGCGCGAGAAATTTTCGAGTTGGTACGGGTGAAATCTGGCGCCAGTCGGCACACGTAAAAAGCGTGACCCGCAGTTGCGGATGTTTTTCAAGCAACCATAGAACATGACGCAAGGCCCCGCGCTCAAGGTCGCCGCCCGCCTCGTAAGCATCGGAAGACTTGGCCGGATGAACGTCGTCAACGCTAAAACAGATGGCGGCTCTTTTGTTTGGGGGCAACCATTCTGACAAAGGTTTTCTCATTACAATTGCGGATGATTTTCTAAATAGTTGTGCTGACATGGCGGGCCACATCGAAGAGCTTCCGCTCATTCTGCTCGAGCGTATATCCTGCGTGGATAACGTCATACATAAGATCTGCGTACTCTTGAAGCCTCGGGCGATCAGCCAGCGCCTCAGCCACTATGTTCAGAATCTGATTGTCTGTCATCCCATCGTCAACATGGATGTAGTTATTCCCGAAAATAGCACTGCCCTGCTCGTTCATATTTCCGAGCACCACTGATCGGCACGCCGGAATCTCAAAGTATTTACCAACTAAATAATCGAAATTGGTAATGGTCGAAAGACCCAGCCACGATTGATTAATCTTCCGCGCCAGGCCTTCACCGCAGATAGCCGAATTATACTGAGGGTTTTTCGGCGCCAGGTGCAGAACCTTAAAGAGACGCAGAATCTTGAACCGACGCGACCGCAGCATCAGCCGGCTCACGCGATGCCGAAAGGGATATGCTGACGGCATCGTCGCGCCGTAGATGATTAAGTCATATTTTTTGGGCAGACCATAGTCGCGGAAGATCGAGGGGTCTATGTGCAGGTCAATGACGTAAGTGCTTAGCGAAGGGCGTTGCGCCTGAATGTCTCTCAACTCCGGGCAATCGTAATTGGTGATCAGATGTTTGATGTTCAGCCGATCGAACATCTCGAATAAGCGTTCGTACCGATTGAGAGAAGGGTCCAGCCAGGCGCGGGTAAGCAAGTTGGGGTCGATGAGGTCCGGGAAAATTGACCAGCAGTGCAAATCCGAGGTCATGAAGACCAGATTGCGCGTGCCTGCGAGCCGCTCAAGCAAACTCTCATATGGGATCCGGTCGTAAAACATCGCCGCAAAGAACGCGAACCTGTCCAGAATTGTGACGTCTGCGGGGTTTTCGCTGGCGTTGTATTTACGAATGTCGATGGGCTGAAAAAATCGATTGAATCCCTGGTACATCCGCCAGATGTGGCGTGTGTAGTACTTGTCCACAGCGCTGGCGTCAATCAGCGTGATTAGCGAGAACATTAATCTTTATCTTTATGATGGTTAGACCGGCTGCCCTACAAGCTTTAAGTAACTGTTGATGATCGCTTGCGGCTCGCCGACTTCGAGCAGGCAGCCCGCTTCAAAGAGAATCGCGCGGTCGCAAAACTCTCTGACCGAAAGCAGATCGTGACTGACCAAAATTATAGTCGCCCCGCGCGCGCGAATCTGCCGCATCTTCTCGAAGCATTTTTGCTGAAAGGCCGTATCGCCGACGGCCAGCACTTCGTCAATAATCAAGACCTCTGGCTCGAAGTGTGCTGCTACCGCGAACGCCAGGCGCACATACATGCCGGACGAATAATATTTCACCGGCGTATCGAGAAACTTGCCGATTTCCGCGAAGGCGGAAATATCGTCGAACTTGCGGCGGACCTCGCGGCGTGACATCCCGAGCATCACCCCATTCAGAAAAATATTCTCGCGCCCGGTGAAATCCGGATGAAAGCCGGTGCCTATCTCGAGCAGACTTCCGGTCCTTCCGTAAATATCCACCTCGCCTTCGGTTGGATCCGCGATTCGCGAAAGGACTTTGAGGAGGGTGGATTTCCCCGCGCCGTTGCGGCCAATCAGACCGACAGCTTCGCCCGGGGCCACGTCGAAACTGATATCGCGCAGTGCCCAAAATGTCTCTCGCCGACGCGGGCGCGAAAATAGTTTGGCCGGGGTTTCCGCTAATGCTTCACGCAAAGATGACGCGCCCGTCGTGAGGTTGTAGTGCTTGCTCAATTTTCTGACTTGCAAGATGGGTCGCATCAGGTAGAAGAAAATGGTCCAGTCAGTTTAGAAAACGTCCGACAAACCCCTGGACATCGCATGAAAAGCCCAAAGAGAAAAAGCAGTTATCACCAGCGTGGTAACCACCGAAACCGAAAGAGTATTAGTGCTAAGCGGCAATCCCAAAAGCGCCGCTCGCAAGTTTTCCAGGATGCCCGCGAGCGGGTTCAGAAAATAAAGCTTGCGCCAGTTTGTCGAGATCAAGCTTGCCGGATAAACAATTGGCGAAACGAACATCCAGATTTGCATAGCGACCGGCAACAGCGACCCGACGTCTCTGTATTTCAGGTGCAGAGCTGCCAGCCACGCGCTTAAAGCAAAAGCCAGAACGGCTAACTGCATAATCAAGAACGGAACCAGCAAAATGTTAGGGGTAATTCCGACGCGGTAGTAACACATCAACGCGACCAGCACCACCGACGCTGCCGCAAAATCAACCAGCCGCACGCAAACGTTAACAAGGGGAAGAATCAAGCGAGGAAAATAGACCTTGTTGATGAGATATCCGTTGCCACTTAAGCATTGGCTACCCGCCACCACGGTTTGTGAAAAGAGGAGCCACGCCAGCAGTCCTGAACAAGCGAAGAGGGGATAGGGTACGCCGCCTTCCGCCGGCACGCGCACCACTATGCCGAAGAAGACAGCGAAGACTAAAGTCATCAGCAAAGGCTGGAGAATGGCCCAGGCTATGCCTAGCGCAGTCTGCTTGTAACGCACTTTCAAGTCGCGCCAGACTAGAGCGAGAAACAGCTCCCGGTACCGCCAGATTTCCAGTAAATCAGAGGCAAAGGATTTTCTGATCGGTCGAATTTTGATCAGAGGTTCGATGGACAAAGAGAGAGGTTCTCGCGCGGTCGTTGGGGCCGAGACTCCGTTTATCGTTTCTGAAGGGGGAGTGATCATTGACTTCTAACTCGCCCCAGCTTGAGTTTGATTGTCTTCAGAACTGAAGCTACAAAACTTCGGAAATAATATGCGGGTCTGACAGCTTTCCAGAAAAGAATAACGAGGTAGCTTCGCAGCAACAATAGATAAATACGGAGCCGGGTGCGATACACGGACAGATAGATCGGGGCGTAAATCCGCAAACCATATTCAATGACAAGCACCCGAAAGCCGAGATACGCATAGACCGGAAAGGCGAGGATCTGCCGAAAGAGCGAAACTGCTAAATTATAACCACGTCGTCTTTTCCGCGATAATTCTCGTTGATAAAGCTCGTGCAGATCTGTGACCGTTCGGCTCAATGAGAATCTTTCGAGCATGAGGCTGCGGCCGTTGCGCGCCATTCGCTCTGCTTCCCTGGGATTGCGGAGCATCGCCAAAATTCCGCGTGCCAGATCCTCGGAGTTAGCAGGCTCAACCAGGATTCCGGTTTCCCCATCCCGCACACTGTCAGGAATTCCGCCGACCCGGGTGGCGACCAGTGGCCGCTCCATCATCAAGGCTTCGATCGTCCCGCCCAGGTTTTCGAGTATGGGCGCCTGCACCGCGACGTTGACGTCGCGCAGGATTCCGTTCACGTCGGAACGATAGCCCGTAAAAATAATCTCCTGGTCCAGTCCCAGGCTCTTGACTCGTTCGATAATTTCTTGCCGATTCTTCTCGCCGTCAGCTTCCCAGCCGGGACCGACCATCATAAATCTGGCGTTGGGAAATTCTTGCAGCACAATTCGAGCCGCTTCGACAAACTCTTCATGTCCCTTCGTGGCGCGGTTAAAAACTATTTCGGGAATCCATCCCGACCTCGGCAGCTTCGGATAGAAATAAGCCACCAGGGCTATGACCGGAGTGTCGGACGGCCAGCCGAATTCGGCGCGAATGTTGGCCGGTAGGATTTCTTCAGTGTTAAATCTGCGCTCGTCCGCTCCGTAATAAATCAGTGAGATTTTTTTCGACGCGACGCCGATCTCCTGATAAAGCTCGACGGTTTTTTGACACGAGGCGATAACGCCCGTTTCCATCCAAACAGTTGCCCGGTCAATGTAGCGCGAGATGACGGCTTGGAGGTGAAACGGCGAGGCAACCATCGCGAGCCGGACCGGCGTATCGGCCAACCACGAAGCAATCCGGCCAATCAGCATTGAGGGGAAAAGATGAGTCTGAACGACGTCAAACCGTTCGCGGCGCAGCAGCTTTTCCATCTTAAAGATCATCTGCGGCAGCAGCGCCATATCTTTCACAGATCGATAAACGTAGGGCAACGGCAGACATTTTATTCCGGCGTTCATCAATCGCTGGGCGAAATTACAGTCCTCACGGATGACGAGGGCGTAAACGTCGTAGCCGAATCGGTCGCGCAGCTCGCGCAGTTGCTCGACCATCCAGGGCGCGCCTTCGAGTGCTCCGCAAATGTGGCAGACCTTTATTCGCTTCATACGAGGGCTCTCAAATTAGATTTTTTTATCGGGCGGGTCAAACGATGAGGTGTTCTGTTATCATCGAAATAAGCCCAAATGAAAAAAATTGTGATCATCGGCGCGGGCGGTCACGGGCGTGAGGTGGCTGACATCTTTCAGCATCAGCAGGCGCGGAAAAAACGAATTGCGGTGCACGGTTTTGTTGATGATGATTCGAATCTGCACGGGAAGACGGTTGATGGACTGACCGTGCTGGGCGACTGGTCCTGGTTTGAAAGTATCAACCGCAATGAGATTTCCGTGATTTGCGCCGTCGGAGGAGCCGAGGCTCGCAAACATCTGGCAGAACGCGCTGCTGATCTGGGCCTTTCTTTTATCAGCGCGATATCCCCTCTGGCGCAGATCTCGCCGCTGGCAAAAATCGGCCGGGGGGTGATGATTTTCCCCTTCGCTTTCGTCAGCACCGCCACGGAAATTGGCGACCATGCGATCGTTCACGTCTCGACTTTCGTCGGACACGACACGGAAATCGGGCGCTACTCGATGATTGCTCCCGGTGCCAACATCGCTGGAAATGTTTCAGTGGGTGAAGGTTGCTGGGTTGGCGCGGGCTCAAGTATCATCCAGGGCAAAGCGGTAGGTGAATGGTCTTTTATCGGTGCGGGCGCAGCGGTCACGCGAAACATACCGAGCCGCGTCGTAGTTGTCGGAGTCCCGGCAAAGCCGATAAGAACAAGAGAGAACGAATGACAAACCCCCCGAAAATCCCCTTAGTCAGACCGTTTCTGCCAATTTTCAGCGACATCAACGAAAAGCTTGAAAGAATTCTGGCGAGCAGAGTGCTGACCAAAGGGATTCACCTGCGAGAATTTGAAGAAGCCGCGGCCGAACACTTGAAGGTCAAACACGCTGTCGCCGTTTCGAGCGGCACAAGTGGCTTATTGCTCGCCTACCGCGCCTTAAATCTCCAGGGCGAGGCCATCGTGCCCAGCTTCACGTTTATGGCCACCGTTAGCGCGTTAGTTTGGGCCGGCGTCAAACCTGTCTTCGCTGAGGCGGATTTTCAAACCAAAAACATCAATCCGCAGGCGATCGAAGAATTGATCACACCGCGCACCAGCGCGATCATAGCTGTTCACAACTTCGGCAATCCGGCCGCGATCGATGAACTGTGTGAAATCGCCGAACGCCACAACCTAAAAGTGATTTTCGATGCCGCGCATGCTTTTGGCTCGAGCTATCAATCTCAGGTCGTCGGATCGCAGGGCGATGCGCAGGTGTTCAGTCTTTCGCCCACAAAGCTGGTCATCGCAGGTGAGGGCGGAATCGTGGCGACCAAGAATGATGAGTTAGCAACTGAATTAATCCGCGGCCGTGAATATGGTAACGACGGGACCTACAACAGCGCGTTTGCCGGGCTTAATGCTCGCTTACCCGAGATTTCTGCCTTGCTCGCCAACCAGAGTTTGGGCTCATTGGGTCGGGCCATTGAGAATCGAAACGCCTACGCCGAAGTTTATCGAAAAGAATTGGGAAAGCTTCGCGGCGTAGGATTTCAAAGAATCGCCGAGGGAGATCGGAGTGCCCACAAAGATTTTTGTATCACGATTGACGAAGGTGAATTCGGTTTGAGCCGCGACGAGCTTGCACATGCACTAGCCGAAGAGAACATTGAAACGCGCAGCTATTACAACCCGCCGGTGCATCTCCAGACCGCTTACCGGCAGTTTGCCACCAAACGCCTTCCGGTTACCGAGAAACTCGCACAGGAAAGCTTAAGCCTGCCGATGTGGTCAGAAATGGAAGCAGAAATCTTGGAGAGAGTGTGCCGGGTGATCGAGGACATTCAACAAAACTCTCTGCAGATTAAGCAGCAGACCAACAAAGCAGGTCGGACAGCATGGGTGTTTAGCCAACCTTCCCAAAACAACGGAAACGGAGTGGGCAAGGCGTCGGAAAGCGTGACCCTTGCATTCGGCGATCAGCCGAGTTCTTGATCTCAATTGAAAAGCCATAAATTGAAAAGCGGTTGCTCTTCGAAATGAAAAGCAACCGCTTTGATAATGGCGGAGCCGACGGGACTCGAACCCGCGACCTCCGACGTGACAGGCCGGCGTTCTAACCAACTGAACTACGACTCCGCATGGAAAAGGAGAGGTTAGAGGCTAGAGGTTAGAGATCAGTAAATCGCGCGCTTGCTCACAACGCTGCGGCGATTTACTAACCTCTAACCTCTGACCTCTAGCCTCTGCCTTATCTGGTGGGCGCGGAGGGACTCGAACCCCCAACCTCTTCCTTGTAAGGGAAGCCGTCTACCATTGACATACGTGCCCTTTTCAAAAATCAATTCGGAACTACTGTGTCACGGCGAAGTGTGATCGTAAGGAAAGGATCAAAAGGTGTCAAGAAGCCGACCCGGTAAACGTTTTGGGTCTGATTCCGAATGCAGCTATTATTGACCCAACCCTGGACCCGATCAGCACGATCAACTCCATGCGCGGAAGCAATTTTCTAATTAGGATCGGATGGCCTTTGCTGCTGGCTGTGCCGCTATGCTTTCAGCCCGCCGTCACGTCTCAAAGCACTCAACAAACCAATCAGCAACAGCGGCCGCGCACGGTCGGGGCCAATCAGAATACAAATCAGCCACCGGCAAATAAACAGGCGACCAATTCCTCGGAAGAAGTAGATGAGGGTGACGTGGTGCGAGTTGAAACCCAGCTCGTGACCGTGCCGGCGGTCGTGACTGATAGAGGCGGTCATCCGATATCGACGCTACGTCAGGAGAATTTTGTGTTGTTCGAAGACGGCAAGCCGCAGCGTCTGACTAACTTTGCGACAACTGAGGCGCCGTTTGAAATCGCTCTGCTGCTGGATACCTCCGGTTCGACGCGCGACGAGCTCGGCCTGATTCGCGACGCGGCAAATGTTTTTATCAGCGCCCTACGGGCGGGCGATCGGATCGCCGTCGTCGCTTTCAATAACGAACAATCGACCAGGGGTCCTCTGGCCACGGTTGACCTGCTGTGTGGTTTGACCGACAAACGTACGGTCTTGCGAAACGCGATCTCTAATTTGCGAATCAGTAACGGCACACCTTTTTATGACGCGCTCGGGAGGATTGGTGACGAAGTCTTTCGGGCTCCCGCAACGGACGAATTTCGCGGGCGGCGCGCAGTCGTGGCGTTGACCGATGGAGTCGATTCCAGCAGCAACACCGATTTCAACGAGGCGCGCGCCAGACTGGCCCGTGTCGGGGTCGCGTCTTATTTCATCCAGGTCAACACTGAAGACTATGTCGAAGATCGTCTGTTAAGGGATTGTCAGGACGACGGTCGTCTAGCGCTTTCGGCCAAACAGCTGGAACGCTTTCGCCGCCTGTTCGTGCCATCGGCCGACAAGGAAGACTATCAGGATTTCTGCAAGCTGGGACAATTCGAGCGTATGGACATTAGCCGCCGGTTGTACAACGTGGCGCGACGTGAAATGGATCAGCTCGCGAAGGCCAGCGGCGGCCGCAATTTTGAAGCAGCCACTTTGCAGCAAGCCAGCGCGGCATTTGCGCAAGTGGCCAACGAAATCGGAACGCAATACAGCCTCGGCTATTACCCGACAGACAAGACCCGCGACGGCCGCTTCCGCCAGATCAAAGTGGAGCTACGAGGAGTGAAGGATGGGACCGTGCGGGCGCGCGATGGTTACTACGCGCCGAAGCAGTGAATATTTGAGGCGGGTTGTCGTACGCGGTAAACTGCGTCTATGAACGACGAGGTCATCTGTTCAGATCCTGAAATTCTCGGAGGAACACCCGTCTTCCGTGGAACGCGCGTGCCTGTAAAAAGCCTCTTCGATCATTTGGAAGCCGGCGATTCCATCGACGATTTTCTCGAAGGATTCCCTAGCGTAAAGCGTGAACAAGTCATAGCTCTGCTGGAAATGTCCCAAGCCCGGGTCCTCGAACCGGTTTAACTTTGCGGATACTCCTTGACGAGAATTTGGATTGGCGTTTGGCCCTGGAGCTTCGGGGCCACGACGTCGCGTCAGTGCCTAAGATCGGCTGGGCTGGCATTAAGAATGGAGAGCTGCTTGCGCGAGCTGCTGGGCGATTTGACGTTTTGGTTACCATGGACGTAGGGTTTGGTGCTCACGCAGGAATACCTGAGGCGATCTCCGTGGCCATACTTCGAGCCAAATCAAATCGTCTTGCAGACACTCGACCATTAATGCCAAAACTGCTTTCAATTTTGGAAACAATTCAAGGCGGGACTATCACGTCAATATCGAAATGACTGATTCTAATTTCAATCGCATAACTCTAATTGTCCTCGACGGCGCCGGCATTGGCGCGATGCCGGACGCGCCGGAATGGGGCGACGCCGGCTCGGACACGTTTGGTCATATCTGTGAATCGCGGCAATTGAATCTGCCGAATTTGCAGAGTCTCGGGCTGGGTAACATTCGTCCGCTGGCGGGTGTGGCGCCGATAGACCAGCCACGCGGTGGCTATGGCAAGTGCGCGCTCAAATCGAATGGCAAAGATACGACGACCGGGCATTGGGAAATGGCGGGGATCATCCTCGAGCGGGCGTTTCCAACTTATCCAAATGGGTTTCCGCAATCGGTGATTGAGGAGTTTGTCACTAAAACAGGTGTGCCGGGGATCCTGGGAAACATTCCGGCGAGCGGCACTGAGATCATCAAGCAGTTAGGCGACGAGCACGTGAAGACGCAGAAGCCGATCGTGTACACCTCGGCTGATTCAGTCTTTCAAATCGCCGCACATGAAGAAGTAATTCCGCTGGAGCGGTTATATGAGATTTGCGAGATCGCGCGCGGCATGTTGCGCGGCGAACACGAAGTCGGTCGCGTGATCGCGCGGCCATTCCTCGGCGAGCCGGGTAATTTCTATCGCACTGAGAATCGTCACGATTATGCGGTGCCGCCCCCGCGCGAAAACCTTCTGCCGCTCTTGAGTGACAATGGCTTGGAGGTGGTAAGCATCGGGAAGATAGCTTCGATCTACGATTCCGCGGGCGTTACCCAGGAACTGACCGCGAAGAACAATCAGCAGTCGATGGATCAGACGATCGCGGCCCTACGTGACGATACGCGCGGCTTAATCTTTTCGAACTTCGTTGATTTCGACATGTTGTATGGGCATCGTCGGGACACCGAAGGGTACGCGCGAGCGCTCGAACATTTCGACGCGCGCTGGCCGGAGATTGAGGCGGCGATGAACGACGGCGATTTATTGGTGATCACGGCTGACCACGGAAATGACCCGACGTATCCGGGCACCGATCACACGAGGGAATACGCGCCATTAATCGTTTATGGAAAAAAGGCGAAAAGCGGTGTAGATTTGGGCACCCGAAAATCGCTTTCCGATATCGGCAACACCATTGCCGAGAATTTTGGTCTTAATCTAAGTGCGGGCGAGAGCTTTCTGAATCAACTTCGAGCATAGGAGCCGAAATCCCCATGCGCCCCAGAAACTTATCCTTACTGTTCTTCGTCGCGTTAGTTTGTCTCTCATCCTGCGTTGCGGTTGCTGCGCAATCGACTCTAATGAATGTGCCTTCCACCGACGTGGTCTCGTCGAAGAAGGTTTACGTCGAAATGGATTTCATTTCGAACTTTGCGTGGCAACGTACCAGCGCGTTCGAAAATTACATCCCACGCGTGGTCGTCGGCGCGCCGCAGCGAATCGAAGCCGGCGTCAATGTATCTTTCACGCACATCAACGGCGGCCCCAGTCAACCTGTTGAGATTCAGCCGAATGTGAAGTGGCAGTTCTATAAGGACGAGAGTAAGGGTCTGGCCGGAGCTACGGGCTGCATTCTTTATACGCCGATAGTTCATCGTGCTGACACTGACACGATGGGCCAGTGTTACGCCGTCGGCAGCAAACAATTCAGTGGGAATCTCGGGCCGCGCTTTACCGGTGGCGCCTACACCTTGATTGGCGCCGCGTCACAGCGCTCGAAGCAGGGGGCGATTGTCGGATACGAGCAACCGCTCTTCAACCGGTTCAGCTTCTTGGTCGATTGGTTTAGCGGCGAGAACCGTTTCGGATATGTGAGTCCCGGTATTTCGATTGCGACGACAAAAACGACGGCGCTCACTGGTGGTTACGCTATTGCGAATCACGGTCGAGGCAATAACGCATTCTTTCTGTATTACGGCAAGCAGTTTCAATAGACTTTATGGAGCGCGGGCATCCCTGCCCGCATGAGCGCGGAGCGCAAACTGTCTTAGGGAACTTGCGGCGAACGCACTGCGGGCAAGGATGCCCGCGCTCCGAT
>JBIOZK010000034.1:0-78439 GCA_044870975.1 Pyrinomonadaceae bacterium
GTTAGAGTGGTGCTGTTTCCAGTTTGCACCGTACTCGGTTGAGCGGATCCAATTGCAAACAGGGCTATGCAACTGTTTGTTGCCGAGGAGCTGTTACGTGGATTGGGTGCGCCGGTCGAAAAGTCGACAGCATTATTGTCAGAATCAAAACAGCCGTTATTTTTGCGCAAATTTGCGATAGTGTTGGTAAGCACCGGCGCCGGAGAGCTCTCGGAGCACGTTTCCGTTCCGTAACCTACAAAGTCGACAATTCCTCCGCCGACCGGGCAGTTACCAGTCAACGTAGTTTGGTTACTCACCAGAGCGACTTTCCCGGAGGTTGAACTGACTAAGCCCCCGCCAACAGCGTCAGGAGTAGGAAGATTATCGGTTCCTCCAGCGCCCTGAGACTGCTGAACCAGGTAGTACTGTCCCGGTTGAAGCATGAAATTGGTGAGGTTCGTCTTTTGCCAATTTACCTGACCCGCCGAAGCGATCTGCACGGACCAGCCAGTCAGATCTATGGGCGCTCCGGTATGGTTAAGGATCTCAATAAAGTCGTTCTTCAACGTCGCGCCGACATTGCCGCCGCCACCGTACACCTGACTAATCACGACTGAGCCAGGAACCGCGGGGGTCGGTGTCGGACTCGGCGAAGGGGATGGCGAAGGAGATGGAGATGGCGATGGCGATGGACTCGGGGTTACGCAACCAGATGAGTTCTGCGGATCGCTCGGAGTGATGAGCTGAAAATCAGCGTTGTTGTTATCGGTGTCAGTGCCGCTTCCCGCGGCGCCACCAGGTTTACGCTCGTAGCCTCGATTCACGTTTGTGATGAGCGCGGTTAAAGTCGTGCCCTCTCTGTAGACCGAGCCGAAGCTCATTCCCACCGCGTCGACGATGGTGCCGTCAGACAGCGTCAGTGCTATGCCGCCGTCGTCGGTAATGCCAGTTGCATATGTTTGATTCCCAGCAACGGCGCCGCTGTAACCGCCGCTGGCGGAGTTGGTGAAAAGGTAGTGGCACCCAGGTTGAAGAACAGTACCTGCGGTTACCGTCGCTCTGACTGATACTGACCCCGCATTATTCGAACCTCTGATATTCCAACCGCCGATGGCGACTGGAGCCCCTGAGAGATTGTATAGTTCAATCAATTCGTCATTGCCGCCGTTTGGCCCGCGAGTGCGGAATTCACTAATAACAATATTTGTAGAAACCGCTTGCGCCCGACGGGCGAAAAACACTGGAATCGTTAATGCGGCAATGGTGGTGATTGAGAGTGAGATAAGCAAGGCACAACGCGATCGGGATTTCGACAGATACTTGGACATAGAATCTCCTATAGTTCGTTAGGGCAAAAACTAGTTCTGGTTTCGATAAGCAATTCGGGGATTTAACGCGGCACTGATAGCAAGGTCTTTATCCTTGCCAAGCTATTCGTCCTGCGGAAGATTGGCAGTCTAGAGAAAAACTTTGACGGCGTCAAATTAAAATGATGTGAAACGAGGCGGGATCGCTTCGTATCGAAGAGGCGCTGGATCGGTCGAACGGCTGACAAAGCTTGTGTCCTAAAGCATAATGACCCTTCGCTGGGCCGCAGGAATATCTGACTCGTGATCATTACATCAATCGAACTCCGCGAAATTCGTCTGCCGCTGATTCATTTTTTCGAAACCAGTTTCGGCCGTACGACTGAGCGACGGATCATCCTGGCGCGGGTCATGGATAGCGACGGTACGGAAGGTTGGGGTGAGTGCACCTGTGGCGAAGGGCCCTTTTATTCTGATGAGTGGACTGAAACGGCGTGGCACACGCTGAAAGAGTTTCTGGCGCCGATGGTGGTCGGGCAGGAGGTTCAGGGCGCCGCTGAGGTTGGCGGATTGATGAAGCGCGTCCGAGGGCATCGCATGGCGAAGGCTGCGATTGAGACGGCTTGCTGGGACTTGGAAGCCAAACGCGCCGGTGTTCCTTTATGGAAGCATGTCGGTGGCACCCAGACGGAAATTCGGTGCGGTGTCTCAATCGGTATTCAGGATTCGCCGGAACAGTTGATTGGGGAAATTGATAAGGAACTCAGTGCGGGTTATCAGCGAATCAAAATCAAGATAAAGCCTGGCTGGGACCTTGATATCGTGCGACGCGTGCGCAAACAGTTTCCTGATATTCAATTGATGGGTGATGCGAACTCGGCTTACACGCTCAAAGACGTGCCGCTCTTCAAGGCGCTGGATGAATTCAAGTTGATGATGTTCGAGCAGCCGCTCGCCTATGACGACATATTCGATCATGCGGAGCTGCAAAAGCAGATTGCGACGCCAGTTTGCCTCGACGAATCAGTCAAGACGCCTGCCGATGCTGAACATGCGATCGGTTTGCAGGCCTGCCGAATTATCAATGTGAAGCTCGGGCGCGTCGGCGGGCATGCGCAGGCGAAGCGGGTCGAGCGAATCGCGCGCGAAGCTGGGGTTCCGGTCTGGTGCGGCGGCATGTTGGAATCTGGCGTCGGTCGCGCGCACAATATTGCGATGGCGACGCAGGCCGGATTTACTCTGCCCGGCGATGTGTCGGCCAGCAGTCGCTATTGGCACGAAGACATCATTGAGCCGCCGGTGATGGTTAGTGCACGCGGGACCATCGCGGCGCCTGACAAACCCGGCATCGGTTTTGAAATCAATTTGAAAAGGATCGAGCAATTGACTACGCGAAGGGAAACGATCTCAGCAAAGCATGTCTGAAGGTATCTCACGAGAAACAATGCTGGCGCTGCGCGAGCACTTCGTCTCGCGCCAACATGAGGTGCTGGCGCTGACCTGTGCGTTGGTGGAGGCGGAGTCTCCTTCCGGCGACAGAGAAGGCAACGGCGCGGTTGTATCCTTGCTCGCTAATGCCGCCTCACACCTGCCGATGGTAAATTCAGTTGAGCGATTTACCAGCGAAGACTTTGGCGAGCATCTGCTGCTGCGTGCATTCGCCAAGCCTGAGAGTTCTCGGTCCGTTTTGCTCCTTGGTCATACGGACACCGTGCATCCGGTCGGCACCATCAGGGAACGCCCATGGCGAGCCTCAGGAAATCGGATCTATGGTCCCGGCATCTTTGACATGAAAGTGAATTGCGCCGTGGCGTTGGAAGCCCTGCGGGCTTGCGAAGCGGTTGGATTGCAGACGCGATCGGCGGTGACGATTCTCCTGACGTGTGATGAAGAAACGGGCAGCCCTACTGGCCGGCCGCTAGTTGAGGAAGAGGCGAAGAGATCCCGCGCTGTGTTGGTGATGGAACCGCCGGCGAACGGCGGCCGGGTAAAGACGGCGCGCAAAGGAACCGGCATGTTTACCATCGAGGTCAAAGGGCGCGCGGCGCACGCGGGACTCGATCCGGAAAAAGGCGTCAGCGCCGTGCTGGAGCTGGCGAAGCAAACCGTGCGACTTCACGAATTGAATGATCCCGCTTCAGGAACGACGGTCACAGTCAATGTGATCCAGGGTGGTACGCATTCGAATGTTATTCCCGCGGACGCCCGCGCTGAGGTCGATATGCGATTCACCTCAGCCGATGAGGGCGCGAAGACTGAGCGTCGAATTCTGACGATTGCGCCGTTTGATTCGAGTGCGACCGTAACGGTGAACGGCGGCATAAATCGGCCACCGCTGGAACGCACCCAACAGGTGAAGTCACTCTATGCCCACGCGCGCGCCCTGGCTTCATTACTCGACTTTGATTTAGGCGAAGCGAGTGTCGGAGGAGCATCGGATGGAAACTTTGTCGCGGCCATGGGTGTGCCGGTGCTCGACGGCCTGGGCGTGCAAGGCGATGGCGCGCACGCCGCGCATGAACACATCCTGTGCGACGACATCCCTACGCGCGGCGCGATGTTAGCTGCCTTGATGGCCACGCTTTGATTTGGAGTGCGCCGGCTTGACGGCGCTTTTCGTTTCCTGCAGCTTACAAAGCGGCGTCAAGCCGCCGCACTCCAAAAATGAAAATCGCGACCTGGAACGTCAATTCAATCATAGCCCGTCTGCCCCTCGTCATCCGCTGGTTGGAAAAAGAAACGCCTGACGTGCTCTGCATGCAGGAGACGAAATGCGCGGACGATAAATTTCCCAGTCTCGACTTTAAAAGCGCCGGTTACGACTGTCTCTTGTTTGGGCAGCCGAGTTACAACGGCGTGGCCATCGCTTCACGCGGGATTTGCGGTAATGAAGTTCGTGGTTTCCCTGAGGATAATGCGGAGAGTCAATCACGTCTGTTGATGGCTGACGTCGCGGGCATTCGCATCGTGAATGTCTATGTGCCCAACGGTCAATCGGTCGGGTCGGACAAGTATCAATTCAAACTTGGCTGGATGAATCGTCTACGCGAGTTACTCGATCAGACTTGCGACCCGACGACTGAAGTGCTCCTCTGCGGTGATTTCAATGTCGCTCCGGAAGAGCGCGACGTACACGATCCGCGTCTATGGCAAAACCGCATTCTCTTCAGCGATGCTGAGCGGGCCGCGCTGGGACACATCAAAGAGTGGGGCTTCACCGACACCTTTCGCATGCACACGGAAGAGAGCGGGCATTATTCGTGGTGGGATTATCGGGCGGGCGGCTTTCGTAGAAACCTGGGCTTGCGCATCGATCACGTTTGGGTGTCGCCGCCGCTGGCGAAGCGCAATCAAAAAACCTGGATTGATAAAGAGACCAGAAGCTGGGAGCGACCCTCGGATCATGCGCCGGTGGTCGCTGAGTTCGAATAGAAATAGCGGAGCCGAGTAGAACTAAGACGACTCCGCCGTTTTGCCAGGGATTGAAGTGTTAGGGAGTTGCCGTCGGCGTGCCCCATGAATAATTGAACCCGCCGCTGAGCATCGCAAAGACCACGTACAAAATAATCAGCGCCGTCCATGCGAACATGATGTTCTTCGGGGCATTCATCCAGCCCCAGATGTAGGTGTAGAGTCCGCAGATAAATCCCAAAATCCCGTGCAGCACTCCCTTTTCCTGAAACAGCTTAATCAGCACAATGATTCCGCACACCGCGCATCCGACCAAACACAACAAAGCAAGAATTCCGAACATTAGATCGTCCTCCGTTTTGAGTTGGTTAATCTACATAGAACTTTCAGCCGATTAGTCGAGCGAACGCGGCCCGCAAAATGATCAGCCGCGCCAGCCAATAGAGAATTAGGCCGCCGAGAAGTAACGTGGTGAGACCTGTGTAACGCTCAAGAAATTCCGCGCGGTTGGCAATGCGTTCAGCCTGTGCACGCGGCGAAAGGGTACAGAAAATAATTAGCGCCAGCGCCGCGATGGCGACCGGCGCGAACGCATGCATGGTGAATGCCTGCTGCCACTCTCCCTGGATCAGAAAGAGCGTCGCCCTGGTCATTCCGCATCCGGGGCAGGGAATTCCGAGTGTATGAAAGAACGGGCACGGCCAACCACTGAGATGCAGCGAAGCAAGCAGCACTTGCAGCACAGCCGCGCCAGAAATAATGGAGCTTAGTCTGCGATCATGCAGAATCGGTCCGAGCACCGGCGAAAACAAGGACGGCTTGGTCATGAATGGAGCGTATTCTACACATTGACCGCGCGAAGTCCATCACTTTTTCTGAATCAATTTGACGTCAATTCTGCCGTTTTCTCGGTAATGTCCTTCTGGGCCCACTCGTTGTCGCGCGCAGCTTCGCCGGCTTTGTGACGCTTCGCTTCCTTCATCATTTTCACGAGATCCATGTGCGTGGAAAAGTAGGGCAGACTCTTGCCGACAATTTCCTGAACCGAACTGAATCCCTTATCGGTCATGAATTTTGCCAGACCCTCCTGCAGTTCATCGACCATCTTCACGCCCTGCAACATCACCCCGGTGCAAATCTGAACAGTAGAAGCGCCGAGCAGCATGAACTCGATGGCGTCGCGCGATTGCTCAATGCCGCCAATGCCGCTGATACTGACCCCTTCCGGGAGGCCGAGACCGAGCTGACTCACCATTCGCAGCGCAATTGGTTTGACGGCTTGAGCCGAATATCCGCCGGGCACTGTGTAGCCTTCAACGGTGGGCATGGGTCGCAGCGTGTCGAGATTGACGCCGATGACGGAGAGAATCGTGTTGATGGCTGAGATGCCGTCAGCGCCGCCACGCACCGCAGCCAGCGAGGGCTCCTTGATGTTGGTGATGTTCGGCGTCATCTTGGCCCATACCGGAATCTTCGAAACTTCCTTGACCCAACTGGTGACTTCCTCAGTTAGATCGGGATGTTCGCCCATCTCCGATCCCATCTTGCGCTCCGTCATTCCATGCGGGCATGAGAAGTTCAACTCAAACGCATCGACGCCGGTTTCCTGAACCACCTTCGTCAGTTCCTGCCAACGCTCTTTGCTGTACTCTTCCATGATCGACGCGATGAGGATGTTATTCGGATACTCTTTCTTTACCTGCTTGAACTCTTCCAGCCAAACTTCGATGGGCCGATCGGAAATCAGCTCGATATTTTGAAAGCCGATGACTTCGTTATTTTCGCGCGAGCGCAATTTGCCGTAACGCGGCACGACGTTTACGACCTTGCTCGATTCAAGACTGACAGTCTTGGCGACCGCGCCGCCCCAGCCGGCGTCGTAAGCTTTGGCCAACACGCGCGCGTTCGTTCCCGGCGGGCCAGAACCGAGCAGAAAGGGATTGGGGAACTTGATGCCGTTAACGGTGATTGAAAGATCCATGATGACTCCTGGGAAGTCTCAGGTCTCAGGTCTCAAAGTCTCAGACCCCTTGAGCTGATACCTTGTATTTCCTTCCGCTTATTTTGGATTGTTGGAGATATTTGATGAGGCCAGCAATGACTCGACTAAGTTCAACGGCCTTGGCGTGTATCTCCCGAAATTGATCGTCTGAAAGATAGCTGCGATCATGCGCGAGGTAAAGCTGCGCACGAACCTCGCCACAAGAGCCTTTTGCGACAAACAAGAATTGGAGGAACTCTCGATCGCCATCACGTTCATATCCTTCAGCTATGTTGGAGACAACGGAAATGGAGGCACGCCGTATTTGATCTCGAAGCGCGAAATCGCGACTAAAGCCTGCCTCCGAAGTAACATCATAAATTCGATTAGCGAGCATCCTAGCTAACTTCCAGGCCTCGATGTCTTCAAATCTACGGAACGTACTCATAGAATTATTTGAGACTCTGAGACTTGAGTCCTGAGACTTTGTCTACCGGCCCGTTTGGCTTGAGATACTGTTTGACGACGCTGTAGGGAACCACATTCTTGTCGAAGTAGGCGATCACATGGGGAAAGTCGAAATAAACGACAAGGCCCTTCGGCGTTAACCCCCAGCCTGACAATTCCTTCAGCTGGTCCTCAGACATGATCGGTTCGTCCCGCTTTTGAACTTCCCTGGGATCGGTCGCGTTCCTTTGTTCGACCGCATAAGCGCGCTTGTCTATGTCCGCGACCAGGTACTTGGCAATCGCGCTCTCGTAGTCAGCACCGGCCTGAAACAAATCTTCAAACTTAAGTTCTTTGTTAGCGGCTAAATCGTAGACCAAAGATAAAAAGTAATTGTTAGGGTGCGCGCCGCCGCCATCGTAGTACACAGTCAATTCGACGCTCACTAGATCATTGGTTCCCAATAACACGTTGTAATTCGCATCGAAACGGCCTTTGCCGTCAATCGGGTCAAATTCCTTGATGGCCTTTTGCAGCATCGCCAGGATGCGCTGATTGAAAGCCTGGGCCGAGGCGCTGAGTGGTTCTTTACTGACGATCTGCGGATAAGATGCGCCCACGCTGGTTCTACGATTCGAAATAACTCTAGGCTTGATTTCAAGACCGTTCGTGAAAGCGAGGTTCTGGGGCTCAAGGGTGAGCATTTGCTCATGTGTTCCATCGGCCCTTGACCATGTGCATTCAGAATCGATCGGATCGTCAAAATGTTTGCAAACGAATCTTCCAGTCGGCTTTCCTTTGCCGTCAGACTCTTTTAGTTCCAGTCCGCCCTGGGCGTTCAGGGTGCCGGCGAGTTTCAAATCCTGGCCGACGCTATCGTAAGAATAAGTCCCATTCACGTTTGCACCGTTGAAATTCAAACGCATTTGAATGTGACTGTTGCCAATCTCGCCGCGATAATCCTTTGTCTGCGCAGAAGCTGACGCGCACAACCCCGCGGCCGAAAAAGCCGAGATCGTAAAGATTATGATCGCTCGACACTCCATGGTTGATGTTTATAGTTCAGCGTCCGCTTCAATCTCAATCAACATGCGGGGATCTATCAAGGCTTTGATTTCGACCATCGTGGTAGCCGGCATTACCTCGCGAAAGCATTCGCCGTGCGCCCGTCCGTATTCTTCCCAGCGAGAGATGTCCGTTACAAACATCCGGGTGCGCACTACGTGCTCAAGTCCGGCGCCCAGTCGCTGCAAAGCAGTCTCAATATTTCGCAGACACTGCCGCGCCTGTTCGTAGGCATTGTCGACCCCCACAATTTCGGCGTCCGGACCGAGCGCGGTTGTGCCGGTAACGTAAATTCGATTTCCGACTTTAACCGCGCGCGAATAGCCAACAATCGATTCCCACTTCGCGCCGGACGAGATGCGTTCGCGTGGTGTCATACACAGCAAACTGCTAATTCGCGAATCCGCAAGTTAACAACTTGCGCTACTCGGCGACCAATTGCGAATAGCTCTCCGGCCGCCGATCACGGAAGAACTGCCAGGTGTTTCTGACTTCGCGAATCATGTCCAGATCCAAATCCGCAACCACCAACGCGTCCTCGTCACGCGGCGCCTGCGCAATGATCTGCCCCCGCGGATCGCAGAAATAACTCTGGCCGTAAAACTCGCCGATGTCCCAGGGCATTTCATGACCGACCCGATTGATCGCGCCGACGAAGTAACCGTTAGCGACCGCGTGCGCCGGTTGTTCGAGCTTCCACAGATACTCCGACAGTCCAGCCACGGTGGCCGAAGGATTGAAGACAATCTCAGCGCCGCTTAGTCCCAGGGCGCGCGCGCCTTCGGGGAAGTGCCGGTCATAGCAGATGTAAACGCCGACCTTCGCGTAGGCGGTTTCGAATGCCGGAAAGCCGAGATTGCCGGGCTTGAAATAAAATTTTTCCCAGAAGCCGGGGTTTACGTGCGGAATGTGATGCTTGCGATATTTGCCGAGATACTTTCCGTCCGCATCAATGACCGCCGCGGTGTTGTAATAGATGCCCGTGATCTCTTCTTCGTAAATCGGCACGACAATCACCATGCTGTGCTTCTTCGCGACTTCCTGCATTAACTTCGTCGTGGGCCCATCCGGGATTTTCTCGACGGCCTCGTACCAGCGGGTTTTCTGTTCGGCGCAGAAGTACGGCGTGGTGAATACTTCCTGCATGCAAAGGATCTGCACGCCCTGCTTGGCCGCATCTTCAATCATGGCGACGTGCTTTTCGATATTCGCTCGCTTGATCTCTTCGATGCTGACATCGGTTGGCCCGGCATGCTTGGCTTGAATCAATCCGCATTTAACTGTTCGTGACATAAAGGCTCCAGTTTCAAGTCTCAGGTTTAAGGTTTCAAGTTGCGTCAGGCGCGACGACGTTCTGCGGAGGTGAAATCGCAGTCAACGCATAATAAGTGATCGCCGACGCGCCGAACCCGACAAACCAGGCGTAATCGTACAATGGTTTGAGCTTAGGAACGAAGACGCCAATCCAGGCCAGCGTGCAGCCAACCAGGGTGGCGAAGATGGCGCGCCAGTTCCATCCGCGCCCCGCAGTCGAGCGTAGCCCAAGAGCCAACAAGCCGAAAACGATCACCATCGACGCGATGCCCGTCAACAGGTAACGTGCAAACGAGAAGGGAGCGCCGCCCGTTGTTCGCTCGTACGCAATCAGAAATGTCGCACCCAGCGCCACAAAAAAGATAACGACGGCAATGCGCGCCGCCTTATTGTTCAATCTGTCGTAAGCGTAATCGCCGGTGCGCCGATAGAGATCGCCCAGTGCCAGATGCTTCTTATGCACTACCCAATAGTCGATGATGAGCACGCCGGCGATTGAGGCGAGCCCACCGGAATAACCGCCGAGCCAACTGAAGATGTATCCGGAGGGATCGGCGAGCAGACGCCAGGGCTGCATAAGGATGCCGACGATTCCCGTAATCAGTCCGCCGGTACGGAAAGAAATCCAGCGTGGGAACGCGTTCGCGAAATCGTTTGCCGGAGACACAACATTTGCCGCGATGTTGACTGCGAGCGTGGCTACCACAACCGTGAACATTGAAATCGCAACCACTACGACCTGCTGAAACTGACCGACCAATTTCATCGGATCCCAGAGTTCTTCCGGTTTCATGTGCGGATAAATGACGACCGCCGCTGACGTAATAATCACGCCCATCGCCGCGAACACAGTCATCGTCGTGGGTAGGGCGGCCACTTGTCCGATTGCCTGTTCGCGCTGACTGCGACCGAAGCGGGTGAAGTCCGGCATATTCAAGCTAAGCGTCGCCCAGAACCCGATCATCGCTGTGAGCGAAGGAATGAAGATCGCCCAGAACTCACCAATCGTATGAAACTTGCTCTCTTGCGTTAGCAAATAACCCAGGCCGTGCGCTTTCCAAATCGCCCACGCCAACAAGAGCGCCGTCATCACCAGCACGAAAGGCGCAGCCCAATTCTCAACATGCCGGAGCAGATCCATCCCGCGGTAAATAATGAAGATGTTGAGACCCCAAAAAATCAGGAACGAGAACCACTGGGTGCCCATGTGATCGAGATAGGGCCCGCCCAGCAGGGTGTTCCATCTCGGGATGATGGAAGCGAACAGTGTGTTGAGCGCTTCGCCGCCGATCCAGGCCTGAATGCCGAACCAGCCGCAGGCGACGATAGCGCGCATCAGCGCCGGCAAATTCGATCCGTAGGTACCGTACGAAGCGCGCGCGAAAACCGGGAAGGGAATTCCATACTTGGTGCCGGGATGAGAGTTCAGCAGGATCGGAATCAATACGATGCTGTTGCCGAGCAGAATCGTAATCAGCGCCTGCCACCAGTTCATGCCGGCACTGATCAAACCCGACGACAGCATATAGGTCGGGATGCAGTGCGCCATGCTGATCCAGAGCGCGGCGTAGTTGTACGTGGTCCAGTTGCGCTCGGAGACTTTGACCGGCGCGAGGTCGCGATTAAAAAGCGGGCTGTCGCTAATCTCGTCGAACGCGTGAGGTTTCAGCTCGACCCGGCCGTCAGCGTGCTGGATTGTTTCGTCAGGATTTGCCAAGCAGTCTTCTTTTCTCAGTGGTTATCTCTGCGAGTCGTCGATGAACTTCCTCACGTCGGCGCGCAGCTTCGCAATCGACTTTTCGTCGATATACATCATGTGCCCCGCTTCGTAATAGCCGGTTGAGAAGTTTTTCAGCAGCGTCGGGTCCAGACTGATGTGACCCATCGTGTATTCAACCGCGAAGTAAGGCGTGGCCATGTCGTAGTAACCCATCGCCACGAAAATCTTCAGATAAGGATTGCGCGCGAGCGCGTCGCGCAACGCCGTGCTTGTGTCCACGTAGCCGTTGTTGGTGCCCCAGTTCCAGGGGCCGATGCCGCCGCCGAGAATGTAGTATTCGAGGTCGCTCTTATAGTTGAGTTCGCTGCGAACATATTGATTGAAGGTTGAAGTGTACGGCGGGCGAATCGCAGCTTCGCTGGCGTCGAAGTCGGGACCGGCAGTGACGTAGCTTGAATCGTAGCCCCTGAACCGTGCGTCCAGCCGGCCAATTGAGCGCTTCTCATCGCGCAGCAATTCCTTGCGGAAGAAGTTGAGCGAAACGCGCAGGTTTGCGTTATCGATAAATTTCGCGTCAAGTCCGGTGAAGTGTGAGAGCTTGTTAATGGCCTCCTGCCGTTCCGACGGAGTCAAACGTGTGCCTTTTTGCAGCGCTAGCGTGTAACCGTTCGCGGCCCACTCTTCAGCTTCGGCCACGACTTTGTCAACGGTTTTGTTTTGCATATCGCGCGGCAGCTTCTTGTGATACCAGGCGGTCGCTGCGTACGACGGCAGGAACATGATGTACGGCAGGTCGTTGCCAGAGGCAAAGTCTGTCGTCTCGAAATTCATGATCGTCGAGATGAGCATGATGCCGTTGAAGGCGATGCCGCGGCCGATCAAATATCCGGACAAGGCCGAGGCGCGCGTCGTTCCGTAACTCTCACCGGCAAGGAACAAGGGCGAAGTCCAGCGCTCATATCGCACCAGGTACATGCGAATAAACTCGCCGACTGATTCGATGTCACCCTGCAACCCAAAAAATCGCGACGCGGTTTGGGGATTCAACGCGCGGCTGTAACCCGTGCCTACGGGATCGATGAAGACAAGGTCACTTTGATCGAGCCAGGTTTGTTGATTATCGATCAGCTTATAAGGCGGCGGCGGCATGGTGCCGTCAGCATTCATTGGTACGCGGCGCGGTCCGATGCAGCCCATGTGCAGCCAGACTGAAGCAGAGCCCGGTCCGCCATTGAATGAAAATGTCAGCGGTCGCGAGCTGCGATTTTCAACGCCATCCAGCGTGTAAGCCATGAAAAAGATCTTCGCTTCAGTTTCGCCGTCGCGATTCTTGATCGGCATCATGCCGGTGGTCGCGGTGTACTTCAGTTCTTTCCCGCCGACCGTGATCGAATGGTGCGTGACTACCGGTGGCTCCTCAGGAGTTGGCGTCGGCGCACCCTGCGGACGTTGGCCCGTCTGAGTACCAGTCTGGTTCGTTGTGGTTGTCGTAGTCGTGGCCGGTTGTTGTGCACCACCTCCGCCGCCGCCGGGTCGTTGTCCTTGACCTTGACGTTGAAAATCAGGGGCTTGCGCGAACAGAGCTAGAGAAAGCAGAAGGGCTGCGAGCATGTTTGATTGACCTTTCGCACGGATTTCGAAGGCAACAGCAAGGCGGCCATAGTATGCCAAAGCGACTGAGGCGACAAGAGGATTTATATGGAGTGCGCCCGCAGAGCGCAGCGGCGACGGCGCTTTGGATCGTTAGATAAATTAATTCCAATCCATCGAGTGAGAACCCGCGCCCATCCAAAGCGCCGTCGCCGCTGCGCTCTGCCGGCGCATTCCAAGGTCACCGCTTCCACTCGGGAAGGGGAAGGAACCTGGGCTTGCCGCTTTTCACCCGCCGATAGGTTCCGGTCGCCATAACGTTATGACCAAAACCGCAATCGGCATCGAGGCCTTCCTGCTCGACGACCAGCTTGTTATGAGGAAGAAACCGCATCGTGATCTTGCACCTGGTCGTATCGCCGGGAATGAACGTCGCGACGTTGCCGACGATGGTCGCTTCCCCGATTGCTTCACCAATATTCGGATAGCCGCCGCGCGTCATCCATTCGCCGTTGAACTGAACTTTAAGTTTGTTGTGGCCGAGAGCGAGCACGCGAAAGTCATTACGCAGGTATTTGTAGACGCCGTTAATTTGGCTGGGCGTGACGGATGCTTGCGCCGAGACAGAAGATGCGGTCAGCAGCGAAATCGAAATGAGAGTAAGCAATTTCATTTTTCCGCAGTGACTCGTTGAGTTATTTGAACGGGTTCTCAAACTTAGGCTTGCCGCCTCTGATCTTCTTGTAAACTCCGGTAGAGAAAACGTTGTGGCCGAATCCACATTCAGCATCCGAACCTGCCTGTTCGACGCGCAACTTTCCCGGTAAGAACACCAACGTAATCTCGCAGCGTTCGGTATCTGCAGGCTTGAACGTGGCGACGTTACCGTCAATTATCGCTTCGCCGCTGGCATAGCCAATGTTCACGCTTTTTGAAGGTGTGTGGTAAACGCCGTCGAATTGCACCTTCAACTTATTATGGCCCAAAGCCAGGATGCGAAATTCGTTATCGTAATATCGATAGACGCCGTTGGCCTGGGCAGCAGTAACAACCACAGGCTTCGATTTAGGTGTCTGTGCCGATACTGCCGAAACGCACAGGATGATGGGGAGCACGCTTATTAGTGTGACTAGGTGTCTTCTCATGGCTCACTCTTGAAGGTAGATGTTCGCGAAACTTTAGCAGATGTCCTATCAATAGCAATCAGCCGTTCCATCTGAACCGCATTGAAACAGGTAAGGGAATTGCGCCCTGGTCAAACGCTCGGTGTTGTCCCAAACCTTTGTCTGCTGATAACGATCCTTCGTCCAACCCAGACGTTGCTTACGCATCCACGTGGTGCGCAGCGCGGCTTCCTCGCCATCGCCAAGCAAGTGTCGCGCTTCATGAAGTAATACGGCCGCGCGTTCGCGGTCGTCAATGGGAGTCTCAAAGAACTCCGGATAAAGGGTAACGATCTCGAATGGAAAATTCGTGGCCGCATAAGCATCCCGGTGGCCCAGCCAGCGGTTCCACCAATTATCGGTGCTGCGAAACACTGCGGCATGGCGGAGTACGAACGCCTCGCGATTGAATCCCGTCTGTTCCAGCAGTCCGATGGCGACTTCAACTTTGAGATACTGTTCGGGCTGCAGAGCATTGGAACTCAGCAGGAGCGAAATGTACCAGGTGATTAGGACGACGAGCGTCGCGCTAATGATCCACATCAGTCGCTTGAGCAGGCTGCGTTTTTTCGGGGCGGGTGATTCAGGAGCAGTAGAAGCGAATTCATCTGGTGCTTCATCGGCGAACCAGGCGCCACAGCGACGGCATTGTTCATCCCCGCCGGCGTTAACCAGACCGCACTCAGGACATTTTCGCCGGGAGTGATGAGCAGCGACGTCTTCGCTCATGTGAAGTCAGTGACAGAACCGAGACCGGTAAGGAGTGAATCAAAAGGCCAGCGCATTGAACTTTCTACTTTACCAACCAGAAAGCGATTCGTGTAATCCAATCAGCATGCGTCTTGATCCGGTCGCTACCGCTCCCGGTTCTGACACCTAGATAGCCACACACTCACCGCGTTTCAGGAATTGACCGTTGCCGGCCTTTCCTTTGAACTCGCCCTTATCGATTACCACTGAGCCCCGTGAGAGAACGGTCTCAACTACCCCTTTAATCGTCTTGCCTTCGTAAGCGCTGTAATCGACGTTCATGTGATGCGTCTTCACACTGATCGTCTGATCCCTGTTCGGGTCGAAGATGACGATATCCGCATCTGAGCCAACGGCGATCGTGCCTTTCTTCGGAAATAGCCCAAACATCTTGGCGGCCGCGGTTGACGTCAGCTCGACGAAACGATTCAGGGAAATGCGATTCTCGACGACGCCGTTGTAGATGAGCGAGACGCGATGCTCGACCCCCGGCGCGCCATTAGGAATCTTGGTGAAGTCATCCTTGCCGAGTTCCTTCTGCTCTTTCATGCAGAACGGACAATGGTCGGTCGAGATCACTTGCAGGTCGTCCATCTTCAAACCCTTCCAAAGCTCGGCCTGGTTTTCTTTCGCGCGCAGGGGCGGCGTCATCACGTACTTGGCGCCGTCCCAACCGTCGCCGTAATCATCCAGGGAAAGAAAGAGATACTGCGGACAGGTTTCAGCGAATGCCGGGATGCCGCGGTCGCGCGCCTCACGAACCTGATTCAACGCGTCGGCGCAACTTAGGTGAACAATGTAAACCGGCGCTTCCGCCATTTCTGCGATGGCGATCGCGCGATGGACTCCCTCAGCCTCGGCCACCGTCGGTCGCGTCAGCGCGTGATACTTCGGTGCCGTATGCCCTTTCTCCAATGCGCGCTTGATAATCTCATTGATGACGATGCCGTTCTCAGCGTGCATGCAAATCAATCCGCCACGCGCGCCCGCCGCCGACATCGCGCGAAAGATCGTGGCGTCATCGACCAGGAACACTCCCGGATAAGCCATGAACATCTTGAAGCTGGTGACGCCTTCATCCATGACCGTGTACATCTCTTCGATCTGCTTGTCCTCGAGTTCAGTTGTAATCAAATGAAAACCGTAATCGATCGCACACTTGCCCTCAGCCTTCCGGTGCCAATTGTCGACGCCCTGAAGCAGCGACTCACCTTTGTACTGCACGGCAAAATCGATAATCGAAGTCGTTCCCCCATGCGCCGCCGCAATGGTCCCCGTGCGAAAGTCGTCGGCCGCCGTCGTCCCGCCAAAAGGCAATTCCATGTGGGTGTGCGGATCGATCCCTCCGGGAATGACGTACTTACCGGAGGCGTCGATGGTCACGTCAACTTCCATATCGAGCTTGGCGCCAATGGTCGTAATGGTTTCGCCGTCGATGAAGATGTCGGCTTTGTAGTTGTCGGTGGCGGTGATGATCTGTCCGTTGGTGATTAAGGTTTTCATAGGTTGGTTTCGAGTTGAGTTAGTGGTGCTTTCAGAAGGTAATCGTAGTAAGAGGGGTCCGCTTCTAAGTTCCTGAACACCTCGCGCGCGTATTCCTCGTTACTCGCAACATTATTTGCGAATTCTTCCAGTTCCTCTACGCGTCGTTCGGAGACGTTGTCCGAAGACTTGAGGTCCGCTAATCGTGTTTGAGCAACGCGCCAAGCTTTAGCGTAAAGTTCGTTTGCTTCACGCACGTCCCAAGCTTTGGTGCTAGGTAGATTGAACCGAGAGGGCCGAGTGCCTCGCGGCGGGTGTGTCGCGAGATTTTCTAAGGACCTTAACAGTTCGGGCGCGCCCTTGAAAGTCGGATCTCGTTGAGCGATCTGCAGCAAAAACGGAATGTAAGCCGAGAGCAACTCGTCGGCCTGTCTCGTTTTAAGAGAACGCTCTTTTAGTAGCTCTCGGACGGAAACAAGTATTTCTTCAACCATGTCGTCCAAATTTCGCGGGTTGGTTTTTTGCGTCGCCGGTGGGAGAGCTGCTAAAACCTCTTCAAGCCGTGACCAATACGTTTCAAACGAATCATTCACAATGTTCTCGTTCAGGCCTTGCGATTCCAGAGCACGATTGAGGGTGTGGATTAGTTTCTTTGAGTCGTCCTTCTCCGCGGTTGTATGGTTGAAACTGCTTAGAGGTCCTTTTATATCGGTTGGCTTTAGTTCGTAGAGGTAGGTACAGACATACGCCTTTTCAACTGTCTTCGCGATAGCGCCAGCCTCGAAGTTCAGCCAGCGGGAGTCTAGATTTTCGGGTGTGAGACAGAATAACCCACAGCTAGTCTGTTCAAGTTCGATGCTGATTCTTTGTTCCCAGCGAATGCCCTTGTCGGCGTCGGATTCCGACATCCAAGGCTCAATCAACTGAATTACTCGCGGAAGCCAATCTCGCATTGCCTTTGCAATCGCCAAACTTCGTTCGCCCGACCAACTGATGAATACTTTCATGTGTTTTTACCGTTAAGAGCGCAATGTTTATAAAACCCCACCTGAAATAAATCAACCAAACTGTACCTGTCATGGAGTGTTGTTTAGCTAGCTGACAGTTGGTATCTTGGTTTCACCATGTCGACGGAAAATGTAGTCCTATCTCATGAACAACTCGCGAAGCTGATCGATGCTTACAAAACCATTCAGGAGTTTCTGAGTTCGGTGCTGTCGCCTAGCGAGATTTACACCGAAGAGTTTCTGGCGGGGTTGCGAGAGTCTGAAAACGACCTCGCGCACAGCCGGGTGAGCGAGGTTCGGTCTCTCGATGACTTCACCGCCTAAGAAGCTTCTTAAACGCACTAATCGATTCGCCCGCGATCTAAAACCTCTGCCCGATAGTGTGAAATCAGAGGCCTTTGAGGCGGCACAAAAGCTGTGTGAAACGGTCTTCCATCGGGATCTTGACGTTCGCCCGCTCGCTGGATTCAAAAGGTACTTCAGAGTTGTGGTTGCGAAGGACTACAGAATGATCTTCACGTTCGATGAGGATGCGGTTTACCTTCACCGCATCGCTCATCGGAAGGATATCTACCGTCGATTGGAACTCTAATCTGCTTCACCCTCCCGCTCGTCAGCACGCCGCCGCCGAGACTCGGAATCGGCGGGCTAATAAAAGCCCTCTTTCATTGTTAGCTAAAAATTGGCGCGGCTACGTGCGTTCTACGCTGACCGAATCCATTTACTCCAGGCTTTCTCGTCGCTTGGTGTCTTTGGTGAGGGCTAATAAAGATTGCCTTCGCGCTTGCGTCCGGTGTAGTCGACATAAACGACTTTCAATTCGGTATAGAAGTCGAGCGCCGTCGATCCCTGCTCACGCTCTCCGATGCCGGTCCCCTTGGTGCCGCCGAACGGAATGTGCGCTTCGCCGCCGGTGGTAGGCGAATTGATGTGCGTCATGCCGGTTTCGATGTCATCGACAAACCGGAACATGCGCGCGACGTCATTGGTGAAGATCGAAGAGGACAGACCAAACTCGGTATCATTCGCCACGGTCAACGCTTCCTCAAAGTCTTTCACCCGCAGGACTGACAACACCGGGCCGAAGATCTCTTCGCGGGCAATGCGCATGTCGGGTGTGACATGGTCGAATACGGTCGGCTGCACGAAATACCCTTTATCCAGTCCGTTGCCGGTCGCGGGCTCGCCGCCGCAAACCAGAGTGGCACCGTCTTCCCGGCCGATGTTGAAATATTCGAGTACGGTCTTGAATTGGCTTTCATCGACGCTGGGTCCCATTTCAGTTTGCGGATCTGCGCCGGCGCCTATCCGCATCGACTGCGCGCGCTTCGCAACGCGTTCGACGAACTCATCGGCGACTTTGTCGATGACGATCGCGCGGCTGGTGGCGGTGCAGCGTTGACCTGTCGAACCAAATGCTCCCTGCGCAGTGTTTTCAACTGCCAGGTCCATATCGGCATCTTCCAGGATGACGACCGGATTCTTCCCGCCCATCTCGCACTGGCACTTCCCGCCGCGACGTGAGACCTGTTCGTACAAACGAATGCCGACCGGATTCGAGCCGGTGAAGGAGACTGCTTTGATTGCGGGATGGCCGATGATTTCATCGCCCGCCTCCGAACCTGATCCGAGAATCAGATTGAGCACGCCCGCGGGAATGCCGGCCTCTTCAAAAATCTGCACGATGCGTACCGCCGTGCCCGGTGTAATCGTTGCCGGTTTGAATACGACGGTGTTGCCGGCGACCAATGCCGGCGCGATCTTCCACGTCGGAATCGCGACCGGAAAATTCCATGGCGTTACGCAAGCGACGACGCCCAGCGGCTGTTTGATCGTGTAAACGAAATTGGAAGGCAGCTCGGAAAAGATGGTCTCGCCATTCATCCGACGCGACTCGCCCGCGCAGAAATCGGCAACGTTGATAGAACGCTGCAGTTCACCCCGCGACTCACCGATTGTCTTGCCTTCCTCGTGCGTCAAGGTCTGCGCCAGTTCTTCCTTGGCCTCTTCCATCAACCGGGCCGCTTTAGCGACGATTTTTCCGCGTTGCGGCGCTGGTGTTCGTCGCCAGCCTGCGAATGCGTCGGCCGCGGCTTCAACCGCCGCGCGTGCTTCTTCACGAGTGGCCTGTCGATTCGTGCCGATGATGTCGCCGGTATTTGCGGGGTTTATGTTGTTGACGGTTTTGGAGGACGAAGATTCAACCCACTTGCCGTTAATGAAGTTCTTGTAAGTATCCATGATTGATTTGATTCGTTTTGAGACGGCGCTTGTGCCGCCATCGGGACAGCCGGCAAATCCGGCTCGTAAACGGAGTCGTTTGTTGCTGCGGCTGAATATATCACGAACGCGTGGAGAGTTTCAGTTGTCCTCAGGCGATGAAGCGGGCTGTGATTTCTTCTTACCAAACTCAAAGCGGCGACCGATAATCATCTTCAGAATTAGATGATCGGTGCTGCGCGTCATGCCGATCCCGACGCCGAAGTTGAATTCCCACTTTGGTGAGACGTTGAGATCGATTGCCGGAAAAATCTGATGCGTCTGCTCTCGCGCCGGATCGAAACCGCTCAGTGGCCCGAGACCTCCGTAGTATTCCAACCCAACATCGATTTTCTTCGTGGCTGAGTAAGCGACTTTAAAATTGGGCGCAAATTCGAAGCCGCGCTTCTCACCCGGGCCGCTCAAGGCGCGTTCAAGTGTGGGATTGAATGACAAATACCATTTACCTAGATCCTTGTCGATGATGGGGCGAATCTCCCAACTCCACTGGTCCTCGGAGTATTGACGGCGAACCCAGCCAATCTCCTGGGACAGGCTGACACCAACCGGCCACTTCCATTTCGCCGGCACGCGAAACCGCGGGCGTATGTGCGTGCCGACGAAATCGTAACCGTTGCCGTTGCGAGCACTCATAAAGAGGTAGAAGCCGGTCTCGTACCAGTCATTGAAGCCGTGAGTGACCTCGATGGTTTCATGCCAGGCATGGTGCGTCGGCAGAGTGCCGTCTGAAGTTATCCTCGCGCCCTTTGCCGTGAAGTTATTGTGCAGTTCGATCATCGTGACGCCGCGCGGAATCGTTTCCGATCCGTAGACCTGGATCTCGTAATTGTCCTGCGCACTCACTCTCGCGGATGTCAGCGCGAGCGCCGCACACATCAATAGCAGGCTATAGATATTTCGTCGTTTCAGTTGAGCAGCTCCAAAAAGGTTTCAGCAGAGCGGGCGCATTCTACAACAACTTTTGAGCGCGCCGGCAAGGCGCTGCGACAATCGCGCTTTGATTATACTGACCGCGGCGAGATTCAATCCAAAGCGGTGTCGCGCTGCGCTTGCCAGCGCACTCCAAATTTCTAATACTCCGTAGCGTGAATCAGTTTCCTAACATTACCGCGCTCATGGCTGCGCGTGTCGCCAATTCCTCCGAAAAAGACTTCTTGTTTTCAGAAGCCGATGGCCGCAAGTTCACTTACGCGGAATTTCAAGCTGCCGTAAATCGCACCGCGGAGATGCTCGGGTCCCGCGACATCGGGAAGGGAGACGTTGTTAGTCTGCTGATGCCGAACAGCGCGGAATATATCATTGCGTACTTCGCTTGCTGGAAGTTGGGCGCCCTGGCCGGTCCGGTGAATTCGCTTCTGAAGGAACACGAAGTCGAGTTCGTGATGAATAACTCGGAGGCGAAGGCGATACTCGTCCATTCTGAGTTCCAGCCGGTGATTGAGAAGATCCGGCCACAGCTTCAATACTTAAAGGCCGTAATTAATTTTGACGATGAAGCACAGGCGACGCGAGACGTCTTGCGTCAGAAGCCCGACCGTGAGGGAGGGCGGCTCTCGCCGGATGCCCTCCCTGACGGTCGGGCTTCTGACCCAATCTCGCTGGATGACGACGCGATCATTATCTATACCTCCGGCACTACGGGAAAACCGAAAGGCTGTCTGCTGACGCACGGCAACCTCATCGCCAACGCGCGGCAAATCAGCGATTGGCTGAAGTTCACTGAAAACGATCGGCTGTTGACGATCATGCCGCTGTTTCACATGAATGCGGTCTCGGTCACGACGATGTCTGCGTTGTACAGTGGCGGATCGACGGTCGTGAGTCCGAAATTCTCAGGCTCAAAGTTCTGGAACATCATCTCGGATTATCAAATAACTTCGTTTGGTTCGGTGGCGACGATGCTGTCGATGTTGCTGAACAAATATCCCGCCGGCGTGCCTGAAGGTCTGAAAACTGATCAGCTGCGCTTTGCGATGTGCGGCTCCGCACCAGTGCCCGCGGAAGTCATGAAGAAATTCGAAGAAGCTTTCAAATGTCCGGTGATCGAAGGTTATGGCTTGAGCGAATCGACCTGTCGCTCGACTTTTAATCCTCCCGACGAACGTCGCCGCGCCGGCTCGTGCGGTATGCCTATCGGTAACGAAATGAAGGTGGTCGATGACGATGATAACGAAGTACCTGACGGAGAATTGGGTGAGATCGTGCTGCGAGGCGAGAATATTCTCAAAGGCTATTTCAAAAATGCGGAGGCAACTGAACGCGCGTTCCGCGGCGGCTGGTTTCACACCAACGACATCGGCTACCGCGACCCGGACGGTTTCTTCTACATCGTCGATCGCAAATCAGACATGATCATTCGCGGCGGCGAAAACATCTACCCGCGTGAGATCGATGAAGTTCTCTATCAACATCCGGCAGTTGCCGCGGCGGCGACGATTGGCGTTACTGATCCTTTGTACGGCGAAGAAGTCGCGGCGTTCGTGGTCTTGAAGGAAGGGAAGCAGGCAACGGAAGATCAACTAATCGCCCACTGCCAATCCGAACTGGCCGACTACAAGTGCCCGAAGTCCATCCGCATTGTCGCAGACATTCCCAAAGGGCCGACTGGAAAACTGCTGAAGCGAGAACTTGCCGGGATTTTTCTTCAATCCCCGAACTGAATCTTCAACGCTATTGGCTGCGGGGTTTTCTCTCTTTGTTGGGCGAAATTCCACGCTAAGAGTTTGCATTCCAAGACATTACGATGCCTAAGTCAGGAATCCGGTCAGGTTTGAAACTATCTATCATTTGTAGTCTCAATTTAATAACGGCAAAACTGCAGCGAGCCCGTCTTTCTGCAAGCTGCGCTCGCTGGCACGTTGACTCTGTTAACTCAGCGAGATAGAGTACGCACGCTCAAGTAATTGTTTTGTCCACCGCCGGTTGGGTGCGGACACCCGACGGTGCGTGTGGTGTTAGAAGTCGACAGCCCCCAAGACGTTTCTCTTGCCCGCTTGCCGCTTCTCCCGAGAACACCCGCGGAAAATTTAGGTTTGAACTTTCTCGGCGTTGAAGTGTCTTTGCCGCCAGACAGGTCAAATTTGTATTTACACTCACACAAAGGAAGAAGGAGAAATCAATGAATTTGAAGAGAATAGCTGCCCTCTCAGCCTTGGCCTTAGCAATAACAATTGGCTCGGGAGTCAGAAAGGCCGCAGCCGCGACCACGATTATCGTGGATAATGATTTGGTTCAATGTCCGACCGCGACCTTTACTTCGATAAGCGCCGCCGTGGCGGTTGCGACTGCCGGTGACACTATTAAGGTTTGTGCCGGTACCTACAATGAACTGGTCCAGGTCAATAAGACGCTTACGATATTGGGCGCCCAAGCGACGGTCGACGCTCGCACGCGCGCGGTTCCGGTTACGAGCGAATCAGTAGTCGGCACCGGTGACGGTGCTTTTCAAATCCTTGCCAACAATGTAGTGATTGATGGCTTCACGATTGAAGGCGTCAATAATGCGCCGAACCTCCCCCCCTTCACGGGCCTCGGGGCAGGTATCTGGACAAACCCGGGCTTCAGCGGAACAAACGGCGGCCATCAAATTCGTAACAACATAATCCAGAACAACATCATCGGCATTGAGCTGGACAACGACGGCACGTTACAGACCAGGGTCGAGCGCAATCTGATCCAGAACAACAATGCGTCAGGCCCGGACGGCGGCACCGGTATTGACACCAACTTCGCCCTGGTCAATGCCGTAATCGACAGCAACAAGATTGTCGGCAATATCAACAGCGGAATCGGCGCGTTCGGTGGGTCGAGCATCGCCATCTCGAACAACGAGTTCGCCTCGAATCGGCGTGCAATTGGCTGGGGTGGAGTGACGTCCTCCAGCATAACCGGCAACAACATTCACAACTCGACCGATGCGGCTACGGCTGATATTCGCTTCTTTGGTGGCGTCAGCGGTGTATCGATCACCTGCAACACGCTGGCAAACGGCGCGGGCAGAGGTATTCGCATGGATGATGGGTGCCCGGGATGTCCTAACTCGAGCATCAACATCAACAACAATAATATTTTTGGTTATGCGGTAGCGGGACTCGTCGTAGACGCCGGAGGTTATTCAGGTGGATTCGGCAGTCTCAACGCTGAAAACAATTGGTGGGGCAGTGCAACCGGACCGACGATCGCCAGCAATCCAGGCGGCACTGGGGCCGTAATAATCGATCCCGACGGGGTGGTTGATTACAGTCCATTCAAAACCAGCCCGAGTTCATGCGCACCAGCAGTGCAGATTGGCCCCCCGACAAACAAAGACCAGTGCAAGAATGATGGGTGGAAGCTTTTCAATACCCCGCGCACATTCAAAAACCAGGGTGATTGCGTCAGTTACATGAGCAATGGCAAGTAATCACAATTAAGGAAAGGGCAGTCAGAACAACTGGCTGCCTTTTCTTCTACTCTTTGGAATACGCACACTCGAGTAATTTCCATCGCCGGTTGGGTGCGTACGACCGACGATGCACGTAGGTGTTATGAAGCCGAAAGCCCGACAAGACAGTTTCTCTTGCCCGCTGCTCGCTTCTCCCGAACACACCTGCGAAGAGTTTCGATTTATCCCTGCTGGCGTTGAAGTGTCGCCAGTTTTCGGTCGAGTCTTAAGATTCGACCGCCCATACAACAAAGGAGAATTCAATGAATCTTAGACGAATGTTAGTTTTGTTTGTGCTCGGCGCGATCGGCTTGTTCGTGGCGCTGAGTTCCAAGTCAACGCAGCCGACCACGTCAGCAGCCCCGGCAAAGGTTGATCTCTGTCACGTGACCGGCAACGGTGGCTTGCAGCCTATCAGTGTGAGTAGCAACGCAACGGCGCCGCATCTCGCTCACGGCGACTTTGTAAACCAGCCCAACACTCCGGTACCGGGAAATCCGGGAGCGGTGTACGACAGCCGTTGCAATGTCGTGAGCTGGAATTATGCCTTCAATGTGGCCCCTGACTTTACGGCGCAGGATCCCTCCGCGCCCGGAACTCTGTACGTTGGCACCGGCATCCCGGCAGAGAATTTCGGAGTTGCCCGAAACGAGTCCGCAGGTATCGAACTTGGACTGATGGTTCTTTATCGCCAGGGTCCCACCGTAGTTTCTACAGATAATTACGCTGACGGCATTTTGAACTTCAACGTTGCGTCGGGACCGCAGTCGACGGCGAACGGTTCGTCCGGGAACAACATTAATCGCGCAGCCTGGAATTTCACCTTTTCTGTTGCAACAGGTCTGAATAGTGTTCCCACAAACCTAAGCAGCCATACGTTTCAGCTGCTCTACGATGTCGACCCAGGCCCGGGCACCAATTACCGGACGCTGACACTTGAACCCAAACCCTCGCCGGGACCGGGTGAGTCAGGTTACCAGTGGCGCGATTCAGCCTTTGTCGTTCCGTTCATCGCCGACGACGAGGGGAACGCTAACGTCACCCAGAACTCTGAGAACTACTCATTTGGATTCTTCCAGAGTTTCCTGACCAGTCCCTACGGGCCTGGTAACAGCTTCGCAGGACCCGCGCAGTTCGACATCATTTTGCAGGCATTGGATGGCACGCAGATCATCGATCGCAATCACATCCGCGTAAACGTCCAGCCCTAATCGCGAACGCGCTGGCTCCCGTATGCGAATACTGGATTAAGGCGCTGGGAGGCGGCCGGCAACGGCCGCCTTCATATGTCTTCCCAAAGCTAACGGAAGGAGAAACAAATGAAATCTAGCAGAATGATTTTTATGTTAGCGGTGGTAGCTTTGGTCGCTGGGCTTCTGACTTTGTCTCTGGTTTCCTCGACAGCTCATGCCGAGGACTTTGACAATCTCAAAGCCGGCGCCGTGAAGTGGAAGGTAGTTGATTACAACCGGATCACGACTCACCCGTCACGTATTCCTTTTAAACTTGCGGTGGGAGCGGACGGGGGAATTGGATTCGATTTTCTTTATACGCCCGACACGGCTTTGCTGGGCACGTCACATCCGTCTTACAAAGGCGACTTGTTCGGCGATATGACGAATGAGACGCTCAGCGCTACGGTTGGCGTCACCGTCACACCGGGGACACAATTTACTTATTACGGCCAACCTGATGCCTGCGGGAACCCGGCTTATGTTCGTTTTTATTTTGAAACGGACACGAGTGGCAAATTCGAGTACACGGATTACTGGTGGTCAAATCCGGTTCACGCAAATCTCGACGATCTCAAGAACTTCGGAGATCAAACACTCGTGGTCGACATGTCTGATCCGGCGATGTGGTCGGATTGGAACGGCCAGTTTGGCACTACTGATCCAATCGCATTTGCGGCGGCAGTCAAGAACGTCAAGTTTGTGGGATTGTCGTTCGGTGGTGGTTGCTTCTTTGAAAATGGCGTTGGGATAGCCGCAGGAAGTGGAAGCGGCAGTTTCCGTCTGATGGATTTCACGGCCACGCCGTAACTCGGGCCCGGATTCATCTTCAAAAGCAGATAGGGCAAGGGCGTGAAACCCTTGCCCTATTTCTTTGATTGTAGGCTTTTCTATTTAGCGTGAGTGAGCCTGAACCCCGCGTTTCGCACGGTTCTGGTTCTGTCGATTAGCCACGCACCCAATAACCACGTCGCGCAGACGGCCACCATCACAAGCGAAAACCATTGTCCATACAAACCTTCCGGAGAGAATTTTTCGGTGGCAGTATGAAGCGCTTCGCTGTTCGGCAGCACGCCGGCTTCAGCGAATTCATGGAAGGTGTAAATCGCGACCTGCGCCATGAAGAGCAGCAGGAAAATCCCGGTGACCTGAAAGAAACGCTTGACGTTGATTAGATGGCCAAACCGTCCCCACGCCCAGGCCATACTACCGGCGGCGACGAGTCCAAGAAGCGCGCCCCACACGAGTCGCGGGGTGCGCACTTGCAGCAGCATCAGGGCCGTTTCCATTCCCTCACGACTGATTGTCAGGGCGGTAAATAAAAAGATTCCCAGATAGGCCATCCAGCTGCTTCGTCCCGACGAGACCTCGCCCAAACGCTCTTCCATTTTTTGCTTGAGCTGCGGGCCGGTGCGCCACATGTAAATGACCAAAGAAGCCACCATGACGATCGCAATCGATCCCAGCACGGCTTCTCGCAACGCTTCGTTGCCAAGGAATCCGGCGACGCCAGCGCCAAAATATCTCTCTACGACATCGTTGCCGGTTTGCATCTGGAAGAGCAGGTAACCGAGAGCGCCGCTCAATCCGAGCGCTGCGACGATCGCCACATAGACGGCCGACGTTAATTGTCGCTGATTAGTTCGGCGTAGGTAGGAGAAGATTACGGCGACGAGCAGGAACGACTCGAAGCCCTCGCGCAACACAATGATAAAAGACTGGAGCATGAATTAACGGCAGACCTCGTCGCCTGCGATTCTGAGTATCGCGGAATTGAAAATGATTGTCAATATCGCGGCGAGCTCGGACACTATCCCTAAAGGGCGAGTACGTCATGCAATCAAGATGGAGTTTATCGAGCAGGAATTACGATTAGGTCGGCGTGCACGGCGCCCATTTCGGTTACGGCGGCGATTCGCAAGGGCAGATGGCGGCCATCGTCCCCGACCCAAATGCGGATTTGTAGACGATCACGCTGAGGGTCGTCCGTGGTGAGTTGCAGCATGATCGTGGCGATCTTCTGTCCGCCCAAATCGATGGTTTCTCGCTGGAGCGTGGTCACGGTCAACGTGCGCGGTCGATGGATTGCCATTGCCGAAATCGAGTCGGACTTCTTAGGCGTGAGATCAAAAGTTCTTAGCGAGTAGAGGGCCGAAACGAGGTCGTGTGTTCCGACCGGTATTTCGACTCGCTCGCGAGCGCCTTCGACCGTAGCTGCGCCGAGGTCCTGGTTAATGTTATAGCTGCGAATCTGGCGCCACTTGCCCTCTGAAAAATTGAGTTCGGTGCGAAAGGGGAGCAGGCTGGTCGGATCCACGTAAGATATGATCTGATCTTTGATGGCAATTGGTGCGGCGCCTTCAGTTTGGACGCTGCCGATAATCTGCAATCCATCCCGATTAAAAAATCGGCCGCGCGTCTTAACCTCAAAGTTCAAGGAACCAATGGGAGTCGTTGACTTCCCGAGATACACGCGATAATTGAGTTGCTCGCCGACTTTGAAAGGCAAATCCAAAGGCGCGGAAGTTTGCGTGGAACTCGGAGTTGGTCTCGGGGTGGGCGTGGTCGGCACGACCACGGTTCGGGCCGGCGCCGTGCGCTGCGGCGGAGTCACCACTGACGCGGCTAATTCAATCTGGATATCGGTGCCGCGATATCGCGCGGTAACCAGAACTGGAATATGCCATTCATCGTCGCTAAAGTAAGCCTGGATGTCGTAGTCCGGGCCCGACTTCATCTTCACGTGAGTGGCAATCGCATCGAAAGATCCGACGCTGGTTTTGATCATTTCGCGTCCATCAACCTTGATTTGCGCGCGATATTCTTCGGCGTCGTTTTTGACCGTGGTGTAATAGGACGCGCCGGGCGATAGGGGCATAGCGCGAACTCGATAAACCGCCGAAAGCAGGTCCAACGTTCCCGCGGTTTCGCCACTGTTCAATCGAGCGGGTGATGCCGTCTGGTTGTAATCGACTGATGCTTCGGTCGTGCGTCCTGATTGTCTCACCACATGTTGCGCCCGGTACGGTAAACCGCTCTCGGGGAAGACGTAGGTGGTGTAGTCGTTATTGATCGACAACAGCGCCACATTGACGACGCCTTTCGTTTCGACGTGGGCCTTCAGTTGAATGCCTTCATGCCCGAAAAAATTATCGCGGCCCGCGACAACCAGCTCGATGTGAGCGGCGCTGACGAACTTCGAATAGTTGACGTTGTAGGTCAGATGCTCGCCGACGCGATAAGCATTGATATTGAAAGGAGCCTCGGCAGGTGACGACTTCTGCGCCCAGCCGATTGAGGTGAGGCAGATCATTAGTATCGCTAACTGCGCAATGGTGAGTGGCGACCGAAGCTTTCGCTGCACTTTCGCATGATAAGGGCAAGATGTAGCGCGGCGCAAACTCATGCTAAGTGAACGCGATCCCCGCTGTTTTGTTCCGGTTAATCGTAGAGTTAATTAATGGCGGCCGCTTTCAGGCTGCGCTGAATTTCTTTCTGGAGTGCAATCGACGCCTCCACCGGATCGCCGGCGCTCAGGACTGGCCTGCCTACGACGAGATAATCGGCGCCACCCAGGATGGCTTCGCCTGCGGACATCGAGCGGCGCTGGTCATCAGTTGCGTCTTGCGCGCTGCGGATTCCAGGGCAGACGATGACGAACTCCGGATCGCGAACTTCATCGCGAATCAACTGTAGTTCCCGGGCTGAAGCGACCACGCCATCCAGTCCTGACGATTTTGCGAGGGCCGCCATGCGCCGAACGACCTGCGCCGGGCTGTTTGTGATTCCGAGCTGCTGCAGCGTCTCCTGATCGGCACTGGTGAGCAAGGTCACGCCGAGCATTATCGGTTTAGCCAAACCTTCGCGCGCGGTTACTTCGGCCACCGCTTCAGCAGCGCGCTGCATCATCTCGCGTCCGCCGGATGCGTGCACATTGAACATCGTAACTCCAAGCCGCGTCGCTTCCACCGCGGCCATTGCGACCGTGTTGGGGATGTCGTGAAACTTGAGATCGAGAAACACACGACTGCCGCGGGAGATAAGCTGGCGCACGAGATCCGGGCCGGCAGCAGTGAACAATTGCATGCCTACTTTGAATCCGGTGACGTGTTCGCGAAGTGCATCGTGCAGGTCCAACGCTCTCGCGGCAGTGTCGACGTCGAGCGCTACAATTAACCTGTCTTTCGGTTCCTTCATTTGACTGCACATCCTATCGCATCATCGAGTGATTTGAAGCCTTCACGGTTCAGAATCTCGGCCAGCCCTTCGTTGATTCGCTTCACGATGCCGGGTCCTTCATAAATGAATCCCGTATAAAGTTGAACCAGGCTTGCACCCGCAGAGATCTTCGCCCAGGCGTCTTCCGCGGTGAAGACACCGCCGACACCAACGATTGGCAACCGTCCGTGGCTCGCCTGGAAGATGGTCGAGATGACTTCCGCCGAGCGCTTACGCAACGGCGCACCACTCAGTCCACCTTCGCCCAGCGCTTGCACCCGATCGGCCGAAGTCCTTAAGCCGGTCCGCATCACGGTCGTGTTCGTCGCGATTATGCCGGCAACGTTTGCGCGCAAGCTGACGTCGATGATCGCTTCGAGTTCCGCTTCGTCCAGATCGGGAGAAATTTTTACGAGCAAGGGTTTGGGCTTACCTGGATTGCTCGTTGCCAGTTCAGCATTTCTTGCTTGCAAAGCCAGCAGCAATTCCTCTAATGGTTTGCTCTGTTGGAGCGCCCGCAAATTGGGGGTGTTCGGCGAGCTGACATTAACGGCGATGTAATCGGCCGCGTCATAGACTGCGTCGAAAGTAGCCAGGTAATCAGGAATTGCGCTTTCGATAGGCACGTTGCGAGACTTGCCGATATTAATACCCAGCACGCAATCTGGTGGATGTCGTTTGAGGTTGTCCACTAAACCCTTTGCCCCGCAGTTATTAAAGCCAAGCCGATTAATCAGCGCGTGATCTTCGGGCAGACGAAACAGTCGCGGCTTTTCGTTTCCACTCTGGGGTTGCTGGGTTACGGTCCCGACCTCGACGAACCCAAAACCGAGCGCCGCCAGGGCGTCTGCCGCGCGCCCGTTCTTATCGAATCCCGCGGCGAGACCGATCGGATTAGAAAACGTCAGTCCAAATCTCTTAAGGTTGCCGAATGGTGAAATCCGGTAACGCGATGCGACCAGATTTTTGATCGACTTGAGGCTGAGGGTGGAACTGAGACTATTTAACGCGAGTTCGTGCGCCGTTTCTGGCGACAACTGAAACAGGATCGGGCGGAGAATTGATCTATAGATCATGAAGGCCAGATTTTTGATTGTAACATTCGTCGCCAGAGTAGCGAGTTGCTATTTGCCGACTCGTTCTCATAAAGTACGCGACGAAAAATCGACTGTGTTTTATTCGGTTGCGTCTAAAGAAGCAAAGGAGACTGACATATGCGTCTGCGAAATGTTTGTCGAGTAATGCTAATTGCGCTTTTCGTCTGTCTTGTCGCCCAAACTGCGAGTGCGCAAAAACGTTGGGTATTTCTGGGCGAAAAGCACGTTGACGGTCACGACGATCACGACAAGATTTCAATCAGCAGCAAGGAAGGTACGTTTCGGCAATTACAGATTCGGGTGAAAGTTGCGCCCGTGATTTTCAAGCGGGTGGTGGTTCATTTCGGCAACGGCGCTGATGAAGAACTCCAGTTCGCTGAGCGCATCAACGCCGGTGGTGCTACCCGGCCGCTTGATTTGCGCGGGTTCGACCGCATAGTCAAGAGCGTTGAGTTCTGGTACGAAAAAGCCCATTGGGGCGAACGACGGCCTACGGTTGAATTGTACGGACGTTGACGCCGGTAATAGCTGGTTGGACGCGGTGACAGAAAAATAAGAAATCTGTCGCCGCGTTTCGCTTGTGACGCATCTCTATTCTTGTTAGTATCCTCCGCCGGTGGAATTCACTGAAAAGGCCCGCATCATGGATCCGGCGCGCATCAACCGCGCGCTCGCTCGTCTCGCTTCCGAAATTGTCGAAGAAAATCACGGGATTGAAGACCTGATTCTGGTAGGCATTCGCCGCCGCGGTGTGCCTTTGGCCAATCGGATCGCCGACAAGATTCAGGAACTCGAGGGCGTGCGTCCGCCGGTCGGAATTCTCGATATCACACTTTACCGCGATGACCTGTCCACGGTTGGGGCGAAGCCAATCGTGAGTGGCACTGAACTACCAGGCGACATCGAAGCGCGCACGATCGTGCTAATCGATGACGTGCTTTACACCGGCCGGACGGTGCGCGCGGCGATGGATCAGTTGATCGATTTCGGGCGACCACGGCGGGTGCAACTCGCAGTCTTGGTAGATCGCGGAAATGAACACCGTGAACTGCCAATCCAGGCGGATTACATCGGTAAGCTGGTCCCGACCAAGAAGAGCGAAATTATCAAGGTGATGCTCACCGACTTCGATGAAGATGAGGGAGTCGTCATCGTGGAACGACCGGCAGCAGAAGCTGCGGCATGAGGCGGCCTTCGAGGCCGCTTTTTTATTGCATGAAACACCTGCTCGGCATTCGCGAATTATCGGCCGATCAAATCGTGCACCTGCTCGATACGGCCGAGACCTTTCGTGATATTTCGAAAAGGGAAATCAAAAAGGTCCCGGCGCTTCGTGGCCGTACCGTCATTAATCTTTTCTTCGAATCGTCGACCCGCACGCGCACCTCGTTTGAAATCGCGGCCAAACGACTATCGGCAGATGCCGTAAACATCAGCGTCTCGACGTCGAGCGTCTCCAAGGGTGAAACCCTGCTCGACACCGCGCGCAATCTTCAGGCTATGGCGCCCGATTGCATCGTGATTCGACATTCATCTGCCGGTGCGCCTCATCATCTGGCGCGTGTTTGCGATGCAGCCATTGTTAATGCCGGCGATGGCGCCCACGAACATCCGACTCAGGCGTTGCTGGATGCGTTGACTATCCGCGAACACAAACAACGGTTTGATGGATTGAAGGTCGCGATCATCGGCGACGTGCTGCATTCAAGAGTTGCGCGTTCCAACATCTATCTGCTGTCGAAGCTGGGCGCCGCGGTGAGTGTTGCCGGTCCCGGAACGCTGGTGCCAAAGGAATTCGCAGAACTGATCGAACAGGGCGTAGGGCTCAAGCGCAGAATTGAAGATGCGATCGTGGATGCTGACGTGGTGATGATTCTGCGCGTTCAGCGCGAGCGACAGACAGACGCTTTCTTTCCTTCGATGCGCGAATACGCTGTCCATTACGGCCTGCACTTGAATCATCTGAACCTGGCGGCACCGGATGCGATCGTAATGCATCCCGGCCCGATGAATCGCGGCATTGAAATCAGCTCCGAGGTTGCTGACGGCGGGCGTTCATTGATACTCGATCAGGTTACGAACGGGGTCGCGGTCCGCATGGCAGTGCTTTACTTGTTGGCAGGTGCGACGGGCGCGGATGCAGAGAGTAAACCCGAACCGGCGGCGGAGGCGGAAGAAAGAAGCGGTTCGGTGAAAAAACAGCGCAGCCGTAAACGATCGTTGAGAGAAGAATAGCGTTCGGATCGGAACCGGGGCGATAGCGACCGGATCAAGAGCGCCCCGAACCACATGATCCCGTCGCGACCGCTCCGGGTTCTGACACCATCTGACAAATGCGTCTACTAATCAAAAACGGTTACGTCATTGATCCTTCGCAGGAAATGAATGCAGGCAAAAACCTGCTACTTGAGGACGGTCGCGTGGTCGGCCTGATGAGTTACAGCGATCCGATTCCCGATGGGGTGGAAATCTTTGACGCGACGGGACTGATTGTCGCGCCGGGCTTCATCGACATGCACGTGCACCTGCGCGAGCCCGGTCAGGAATACAAAGAGACAATCGCCAGCGGGGCGGCGGCCGCAGCGGCGGGTGGCTTCACGACAATTTGTGCGATGCCGAATACCGATCCCATTAACGACAGCGCCGCCGTTACCCGTTTTGTGATTGAACAAGCAGAACGTGCGCGCCTGGCCAGCGTGTTGCCGATTGGCGCGATTACCAAGAACTCAGCCGGGACCGAACTTGCCGAGATGGGCGAGATGAAAGAGGCCGGTATCGTCGCCGTCTCGGATGACGGCCGTCCGGTGCCGACAGCCGGCATGATGCGGCGAGCGATGGAATACGCGCGCGGCTTTGATCTGCCGGTAATCGATCATTGCGAAGACAAGTCGCTGGCGCGCGGTGGCGTGATGCACGAGGGCCGCTGGTCGCTCGTCCTCGGCTTACGTGGCATGCCCGCCGCCGCGGAAGAGGTTGACGCCGAACGCGACTGCACGCTGGCTGAATTGACGGGCGCTCAGGTTCATCTGGCACATGTCTCGACGCGTGGAGCAATCGAATCGGTGCGACAGGCTAAAGCGAGAGGTTTGCGCGTCACCTGCGAAGTCGCGCCTCATCATTGGACACTCACCGACGCAGCCGTTGAAAACTACGATACTAATACCAAGATGAGCCCGCCGTTGCGCACTCCGGAACACATCGATGCAATCTTTGCAGGGCTGGCCGATGGCACCATCGACGCCATTGCCAGCGATCACGCGCCGCACCACGCCGACGAGAAAGACCTCGAGTTTGATCAAGCACCTTTCGGAATCATCGGATTGGAAACCAGCGTGGGGCTGGCGTTCGCAAGACTCGTGCATCCGGGCCTGATTTCGCTGGAGCGGCTGATTGCGCTGTGCGCGACGCATCCGGCGAGAATTCTCTCGTTGCAGGATCGCGGCACGTTCAAAGCCGGCGCTCGCGGCGATGTAACGATTCTTGATCCCCAATGTGCCTGGACCTTTGACGTGTCGCAGTCAAAATCAAAGAGCCGCAACACTCCATTCAACGGTTATCAATTCACCGGCGCGGCGATCGCGACCATCGTCGGCGGGCGCGTGGTACATCTGAATCCGAATTACCAGAGTCTTCACCAGCCCGAATCACGTCAATTCACCGGACAGCGTTAGTTACACACCTGAGTTGCCTCTGCGCGCGGCCTGGGCCTTCAACCAGGAGGCGTAGTTCTTCGGAATGTTCATTCCCTTAAGATCGGTCCATGCAGAGATTGCGTCGGCGCGACTGACGCCTTTTTCGCCGGCGAGAAAGTCGGCAACAAAGTTGATATAGCGATCTTGAGGCACTCTGTCGAATCGCGGCAGCTGGTTTAGAGCGATGTAATGTTTGACCAGGTCGCCATAAGTAGGCTGGTTCCCTTTAACGATTTGTTCTTCTCGCCAGCGGTTCAAGCGATACCAAACCCCGGACTTCTCGCGCACGGCAGGGTCAAGCTTTTTCGCTTCACGAACTATGAAGTCCTTTGTCTCGCGGTTACTGGTGTAGTGTTCGATGCGAAGGGTCAGGCTCAGACCGCGTTCGAGATCCTTCACACCGGTCTTACGCAAAGCACGTTTGGTGGGAAGCCGGAGCTTGCCGGTGCGCAGAAACTCTAAAATCGCGCGCTCGAGCTCGTCTTTTCGCAGCCGCTCGGCGCCGGGAACGCCGATTCGACAGCCAAAGTTTCTTAGTTCCTCGACATACCAGTAGCCATTCTCGAACTCGCGCACCGTCATTGTGGGAGAGAGCTTTCCCGCCATGTCAGGCCTGACTAATAGCTCTTCGGTGTTTTGAGCAACCCTGCAAGGTGAGCAAAAACTCTGAAATGTCTTTCGCTTCGGTCGCCCAGGAAGTTACCAGTCGAACTACAGAATGGTGTTCATCGAATTTTTCCCAAAAGTGAAATCCGTAGTCCTTCTGAAGTTGCTCCACCACCGGGTTCGGAAAAATCGGAAACACCTGATTGGTCGGCGCGTCAACAAAGAGTTCATAGCCGCAACTCAGAATTCCCGTGGCCAGGTCTGCCGCCAATTCGTTGGCGTGCCGGGCAATATCGAAATACAAATTGTCGCGAAACAGCTCCTGAAATTGCAGGCTCACGGCCCGGCCCTTGGCGATCAGCCCGCCGCGTTGTCGCAGATTAAAGCGGAAATGATCCTTGAGTTCTGGGTTCACGATCACGATAGCTTCGCCGATCAACGCACCGTTCTTGGTGCCGCCGATGTAAAAAACATCGACGAGGCGGGCGAGCGTTTCCGGATCGACGTCGCAAGCCTTCGCACTCAGCGCCGCGCCGAGCCGCGCGCCATCGACAAAAAGATAGAGGCCATGCTCCTTGCACTTTTCGGACAGCGCGGTTAATTCAGCCGTGTTGTAAACAGTTCCGAGTTCGGTGGATTGCGAGATGTAGACCGCTCTCGGCAAAACCATCTGATCGAAATTGTGCATCTCGACCATCTCATCGATCTCATCCGGCAGCACTTTACCGTCGCGGCCCTTTACCGCGTTGATCTTGTGACCGGTGGCTTCGATCGATCCGGTTTCATGTTGATTGATATGACCTGACTCCGCCGCGATCACTGATTCCCAGGGCTTCAACATCGCCGACAGCACGCAAAGATTTGCGTGCGTGCCGCTCGTGACGAAGTGGACGTCAGCTTCAGGACACGCAAACCTTTCACGAATTAACCTGGTCGCCTCGAGGGCAAAGGAATCCATCACGTATCCAGGTTCCTGCTGAAGATTGGTCCGCTGCAGAGCTTCCAAAATGCGCGGATGCGCTCCCTCGGAATAGTCGTCAAAGAAAAGGTGTTTGTAGGTCATAGTCAGGTTACAAATTTCGTCTCGCAATCATCCGATCAACATTTTGCTGGTGCGCGGCAATCCCTTAAAACTGCCGCGCACTGTGAAAACGGGCAGGCCCGCCGTGTTCTTGCCTGACACAGCGTTCTTGCATTGGCTGAGTTTTAGAAGAAAGTTACCGTCCACTTTGTCTGAGTCGGCGCGCGCGATTGTATTGAGATTACCCACAGCAACATCGGCCGGGCGGCAAGTGAGTTTCAGTTGCCGGTCACTGAGATAAAGCGTAAACATCAGCCGCGTGCCCGCTAAGATCCGTCCATCGTTGTCACTCTCGATGAGAATCTCCCAGGCGTCGTCATCGCTGATTTCGAGGTGAGTGGGTGCGATGCTTTTGATCTTCGCGCCGGGACTCATGTCGCTGAAACTCAGGCGTGGGTCTGTCTCGCCGAAAAGCAGGGCGCGCGGGGATTCCCAGATAGGGCGTCCCGAAAACGCAGGCCTTTCTACCCGAATCAGGAACGATCCGTCCGGCGAGTTGGCCACGCTCCTGGCGACCGACTGTTCGCTGCGCCGTCTCAATATTAGACCGAGCGCGGCGAGTAACAACGTCAGCCCCACAATTATCAGCAGTATCTGCTTGCCACGCATTACTTTTTCAGAACCGCAGAACTATGGCCAGGGCCGTCCGAAGTACAGGACGTAGCCGTCAGTATCCTTGATTTCGAATCCGCGCAGATTATCGGAATTGTTCTTGAGCGGCGCAGAAAACTCGACATTGCGCGCCGCAAACTCAGCCGCCAGGGCGTCAGGATCGGGAACGTAAAAGTAGGCGTCCCAACGCGCGCCCGCCTCTCGTTGGCGGTTGGGCAGCGGGTCGATGCCGACGTCTTTGAACATGATCATCGATCGGCCGCGCTGGACAATGCCAAAAAAGATATCGTTATCAGATGGCCCTTGAAACGTAATTTCAAAGCCGAGCCGATCGCGATAGAACGCCAGCGTGTCCGGGACATTCCGCACGATGAAAAATGGAGAGACGCCGCCGATTTCTGTTTCACTCACCATAAACCCTCACTTGTTACGCCGAACTTCCAATCAACTCATGTCTTGATCTACTACCGCGCCCGATAGTGCTTGTGAACTATCCAGCTGGTTTTGTTTACCACAGCTCTAGGTCTTACGGCGAGCGGACGATCTCGATAAACTGCGCAGATGATCCAACAAGAAGCTGGCTATTGCAGGACGTTTGTATTATTCGACCGCCCTCCCCTGCGGCAGGATGCGACTGTCGAATTGTCCTCAGCGCGATCCGGGGTGGAAAATATTTTGAATCGCTGAGCGAACTGAGACGTTAAGCGACGGTAGCCTTACCCTCAATATCGGGATGGCGCGTCAGAGATAGCAGCTCTTCGGGCGTGCTGAACAGAAAACGGGGCTGCTCTGTCTCAAGTTCCTGACGCGAACCATAACCCCATAAAACGCCAGCGGCCGGCAAACCATTGCGATGCGCGGCGATCATGTCAACGGCGCGATCGCCGACCATGACAGTTGATTCGTTGATGATCCCTTTCTGCAAAAGGTCTTCGATCTGCTGCCATTTATGCGTGCCAATCTCAGCGCCGCAAACAAACTTGAAGTACGGCGTGAGCCCAAATAATTCGACGACCTTCTCAGCCAAATCTACCCGTTTTGAGGTGCAGATTCCCAGTGTCACGCCGATGGCAGCCAGACTCTGCAATGCTTCCGGGATACCGGCATACAGAATGTTCTCCGAGTAGCCCACGGCGCCATAGCGTTCGCGGTACTTTGCGACGAACTCCTCGAGCGCGGACCGGGAGCGCAGACCGGTGATTGAACTGAATGTTTGGTCGAGCGGTGGGCCGATGTACTGCGCCAAATCCGAAAGTTGAAGCTCCGCGTAGCCGAAGTGTGAAAGAGCGTAGTTAATTGATCGGCCAATTCCGACCAGCGGATCGCTGATCGTGCCGTCCAGGTCGAACAATATGACGTCCTGGGTTTTTGCCATAATTTGAAGAAGACGTGCGCAGCAGAACCACGCTAATTTTTCAGCGGCGCGATGAATTCCACAAAGTCGTCCTCAGTTTTATCCGCGGGCCTGGTCTGACCGCCAACCTGTACGTCGCGCCAACGCAATTGACCGTTAACGCCGTAGAGCAAGAGCCGCACTCGATGCTGTGCGCGTTCTACTTTAATCTCCATGAAGCTCTGAAAAAATGGCGCGCGATTGAAGTCATAAACCCCGGAAAGATTTTCGACGCTCGAAGGATAGCCGCCCACCCAGTCCATCCATTTTAGAAAAGGCATTTTCCACCACGGCAGTTCATTTCTGATCTTGGCGTAAAGCTGGTCCTGGCGCGGATATAGCGCATAGTCCGTCACCTCAGGTTGGGAAGGAAAGTCGAGGGCGCTGCCGACGCTCAGATAAGCCCCGCCGCCGCCGTTGACGAAATTCAGCATCTGTTTTTCCTGGCCGTTGACGACGTACTTCTCGCGATAAAACTCAAAGTCATGAGTGTCGCCCGCCATGGCAATATCAACCTGATGCCGGCGCAGCATTTCATGAATTGCGTCGAACGGGCGATTGCCACGCCCCTGATATTTCCCGGCAACGTAAAACGGGTGTCCCAGGACGACCAGTTTGAAGTTATTCGCGGCGCGGGTCAGCGCACCTTCCAGCCAGGCGTGCTGCTTGTCATCAAGAGTGCGCATGATGCCGGTATCAACTGCGATCAGCGAGAAACCGGCCGTGTGCATTTCGAAAAACGTGCCCCGCTGCAATCCATTTTTGATCTGATAGTACTCGCGCAAACTCTTCGCCTTCGCGATGATTTCCGCAAAGCGCCGGTCCGTCGTAATCACTTCGGTCTTCAAGTCCTCGGCCAGCCGCGCACGGAGCGACAGATTGGCGGCCTCAGCTTCGAGAAAATTGGCGTTGAAGCCTTCGTTGGCGTCGAACCAATCGTGATTGCCGGGAATGGCGTAGATGGGCTTGGTGAACCCTTTGAATGGCAGATAGAAATTGGGTTCGTAGTCCTTCATCTTGCCGTCCGGATAAATGACGTCGCTGGAAAGGACCAGGAACTTTACCGACTCGCGATTACTCGCAGCGATCAATTGATCGTGCAGCGACCATTGCGACGCATCACCTTCGCCGGTGTCACCGATGACGATAAAGCTGAAGTCTCCATTTTCAGTGACGCCTGCGGGAGCAATGGCAAAAACTTGTTCAGGCGGAATGCCTTTGGCAATCGCGTCTTTTTCGACATTCGTGATCATGTGCTGGCGCCAGGGATCGACGCGCTCTTTGGTGATCTCCTGCCAAACCCCGGAAGCCCAATTTTCAGAATTGAAATACCAACTGAATCCCCAGATCGAATTGACTGCGATCAGGATCGCGGTCAGCGGCAAGCCGACGCGCAGCACGCGCCATAACGCAAAGTTCGGAGAATAGCGAAAGTCACGCATCTCCATTGCCAGACGCATTCGGCGGGTAAGCCAGAATTCGACAGTGCGTTCTCTGAACGTGGCGCGCGCATTCTTTTCGCGGAGGTGATGCAGGCGTCGCCATGCGGCCCGTTCCAGGGGACGCGAAACCTTGCGCACAAGCAAGCGCAGCGGCAAGGCCAATAGAACCGCCAGCAGAATTGCTACCAGAATGTCGCCAATTAGCGCGGTAAACGGCGAGATGAAGCCAATGAACGACCACTGCGAATCAAGCCGCATGATGTGAATCACCAGGAAGATTAGCAGCAGCAGCAGACACCAGACGATGTTCTGACTGTTGACTGTCGGCGCCGTCAGCAACAACGCATCCTGCATCTCCTTAATGCGATCACTCGGTTCCAGACGAAGCCGGCGATCGGGATGCCGGCGCGTGTCCTCTTGATGATCCTTTGGCCGCAGGCCTTTCTCCGGCAGCAGAAACATCCGCCAGCCTTCAACCAAAAGACGCAAACCAAGGATCACCCCAATCGCCGCGATGCCCAGTTTGCCGACCAGCAGCCAAATCAGGAGCACGCCCAGCCCGATCGTGAAAATCCCATTAGCCAGGTTCCAGCGCCGCTCGGTTCCGCTCTGCTTGAGTGCTCCGACGATTTTCGTGACGCCGTCGATGATGAAAACAATCATCACGACAATCACCACCCCCGAAAGCACCAAATCCGGGAGAACGAATAACAACAAGCCGAGCAGGATAGTGACTGCTCCGCCAACATAAGAGAGCCAGGTGGTTGTCTGGTTTGAGGCGCGCAGGGTTTGGACCATTTGAAACAAGCCGGCCGCAATCAGCGCCAGCCCGAGCAGGCTGATCACCCACGCACCCATTACGATCGGCGAAAACAAAACCAGCAGGCCCAGCGCCATCGTGACAAGACCGAGCGCGCGCCGTTTCGCCAGTTGTTTCCAGTCGATGTGTTCCATTGTCTCTGCAGCCGAACCGATTGAGAGTGGCTGAGAGTATGTTTTCGGAGCTATGCGGTCAAGGTTGCCTAGCGGATGGGGATCTTGATCCAGGTCATGGCGCTGCCCATGCGGCCAGATTGCCCAAGCCAGCAAGTAGTAGGTCGAGCGTGGGCGCACAACAGCTTAGGCCAATCAAGAAAACTAAAACTGAAAGCACGCCAACTCTCACTAAATTTCTTGTTTGAGAAAGCTTACCCGGTCACCCACGTGCACGCGACCGGTTTGCACCACCGTGGCATAAACGCCGGCATTGTTTTGATTGAGGCGAGCGACCGTCTTCATGATTCGCGCATCTTTTGCGGCGGTGTCGGGATCGAGGTTGACCATCACACAACGCTCGTCCGGCATTGTGACGCGCACGGCGGCATTACCCTTGGTTTCCACGCCGTCGCCAAATATCAAGGTTCCTCCGATCCATGCATCCTCGAGAAAGGGTTCTCGCGTATCCGACTCAACTACGATATTCATACGAAAGCGGCGACGATCGAGATCGGCTCCCACTTCGGCTTCGCGACTGATGCCGGCAATCGTCGCCAGATTAATGACCGAGATTGTCCCTTCATCAAAGATGCCGTGTTTGAGATTCATCATCTCGACCGGGCTACCAAAACGCTCGCTAATTTCCGCGTTCAACTCTGCGCTGAGCAGCGCTAGTGTTGTTCCAGACGGTGTGAGCACGTGAGTGGGAACCGGCTCGCTACTCCGCTCATCGAGGCCGGTGGGTTGGTACAGCAGAAGTTCAGGGAGTCGGCTGGCGGTCAGCCAGGGGAAGTCGCTGTCATTGTTCATTCGCCGAAACGCAAATCGACGATCGCCGGCGAGTCCGTGCCAGCCGATGATTGCCGACTCGGTCGGAACGCCGGCCATAGACTTGATCGGGTAGCGAGTGATTTCGCAAACGTGGCCGACGTGAATCATCGGACGACACTATACCCCAGTGCGCCGGTGTGGTGCCGTGCTACTTGATCTTCTTCGCGGCTTGATTCCGGCCGCTTTGATGCAGAACGGCCTGGGTTACCTGGCCTTTGTCGTCTTTCACAAAGGTTATCTGCGCATCAACCACAGTGAGGAAGAAGTCGGTCTCCGATTCAGGAAAGATCTCAACCTTGCTCTGAGCCGTCGGTTGCATGAAGAATTTATCGCCTTCGCGAGTGAAGACGAGACTGATGCCGGGAACGACCTCGTATTCGCCCGCATAAGCGTCAAGGATTTTCGGATCAAGTTGAATTGCTTTGCGTTCCTTGGACGGTTCCACCTTTGCTACCGGGTACTGGCTCACCAGCAGGTGACGGCCAATGTCATCAATGTCGTTCGCAGAGTTGGATAGCACCACCACACCCTTACGGGCTTTCTTATCAAAGCCGACGAACGAGTGATATCCGCCAGTGCCTCCGTTATGCCAGATGATTTCACTGTCGAACTTTTTCAGGATGTGCCAATTGAGGGCAATGGTCAGATCGGCCTGGCCCGTTTCCCGTTGCGATTGCTGCGCCCGCTGCATCGCCGCTAGTAGAGGTGACTTCGTTAAGCCGAGGTTAGCGGCGACAAATTTGAGCATGTCGTTGACGGTGGACCGCAGCGCGCCTGCTCCAGCCAGGGTTGGGAGATCCCAATTTGCAACCGGCTTCAGCGTTGGATTGTGCCCGGTTGTCAGCCGCGCCTGCAGTTCGGGCGTGAGGCTGATTTTCGTGTCGTCCATTTTTAACGGCTGACAGATGCGCTTGCGAACGAGCGTTTCGTAATCAGAGCCAGCGCGCAACGCCAGGATGTGACCCAGCAAACCTACCCCGACATTTGAATACTCGTACTTTTCTCCGATAGCGCGCGTCAACGTGTAGCTTGAGAGAAAGGTGTACAACTGGTCGACTGAATAGTCAGCATATGGATTCTGCGCATCCTTCGGCTTAAAGTTGGTCGGCAGACGCGGCAGACCTGATGTCTGAGTCGCGAGATCGAGCAGCGTAATCTCTTTGCCGTCGCGGGTCGGCGTCTTCACTGTCTTCGGAAGATATTTCGAAATCGGATCACTCAGGCTGACCTCGCCGCGCTCGACCATGTCAGCGAGCAAAGTCGCGGTGAACACCTTGGTCACCGAACCGATTTCGAAGACCGAGTTGCCATCCAGTGTCTGTTTGCCGTCGAGGCTTGGTTTGCCGAAGCTGATTACGCGCGCGCCCTTCTCATCGATGAGACCAACAACGATGCCGACACTCTTCTTTCCGTAATCAATTCGCTGCTGCAGAATGCTTTTGATTTCGTCGTCAACGGCGTCCGCGCGGGCCGTCAGCGGCTGGGCCGAGAAATACAAAAGCGCGATCAGCAGCCACGAGATCATTTTCGTAAATCGATTCATCATTTTCCTCGTCACAGAGATTCCGCGAACATGTATGACAGCAGGCATGTTGGCGTCAATGTACTACGCGTAATGAGCGGCCGGACTGGGTCAGGACATGAGATATTCAATTGTGCTTCACAAACTTGCCTTTCTGTCCCGTCAACGAGTTGTAAAGCGTTTCGATAAAAGCATCGGTGTTGACGAATTCGCCGGAAAAGTTTTGCCAGGGCGCGAGAATCTTCGCCTGCTTCATCTGCTCAAGGGTCTGCTTTCGATCGATCGCCTTTTGCACCACGGCGGAAGTCTCTTTCAGCATCTTTACGAACGCCCGCACGTCGTCGAGATTTGAAAGCGCACCGTGTCCGGGAATTACCTTCACATCGGCCGGCAGCATGGTGATGGACTTCTCCATGGCGGCAATCATGCCCTGGACGCTGCCCCCGCTGGTGACATCGATAAAGGGAAATCCGTAGCGCACAAAATCGTCGCCCATGTGCACCACATTGTTCCTGGGAAAGAAAATGATCGCGTCGCCGTCGGTGTGACCGGCGGGAAAGTGGAGCGCCCGAATGTCTTCACCGTTGAGATGCACCGTCACATCATTTTCAAACGTGATGACCGGCAAAGCTGCCTTAGACGCCGGTTTGTTCTCCATCCTGATCGAGCCACCGTTGCCCGCTGTGCCGCCGCTCTCAAGGCGTTTACGGACATTGTCCTGCGCGATCACAGTCGAGCCCGCGTTGCTGAAGGGTTCGTTGCCACCAGAATGATCGCCGTGGTAGTGCGTATTGATAATGAAACGAACCGGTTTGTCAGTGATTCCTTTGAGCGCCGCCTGAATCTTCACGGCCAGCGGGGCAAACTGATCGTCCACGATCACGATGCCGTCATCACCAACCGATGCCGCGATGTTGCCGCCCGCGCCTTCGAGCATGTAGATGTTGCCCGAGACCTTCGTAACTTTGATTTCGACTTTCGAAAAATCGTTCTGCGCGAACGTGGCTGTCGTCATCTGAAAAAATGCGAGCGCTGCGCATGCATTTATCAATCTTCGCCGAAAGTTTTGTTTGAGCATATCTCCTCCATTGAAGCACCAGTCACTTGCCGGCTCTTCGCTTTCCACTCTTGTTCAAGTAATGGTCCGGGTCAAAATTTGCGATGTCGATTTTTCCGAAATCCCTCGGAGGCCGGTAGGTCCTGTTTGTCCCGCCGTTCGGGTTCGAGGTGTGATAATGAATTTCCTGGACGCTGACCAGCTGCCACGTCTTATCGATTTTCGAGTAGTTGAATTTGTAACTAAATTTCCAACGCTCAGCGCTGCCGCCGTAGTGCTCGACGCTGAATGAATTGCGGCCGGCAATCACCCCTTCGAACGGTTCGCCGAACACGCCGCCGCACTGCGAACACATGATGATCTTTTCGTTGCGCTTGGCCGCGGTTAGCTTGCCGTCGGCGCCGCGCAACAAAATAAGTAGCGGGCGTTGACCGACAGGGAAGTCGTCTGCATCTTTCGCCGGCTTTTCTTTCTCAAGCACGAGAACAAAATCTTCGCGCCCGTCGCCATTCAAGTCCGACTTCTCCAACGCAATTGCCTTAGTTCCGGCTTCGACAAAAGGTAAAACGTCAGCCGGGACTTTAATGTCTGCTTCCTGCGCCGTGATTGTTAACGATGCCGCACACAAGGAAATCAAGACAGTCAGAATCTTTCGCATGCGTTCTCCTTTAGGATTGGCTATGTCACGCGCGAATGGCTACGCGCCGAATTGCTTCAGATGGTGATCAGCGTGTTTGTAGGTGACGACGCCCCACTCACGCCAAGTCATTGACCCAAACAGTGGATGCGCCGGACCTGTACCCTCGCTGGGTCCGGTGCCGATTCGCTCCAGCAACTCGAGCAAGGCCGCTCGTTCTTCTTCAAAAGACGAGGTGTCAACCGGTTTCAATTCGCTCGCAGTCGGCGCGCCCTTCGGGAAGGGAAGTACATAAAGGATGAGATGCTTGAGCGGAAACATTTGAAAGACACGCTTGTTCGACGAAGCCACCTGCAGTTCGCCCAGCGTCATGCGCGCTGACAGGCTGAGATGCTGGAGCATACCCACGACATCCAGGCTCCCCCAGCGCCGGGTTGACGATGCCGATAGTGTTTGAAATCTACCAAGGATTTCGCTGCGGTCACGTTCGTTCAAGATCGAGCCCATGTCAGCCTCTCTTTCGCTATTTCAGTCTTTAAATACGATTGTGCCCGCTGTCCGCTGATAGCGTCCCATGATGCCGTCGTGACATTGAACACAGACGAAGCCGCGCTCCTCGCCGTCGTGCGTGCCGCGATGAATGTGTTCGTGAACACAGTCGGCCAGGATGAAGCTGCTCCGCACAGATTCAGTATCAATGAAGCAGTCAAAATAGACCCACTCGCGACAGTTCATCGACCACGACTGTCCGCGAAAAGTCTCACGAATGCCATGGGCGATGATTGCCTGCTCAAGCAGTCTAAGATGTTCGCAAGTCATCGGCGGAAGCGGCCGAAGGAGAATACCGAACTTCGGTTACGCGAGCCAGCCAGGTATCGCCGCAGCCTGTTTCAACCAGGTCGCGATCTGTTTCTCGTTGAGATCGTCCTCGTGAATATCGATCCAGCGGGCTTCCTTGCTGGTGCCACCGGCGGGCGCGGGCTTGAGCGAGGTGCCCCGGAAGAAAGTCAGTTTGATATACCTATTGAACACGTGGAACGACACAAACCAACCCTGACCTTCGATTCCGTAAAAGGGCGAGTTCCACTTCACGGCTTTCGTCACGTTGGGCACGCTGCGCACGATGAGTGCGTCGAGACGCCTGGCGACGTCGCGCTTCCAGCCGGGAATTGCTGCGAGATAAGCCTGCACGGGTGCATCGCCGTCGGCCTTTGCGATTTGCGGGTTGCCACCTGAGAGCAATACGACCGGTTTGCGTTTGTTCCCCTTGCTCCCCTTGACCGGCTTCGTTTTATTTGTAGCTTTCGCGTTTGTTCCGGTCGATGACTTGTATTTAGTTCGCGACTTTCGTGAAGATGGCGCCACCATAGTTTAGCGAGCTGACCTTTCCCTCAGCATCCATTACAAAACCCATTACCTCACCATTACCACCGGGCAACATCACTACGCGGATGGTGTCGGGTTGAGTAAAGGGCGTCGCGACGGTGTTCATATTACCCATGCGCACCGCCACGGATTTTTCCTTTGCGACAATTTCAATCGTCCCCTGCATGTCATTGGTATATCTGCCAGAGTAGTCAGGGAACGGTTTTGAAAGCTGCCACTCGCGTTTCGCACGTTGGGCGGCCTCGGCAGCGATGCCTTGCTTTCTGGCCTCATAGGATTTCAACGTGTCCTGGAGTTGCTTGGCATAATCGGCCTCGAAATTCTCAGTCCGCATCCACCAATCGTAAGCATACGCGGCGAGCATGTCTGCCAACCGCCCGCCGAGCGCGTCGTTATTTACCAGCACACCCACCGCCACCCGCTTGTCAGGCATAAATGAAACGTGGCTGCGATAACCCGGATAGCCGCCGTGATGATAGATCACTTTTTCGCTGCGGTACTTTCCGATTTGCCAACCCAGCCCATATTCGCCATCGCCCGAGAACGGCGGCTCGTTGCGCGTGCTGGCTGTGTATCCGGTTTGGGCCTTGCGGATCAGATCGGCGGGCACAACTTGTTTGCCGTCGAGTTTCCCGCCGTTCATATTCAAATTGAGCCATCTTCCGAGGTCCGAAACGCTCGTAAAAATCCCACCGGCGGATTGCATGTTCCCATCGGTTTTTTCCAGCTGGCTGCGGACCATCTTGCCGGCATTCGCCGCGTCGGTGTCGATGACGTACGGAGCTGCAATCTTGTATTTCTTCGCGCGCGCTTTGGAGACATAAGCCGTGGTATGCGTCAAACCCGCCGGGTCAAAGATGCGCTCTTGCAGCATGTCCTGCCATTTTTTGTGTAGATGGTAATACAGCGCCAGTCCATAAATGTTGTAGCCGAGGTTGGTGTAGGCGTACTTGCCAAAGTTGGCTTCATTGAAAGTAGTGCCTTGGGCAAAGACATGATCGATCTCACCTTGATCAACCTGGCCCGAGTACGCGAGCCGATTTTGGAGAGGGCCGTTTCTTAGCCCGCTGGTGTGTGTCAGCAGATTCTGAATCGTGATCTTTTCCGGAATGGCATTTTTGAATTTGATCCCCGGAGTATATTTCGTGGCCGGGTCCGCCAGTTTGATCTTGCCTTCCTGGTCCAGCATCGCGGCCGTCAGCGCCGTATAAGACTTCGTCGAAGAAGCGATGTAATACAGAGTGTCATTGTCGGCTTTGATGCCGGCTTCCCGATCGGCCATGCCGTAGGCGCGCAGAAAGATCGGCTTATCGTCCTTGATGACGACGATCGCAATGCCCGGAAGATCGGGAAACGTCTCGAGCGTCTTGCGGACTTGCGCGTCATAAGCCGCGATGAAGTCCTTTTCCGATGGTGCCGCCGTCTGCCCGAAAACCAGAACGCCGGCAGAGTTCAGTAGCAGAACAACGAGCGAAATAGCGATCGCTTTCTTCATGAGTTTCTCCTGTGAAATGAAAACTTACTGAGGACGTTGAGAAACTACGACAGGTGAAGCGGGGAAGTTCCGTGAATAGACTGGGGTTTGCAGATAAAGGACTGCCATCAATCAGTAAGGTGACGATCAACTGTCGAACACCGAGCACTTTCCCTCGCTCACCCTGTCGGTGGCGTCAGAAGGCAGCGAATAGCGCCAGTCCTTTCTTTTCCAGGTTGATCCGTCGAGATACTCAATCCTGTTTATGATTACTTCCCCATCTTTCAACCCATTCGGACGCACATTCGCATTGACCAACTTAACCGGCGCGTACGGAGACCACAGGTCGAGTGTTTTCTTCGCGTTTGGCTTAACTCGCAGCGCGCAGAGATATTGTTTTGGCGCGTAATTAGCGGGCATTGCGGTTGGTCTGAATTCCCATATCAAGCTCCGCACGACATTCACTCCGGTGTTTTTGAACTCGACCAGCAGATGATAAGTGTTCCCACGCTCATCAACTGAATTAGCGGCCTGGTTATCCGTGTTGCGCAACTCAACTTTTCTAGAGCCGAGATCTCGATCATCCGCGACCATCGGCGTGGTGATTGGTCCGCCGGGATTTTGAGCGCCGCGAATGACCCCGTTACTTTGTTTGGCCCAACTAAAGTTGACCGCTACCACGTCAGGCTGTTCGCTTGAGGGCGTTGGTTGCTGCAGAGTGCCAAACGCTGCGGCCACGAAAACGAGATTGAGTAGGACTAAATTGCCACGAAGCATTTCGACCTCCATGCAACGTATGATTGCGATATGCCCTGTGCATCAGGCTTGTCCTTGTCTTGACCGTCGCGCGCTGATCAGCAGCCAAATCTTTCTGGCTATGAATAACGCGACCTGGCTCAGGATGGCCGCGCCAACTCCAGACAGTCGAATCGCAGCGAGCCACAACACCACGCCGATGATGGCGAAGTAGGCACCGGCGTACATCCAATATCCGGCAAGGATCGATAGAGGAACGAAGACAAACCGAGTTGGCCAAGCGTACTCTTGAGCTTCCGCGGGTGACGCATAGATATAGCCGAGAATCGGAATCGCCAGGACCAGGTGTACCCAGCGAAGCAGCGAGCGGACCCTGGCGCGACTAATCATTCAATCCCTTTCCTTTGAGAATCTGCGGCACCGATTTTTCGATCCTTGCTTCCCGCGTCCTCGCTTGTTTCGGCGCGGAAAAGTACAAGAGATATGCTCTCTGCCGGCCTGGCGTCAAGGCATTGAAAGCGGTCTTCAATCCAGTCGTTTCTTTCAATTTGTTTCTGAATTCTGCCGGCATCTTGAATTCAGACGTCTTCTTCAGGTCCACCTTCAAGCCGCGTTTTTCCACGTCAATGGCGTCGTTGATATAGCCCTGCAACGCGGTCTTCAGCTTGGTGATTTCGCGAACGTTGGTGAAGCGAATCTGGCGCGCCGCCTGCACATTCTCAGTCTGCTGAATCAGAATGCCGTTGGGATCTTTGAGCAATGCGCCTTTGAAGAACAGCAGCGCGCAATACTCTTTGAATCCATGAATTAGAACGATGTTTCTTTTTTCAAAAGTGTAACAGGGACAACCCCACTTCAATTCTTCGGTCAGCCCGCAGTTGAGAATGATGGTTCTCAACTTCGCATACGCTTCCTGCCACGTTCCCGGCTTGTCGAAAAACCAGTCAACCTTGGGATTCGTTGGATTCATTCTTTGACTCCGCAGCGAATTTAGTTCTAGCGCGACTTCGAATCCTCAATCCGCAATCTAACTGAGCGAGCTGATCATCACGTAGTATCCGTCCGGATCTCGCAGCGCGAATTCCATGGTGCCAGTGCTCGGATTGCGCCGTGGTTCTTCTTCAAACCTCTCCACGAGCGCGCGTGCCCTCGTCAACGCCTGTTCGTAGTCGTCAACCCGGAAGAACAGCAGCAGTCCATTACCAGGTTCAGCACGGTCGGGACTTTCCAACGTTGGATGGTCGTGCGCGCCCCACCCGTGAAGACACAGCAAAACGGTTCCGTCACTGTCCAGTAGCTGGCCAAAGTAGTCGTGCGCCGGAGCCGTCAATTCCTGTCCGAACAAAGACTGGTACCACGCGAAACTCCGAGGTACGTCGCGCACGCCAATAATGGTCCACGTTCTTTTCATCTTCTCTGTTTGTCGGGACGCGCATAATATCAAGAATCCGGAATCTGAATAAGAAGAATCTTCGAGACACTATGCCTTGCCATTACTTGAATGCAATACGGTAACGCAGTCCTTCTACCTCACCGAATTCTTTACCCTTACGGAATCGTTCGATCAATCGGCCGCCGTTTGCCTCGACAACTCTTTGAGAAGCAAAGTTGTCCGTGTCGGTCACGATCTCCACGTAAGCGAGTCCTTCGTCCTTAGCTTCTGCCAGCAGTAGTTTCAAAGCGCGAGTCGCATAGCCGCGCCCACGTTTCCACGGCACGACGGCATACCCGATGTGCCCGAGGCAATGCGGCGGCAATTCCGTGGTCCCCGGTTGCCAGCGGAAATTGATCGAGCCACAGAACTCGCCGTCCCATATCCACAGGGTGTATCCCGGCAGCCGTGGAACCTCTCGACCGTCCGGCAGAATGACTCTCGGCCCTTTGGCTTCGCGATCAATTTGTTCGCTCAGGAAGCGAGCAGGATCGTCTGCGATTCTCGCCAGTTGTTCTTGCGCCGCCTCAGGACGTAGATTGTCTGGCGACCAACCCCGTTCGAGCGCGTCGATGTATCCGGAGAGATACTCCGCGCCAGGACGAACCAGTTCCATGATTCAACGTAACCTTATCGAATGCCTTCAGCGATTTCGCGAGAAGCGAACTTGGATTTGACTTGTGCGCCCCGTGAGTTCGAACGAAACCATCGGACGATTGCAACCGAGCCAATTGAATAACCGAGGAAGTGAAACAATAAGCGCATCACTTGCAGAGTCGCAGAATTAAAGCCGAGACCGTAAAGCGCCGACGAACCACCCCCAATTACCGCGCAGGCCAATGCGATGCGCTCGATCGGATCACGTCGTTTCCAGAGCAGAAGCAAAGCTGTCATTACCAGCACGATCCGAATGGTCGTTTGAAACACGGAAAGGGGCGGCCGTGGCGCCAGCCCAAAACGCACCGACCAATACGCGGTCCATAACGCGCCGGCCAGGCAAAACAACAGCAGCGCAGCCATGAAGGCCTTAGCCAGAAGGTTGTTTTTCACGACGAACTAATTGTTATTTTCCAAGTTGGAGGACAGTCGTTATTCCTCTGATGATTGTCCGAGAGGAACCTCAACGTTACGTCCGTCGCAGCTCATAACGCACCGCCACTGCCCCCGAACCGAGCTCCAGCCGGCTCACCAGCTTCAAGTCGATAATTTTCGATAGTCCGGCGAACAACCTGGGCCCGTGGCCCACCAGCCTGGGGTGTACCACGAACTCGTACTCGTCGATTAGTCCCAGTTCCGTCAACGCCAGCGCCAGCTTCGTGCCTCCCACGAACAATCCGTTACCAGATTCCTGTTTGAGATCCTCGACGGCCGCCTTAAGGTCTCCGCGCACCAGCTCCGCATTCCAATCGACTTGCTCCAGCGTGCTCGACACGACGTACTTCCTGGCGGCGTCGATCGCCTGGGCGAAGGGTTCTGTCCAATCCGGCATCGAATCGGGCCGCGCTCCGTTCGGCCACCGGAACGCTGCCTCCATCATTTGGTAAGTCACCCGGCCAAAGAGAAGGGCATCGGCCTGCGTGATGTTCTCGATCGCGTGACGATGCAATTCTTCGTCGGCGATCATCACCCGATGATCGCAGCATCCATCCAACGTGACGTTAATGGAAAATCGTAGGGGTCGCATGGCGCAAGCGTACCGGCGATGTTGCGGACTAACAAGGCTCGCCCGCTTCAAGTGCCAATAATCATATGAACCGTTTCGCCTTCAGCAGATCGTCAAAGCTTAATGGCAATGCGGGCGCTGAAATCGATGCGGTTGAGCAGAATCGCGATGTTGTTAGCAGCGAAGTACTCATCGCTCGCCTTGCGCGCGCCCTGCCAGTGGCCGTAGTCGTCGATGATCAGCACCCCGCCGCGCACCAGGCGCGGAAAGAGATGAACCAGCTCGTGCCGCGTTGACTCATACCAGTCGGTGTCGAGGCGGAGCAGGGCAATCTGCTCCGGGATGTGAGCCGGGATCGTATCTTCCACCTTGCCTTCGACGAAACGGATCTGATCTTGCGGGTAGCCGGTGCTCAGGACGGCGCTCCGTACCTGATCGAGACTGATGCGCAGGTAATTACCTTTGTAGTCCTCTTCCGCGCTGATGTTGCAGACCGATACATCCTCGGCGGTCGGCTCAGACATCCCCTGGAACGTATCAAAGAGCCAAAGCTGTCGGGTCTCCTGCAGCCGCAGAAGTGCGCGTGCCGCAGCCATCATGCTGCCGCCCTTCCAGACACCGCACTCGACGATATCGCCCGGTATCCGGTGGTGCACCAGGTACTCGATCGCGCGCACCAGGGAAACCGTACGAAGTGGGCCGGTCAGGGTGTACGGCTCGACGGCCTGATAGTCCGCGATTTCCTCCGGACTGAAGTCGGGCGGGAAATCGGATGCCGACATCGGTTGTGACTGGCGGACGATTTCGTAGCCGAAGCGCCCGAGCAAACCATGTAGAGGTTGGGTTAGTCTCATCGCAAATTCAACAGTGATGCCGGTTGATTGAGCTGTGCTGCAAGCGTCTCGTCCTAACAGCTCCACAGGACGCAACGGTTGAGTTGATCGGGCCACCGCTCGCTAACGGGCACTATGATAGAACCGGATCACGTTGATGAGAAGCTCGCCGCAGTGGCCTTGGTGCAACGTTTTCTTAGGCCGCGTCGCCCGTCGAACCATTTGTTGGCGCATTGATTCAGCTCGTCAACCTAAGATAGTGCCAATGTTTCGCCATGCATACCAATATTTCTTAAGCGGCGCAGCGCCGGCGCTCTCGTAAAAGGGTTTCGCCTCTGGTGGACTATCGTTTGCGAGAGCCACACAGACATTTTGTACTCCCTGCGATCTAAACCACGCAGCCAGGAGCCGAAGCAGGCCAGTCGCGATTCCGCGTCGCCGAAAGTCCGGCGCGACAAAAAGATATTGCACCTCTCCTTCGCAACCATGCCGTTCGGTCCGATGTCCCGCGACATATGCAATCACTGTTTTTTCGTGCAAGGCAAGGTACGCCATTCGTGGCAGCAGCGCCTGCTGCGGGTGATGCTGGCAATTCAGGTAAGCTGCGATACGAGGATCTGCGCCATTGGTGGCGCCATGACTTGTCATCATCGCTGGCACATCAGCAGCAGTCGCTTCCCGGAATTGAATTTCTGAGATCGATCCCATCACTTAAGGGCAATTCATCGCCGAGTGCGCCTTCTCATGTCTAAAGGACTTTCTTATTTTTGAATCCGGCTTACCTTCGGGCTTTTGACATTTTCTTGTGAGCCGATTTGCCATTCGCCAAAGGCGTTCACGTAAAAATTCAGAATGCGCACCCATCCTTCTTCAACTTCCGTCGCGGTTCGATAAAAAGTTTTCACCGTGTAGGTTGCTTTTACTGGATAAACGATGGTGCCGGGTTTGGCATTGCCCAAATCCTGACTGTAGCTCCAGGGGCGCGAGGCGCCGATTTGAAGAGCTGCGATTTCAACCTTGACTGCGCCTTCGTCGCCTTTCTCAACCGCCTTTTCGCCTTTGGCGCAGCGGATTATCTTCTTGAACAGTTCGGCATCGGGACGCGCGCCGTTTCTAACTTGCTTCTGTTTGACGGGACATTCAACGAACTCGCCGTCAGCGGACGTTGCGGTTTTTTCTGTTGGTCTTTGTCTGTTCTCTTCAGTTTTTTCGGCTACAGTTTCGGTTTTTGTTTGAGTCCCTGTTATCGGTCTGATGTGTTCTACCTTGCAGTAGTATTCGACTTTGTTGGAATCTGCCTTAAACCGATACCAACTGCCGTCGGGTTGGTCATTAGGTCGAAATTCCATCACCGTTCCTCTTTCCCAGTATTTACCGGGGAGGTTGCCGGTCACTTCGCACTCAACCCGGTCGCCGGCTTTATGTTTATTCTGCGCTTGAACGTTCAACTGTGCGCCCAGCAAGAAAACGATAGCTGTGATCGCGGCCAATATCAGTTGCTTTTCCAAATGTGAAGTTAGGGTCTTCATTGTGAGCCTCCTGGAATTTGATTTCGCTAACGAGCGACAGATTTATCAAAAGCAGCTTGAAAACACTCTTCAGAATAGTAATCCAAGTGGTTTCTTACAGAAAAACAAGCCGAACGCCTGAGTTCACGCGGCTGCGCGATTTGATTCATGCCTCCGGCTTTATCCTGCAGTTCAGGTCCAAAGAATCGTTCACTGATTCGGCATCGTTCGTCCAACGCGGAATCCGACACCATCACGCGTCTGATTTGGAAAGTAAGTAGTGTCCCCGCGATGCGCCGAGCGCGTCGTGAACCATTCGTACGCAAAGGAGCCGCCCCGGCGTGTGCGGGCGACATCGTTCGAGACGCGCAACACAGAATCCTCAACGTCGTCGGTCACACTTTGGTTGGACGGATACGGCTGACGACGGTCGAAAGTCCACTCCCACACATTGCCGAGCATGTCGTAGAGGCCCCATTGATTAGGCAATAGCTGCGCTACAGGGTACATGCGCTTTCTGTCCGTATTGCCATCGTACCAGGCGTAGCGCGCCAATAAGTTCAGGTCGTCGCCGAAATGCCAAGTGGTTTCCGTGCCCGCGCGTGCGGCGTATTCCCATTCAGCTTCCGTCGGCAAACGATACCCGGTACGGTGCAAGTAATCAGCAGGTAATTCGAGGCCCTTGAGTGGGTCGATGTTATCAGGATATACCCATTGATCTTTTTTTAGACCGGCGATTTCGCTGAGCCAGTTGCAGTAACGGGCCGCGTCGTACCAACTCACACCGACTTGCGGACTGTCAGTGGTTCTTGAGTAGGTCAAGAACCGCGGAGGATCGCCGAAGCGTGTTACGGTTGCGGCTTTCCATCGAGCGCCATAGTCCGGGACTGCTGCGAGGAAGCGCGCGAACTGTTCGTTTGTTACTTCTGTCGTAGCTATTGCATACGTTCGAGGAATCCGGAGGCGATGCTGAATTTCGTCCTGGGATCGACCGCGCTCAGTCGAGGGCGATCCGATCACGAACACTCCGCCTGGGACAATGACCATGACGTGACCATTCGGCCCTGAATAGGAACGCAGGCGGCCCGTTCCTTTATTAGATTGCGGATATGCATTGAGCGGAGTTCCAAAGAGAGAAAGCCATACAACGCCGAAAAAAATTATTTTGATTCTCGACTGAAACATTCGCGGCACAATGGTTGAGTTGGCGCGGCGGCGATTTGATTCATCCCTCCGCCTTCATCCTTCATCCTTGCAGTTCACACGGCGTTCTACTTGGCGGGCGCTCGGACGCGAACCTGGCCCCAGTTCGGAAAAGCGTTAAGGCCCGGCGGAGATGTAAGCTGCTTTTCGCCGGTGCCGTCCGCATTGATCAAGATGAGTTGGAATTGACCGGGTCCCCCTATCCGACGGTGGAACACGATCTTCTTCCCATCGGGTGACCATGAGGGCGTTAAATCGCCGACTGTATTTTCGGTCAGTTGCACCTGTCCGGTGCCATCCGCGTTCATGACGCAGATCTCCAGGTCGGAACCGCCTCTCCGGCACATGAAAACGATGCGCTTCCCGTCCGGGGACCAGGAAGGCGCCCGCTCCTCTTCGGCGTTGTTGGTCAGACGCGCCGGCTTGCCAGTCCCGTCCGCGTCGATCGTGTAAATCTCGGCGGTGACGTGATTGTCGTTATTATCGGTGACGGCGTGGCTCGTGAACACTATCTTCTGTCCGTTGGGCGACCAGTCGGGATCGTCATCGATCGCCGCCGGGTTATTTGTGAGGTTCTTCCGTGGCGTCTTGTTCTTGAGGAAGTCGTCTACGTTCATGGCAAAGATATCGCTATCCGTCGCCGCCGCGCCCGGCAAGAAATTGATCGGCCGCCCAGTGCCCGATGCCGACGCGTGGAACGCTATCTTTCTACCGTCCGGGGACCATGTTGCTGAGCTGCCCCGCACTAGTGGCATCTGCCCGGTGCCGTCGGCGTTCATGACAAACAGATCTGAAGTGTTGAAGGGCTCGCCATCCGCCCGCAGCCGGTTACTTTCGAACACGATCCGGGTTCCGTCCGGAGACAAGGCTGGGAAGCCATCGGAGTAGGTGTTTTCCGTCACGCGCCGCGGGTTCGAGCCGTCCCCATCCATCAGATAGATTTCGGCGGCGAGCCAGGCGCGCTGGGCGTCAGCGGCGGGATCGGCCGCGGGATCGTGTCGCGTGCTCACGAACGCAATTGTCGAACGTAGCCCAGACTGCTTCTCGCCTTGGTTCCCGGTCTGCGTTCTCGCTGCGAGCAAACCCCCGGCCGAAACCGCTATCAACATCGACGCCACTAACGCCGCTCTCTCGACTTTCTTGCGTGTACTCATGATTCTTTCCTTCGAAATGAGTAGGACGAGTTGACGCCTGCGGCGGGAGCGGGTGCCGTCAGATAGACACCCGCAATGCCACGCATGATCGAATCGATATCGACGTCATCAAGATTCATGAGCATGATGACCGTTAAATGTTCGCCGTCCAGGAAACGCATGAATCCGGCGCGAAAACCCGGCATTCCGCCGCTGTGATGCGCCACTCTACGGCCGCTAATCTCACCGACAAACCAACCGAAGCCATAAATTTGAGCCGCTCCGTTGTTGAGTTTGACCGGGGTCCACATCTGCAGGCGGGTGGAATCGCTTAGGATCTTGTCGCTGTTGAGAACCGCGTCCCACTTCGCCAGGTCAAGGACGGTCGAGAGAAAGGCGCCGCTCGGACGTAGCGCGGGCCAGTCGTCGGCCTTTCGCAATTTATCGTTGTCGGTATAGCCGACGGCGCGGTTCGGGAGACTCTCCTTCGTGTTCGTGGTAAAGGTCGTCTTCATGCCGGAGGGCCTGAAGACTTTCTCGCTCAGGTATTCACCCCATGGCCGGCCCGTGACTTTGCGGATGATCTCAGCCAGCGCAAAGTAACCAGTGTTGCTATATTCCCACTTCTCACCGGGAGCAAATCGCAGCGGGAGATTGTAGGCGGACTTAATGACATCGCCATCACTCTGAACCTTGAAAGGATCGAAACCGGGAGCCTCGCGCACCAGGCCTGAAGTGTGGGTTAAGAGATGACGAATCGTAATTGCTTTCCAGGTGGCTGGTGTTCCTTCAAGGTATTTACTGATCGGATCATCAAGGCCCAGTTGCTCTTCCTGAACGAGCAGCATGATCCCTGTGGCAATAAATTGTTTACTGACCGAAGCGATCTTATAGACGGTTTCAGGTGTCGCTGGGGTTTGTAGCTTGACGTTCGCCAGACCATAACCCGCGGCCTTGATGATCTCACCGTCCTTGAGCACGACTAAAGAAAGGCCGGGGATATTTTGCCTTTTCATCTCAGCCTTGATGAGGTTGTCAGCTCGATCCGCCTGAGCAACGAGCTGAGGCGCCGGCACAGCTACAGTCGCCACCAGCAACAGCGCCAGAGCGAAAAACGGCATGTGTCTATTTCGCATAAAATCCCCAGCTAACGCGATTCAAAAAGTCGGCTTCTTCGTTGGATTACCGCTTTCCAAAATCACGCATGTACGGCGCAATATTATTCGCTATGACGCCGAGTTCTTCGTTGGTCAACGGAAGTCGTTGGAATGCAGCCCAGCCCGCCTTCGGATACGCCAGCGGGTTCGACGCTGCATCCGAGCCGTAGAGGATTCGCTGGACGCCGATTTGGCGCATGCGCGCGGCAATTCGTTCCAACTGATCGGCGCATGCCGACGAGCCACCTCACTTTTTCAAGAGATCGGTAAGCGCGCTGCTGAGTTTATCGATCGTAAGGTTTTTCGCCGCAATCCTGCCGTCACGATCCAGCAGATAATAAGTTGGCGTTCCCTTGATGTTGAAGAGTGTGACCAGGCTTCCATCCGCATCTCGGACTTGCGGCCAGGACATACCTTTGCTGGCCAACATCTCCTCAAGTTTCTTCTCGTCTTCATCGAGTGATATCCCGATGAACGCCACCTCTCGATCCTTATACTGTGCGTAAAGGTCTTTGAGCAGGGGAACCTCCCCCACACACTGAAGTCAATAAGTGCCCCAGAATTTCAGCACCACCACTTTCCCTTTGAAACCGGCGAGAGAAATCGCCTCACCTTTGATCGTAGTTCTCGCAAACTGCGGGGCCGGCTGGCCCGGGTTGAGCAGCTCCATCTCCATCAGGTCGCCTTCAGCCTCTTCGGCATAAGGCGTCTTTGGATACTGAGCGACGACGGCTTGAAAAGCGGCCCGCGCCTGCTCGGTTTCTCCTTTTTTCAAATAGGCGTGGCCCAGGGTCATGTGGGCAAAAGCCTTGATCTCCGGATCAACCGCGGTCTGACTTAGGGCCTGGGTCTTACCAATTAGATAGCTATAGTCCTTCTTCTTTGAAGCGGCTTCCACCAGCACATAGATAGCTCGCTTCCAGGCAGCTTCATCCGGTTTCACGGTGTCCGCTTTGGTCTGCATCTCGCTGATGCGATCGGCGCGCACGAGTAGACGCAAGGCTTCAGTCGTGGCGATCGCGGTGGCTGGGGTGCCGGGATGTTTGTTTCGGTACTCCCAAAAAGTCGCCGCCCATTTGAGGTTCGGATTGTTGGTCTCACTTGCTTTGCCGCCAGACTTGGAGAATTGTTCCGACTCTTCCCTGGCTTGGCGAACCATTGCCTGCACCCGATCCAGTTCCGGATCGTCAGGCTTGGCCGATGCGTTCTGTGCTCTTGCCGTTACGGTGGCGAGGAACATGAGGGCCAGAAGGCTTCCAAAAAGTTGAGCTGTGATTTTCCGCTTCAATTGCGCCCCTCGTCTTAGAGATCTTTCTTGCCCGATCCACGGCACCTAACGGGCAATCTGAAAAACTATGCGACCACAGCTCGCGTCCAACGATTTCTTAGACGCGGTGCTCGGAAAAGCGAAGACCGTTAGCACCGTTTGAGTTCTTCCTAATGTTTGCGGCAATCGCCAACCAAAAGCAGATAGCCATGGAGATCTACTTCGTCTAGTTCCGCCCGCGCTCATCGGAACTCGCTTCCGGCGACGGGACGTTGACCCACGAGATTACGCACTGATCTCCTGCTTCGAGCCACTCCACGCGAAATACCGAGTACAGGTCCGTGCTGCTGTTGCGAGTGTGGACCACGTACATGTGTCCTTGTGCGGCCGGCACAGATCCGGCCCGCGCGCCCTGCGGCAGCGCTGAGACGACCGGGACCGCTCGTAGGCCGGCCCACGTCAATTCGCCGAGGTCCACGATCCGGCTCCGGTCCTCTGTTATCATGCCGACCGAAAAGCCCCCGTCTCCGTTGTCGTAGAGCAGGTCCCATTGGTTGCGCGTCAGCTTCAGGCCCGGGTCGTCCCTTATCCCATGCTTGAAGCTGAAGGTCGCCTTCATGTAGTCGTCGTACTTGCGCCGCGAAAAGATTGTGACCTCCTGCGGCGGCGCGAATGCGCCCAGATGAGCGACCGGGCCCGGATCGGTGGTTGCCGGCTTCCAGCTCCCATCCGAGTACAGGAGCACGCGTTTTCCGTCAAAGGTCGTAGCCTTGATCGATTCCTGGGCGCCGACCGTCACGGGTGCCAGCGCGCCAACCGCGCCCAGCATTATAAGAATCCAAATACGTTTCATTGTTACTCCTTCATTGCTAATGGCCGAATGCTTGATTTGACGCGGCGGCACGATTTCGCGAAACCCAACGCCGATCAATTATGATGCGAAACCCGCTCCCGCCGCTCGCGTCCAACGATTTGTTCGGTGGCGCCGCCCAAATGTTTACGCTCGATATTTTCAATAGCCAGAGCCGCAAAGCGCCGGACATCTTTGCCCGGGTCGGAAAGCGCCTTCCTCAAATCAGGTAAGGCTTGCTTCGCAGCGGGGCCGATGAAGCGTAACGCCATACATGCACTATTGCGCGTTCCTTCGTCGTAGCGCCAACTCTGGAGCGTCATGCCAAGCCCGCTCCCGCGGCTCGCGTGCAACGATTGCCCGCCATTCTCCGGCCCAGCGATTGTTAGGCCTCTTCCAGGACTACTTGGACTTTATATCCAATGGATCGTCCTGGTCTCGGGTTAGCAGCCACGCACTGACCTTCAGCTTGGGAATGTCATCGCGCAGCAGATCCTTGAGCACCGGAACCAGCTGAACCAGCACGCTCTCGTGGACCGCCTTTTCTACGCTGGGAAGCACGTCCCTGGGCAGCCCCTCTTTGAGAATTGTCTCAGGTACGCCGATTTCCCGAGGATGCTGGTAGGCGCCGCAGTCCCTGTGGTCGAGGATGACGATCTGCTCGATCTGGTGATTTAACTTGAGTGCGGCTTGCACATGCTGAACCAGAACAGTCTGCCAGGCTGGCACGCACGCCCCCAGCGAAGCTCCCGCCAGGATGAATTGGTCGTACGGGATGTTCGGCCCGATTCGGTCCATCGCATCAACGGTTCGGCGTGGATACCGATAATCGATGCAACCGAGCAGGAGCCACATGCCCTTCTTTCCCGGCTTAGGGTCGCTGGCCTGCTCAGCCGCGACGTACTCTTCAAAGGTGTGTGGCCGCTGAATGTCGGCCATCGTTTCGTCTGCCATCATTGCTCTCCTATTCCGCCTAACAACGGAGTCCGCTCCAAAGATTTTTTGGGATGCAGCCTTTAGAGCAAGTGCATTAAAGCGCTGACATGACGGTACTGTCCAGCGTTTCCTGTAACAACGTAAAGCAGTTACCGCTGGCAATACAGGTTTTTGGGTTGAGCCGTTGCGCTAATGGCAAATCGATCGTCACGCTTCCAGCCAGCGTTAAGTCGGTCACGCTGAATCGGAACGATCACTGTTTAAGGACCTTACCACTAAGTATTTGTTCAGAAGGACGTCCGGACAGTCCTGGTGGGCGGCTATCGAATACCTTCGCCGGATCGCGAATGGCGCGAGTGACGCTTCCGTCGCTCTTCAACGATTTGTTGGGCCTCGTCGCTGGAATACTATTTGTCGGCATTGCCGAATTTCAAGTCGATCTTCCGACCTTCTTCGGCAGCAGTAGTCGCGAAAGGTTTCGAGCACGTTACGCGATGAGTCGGATCGACGTCGCCCACAAATTTGAACGGGGTGTCCATCGTTGTTGCGCAAACGACGTATTCGTCTGGTATGTCCTGGACCGTCATGGCGAAGGCACCATCATTACCAGTTTTCACGCAAGGAATGCGCCCCTGGATCGGGCGCTTCGCCGGAACCCAGCACACATTGAGATCAGCCATCGGTCGAGATTTTTCATCCGACACAGTGCCCCACGTGTGATAAGAGTACCGTTGGATCTCTTGGCCGTTTTGACCAAAGGAAACCAGCGAGACACCAGCGACGGCCAGCAATGCTCTGATTGATTTCATGAAACTCCGAACTGCAACACAAAGAAGATCCTCAACGGTTGAGTTGACCGGGCTCCGGCGCTACCGAGCAGCTTGCCGGATCAGCCTTAGGGCGAAATCGCCGTGCCTCCGGTCCAACGACTTGTTCGTCATGCTGTCCAGACACCCTACTTCTCCGTCGTTATTGATTCTTCGCAAGCGTTTGCAAAATGATGCGGCCGTCAGTGACCCAAGTATTTCTTGAGAAATTCGACTGTCCGCTCCCACGCGATCTTCGATACCTCTGGGTTGTAAGTCGCCTGCGTGTGCGCAAAAAATCCATGATGCGCACCGGCGTAGGTAAATATCTGGGTGTTACTATTATTCTTCTTTACCGCGGCTTCAAAATCTTTTAGCTGGGCAAGCGGAATCTCTGGATCAGTTTCTGCATAATGACCCAGGACCGGAGCCTTTATCCTTGCCACGACATCAACGGGATCCAGTTCTCGACCTGCAAACGCCGGCGTCTTGAGATTGCCATAGAAAGGCACGACCGCCCGGACTTCAATCGGATAGGTCGCCGCGAACATGAGCGCACATCTACCGCCGAAACAAAATCCGGTGACAGCCACGCGATTAGATTTTCCAAAGCCCTGCTGTTTGGCATAACTAATGGACGAGCGAATGTCCCTGAAAATTTTGGCGTCGGTAATTTTCTCGGCCAGGATTTTTCGTAGCTGCTCGAGCGTCTTCGCGTCCTTTTGCACTGAGTAAATATTGGGCGCGATTCCAACAAAACCAATCTGCGCGAACATAGCGGTCATATTCCGAACGTACTCTTCATAGGGAGGGTTTCCGGCAACGATGACGACTATGGGAAATCTGCCTTTCTTGTTCGGCCGGGCCAGATAGGCATCGAGGTCTTCCGTTCCACTCTTGAACGTAACTCTTCCGTGAATCACATTCTTGTCATCCAGAGCCTGTACTGGCGGTACTCCGGATGCAGCCGTGGGTTGCTGGGCTTCGAGCTCGCAACTCAAGGCACAATATCCTGCGAACAGCGCTGCCCTCGAGAGAAAATCTCGTCGAGTCACCTGCGCAGTATCTTTCTCCCCGAACCGTGACATGGGTCTCCTCATTAATCACCAAAGAACAGAAGGCTGATGACTACGGATAGTTTCATTATCCGTGCCGCCCAAAGTCAGAGTTGACGCCGCGGCGCGAATTCAATTCATCCTTCCGCCTTCATCCTTGCAGTTCACGCTCTCCCGATGCATCGGGACTCGCGTCCAACGATTTGTTATGTGGTGTTCGCCCGGCATGAGCGACCCGGAACCCCCGCCAAATATCAACTTCGCGGCGAAATATAACTCCGTCGGGCTTTGATAACCAATTTACCTTGCGATTTCTGTCGAGTGGGATCGACGTCGAGTTTTAATTTACGCGTCGTTCCGTCCCGCATCTTGTTCGTGGAGACGAAGGCCAGGTTGTAGCGGCTGCGCAGGTGGTCGATTAACGTTTGAAAAGTCGTATCGAGCTTTTCAAGCTTGTCAGAAAGCACTTCGCCACCCGTTTCGTTCGCCAGCGTTTGAATGTCCAGATAGTCTGCAGTCAGTCTGGTCATGCGCGACGTCACTTGCGAAATGCCGTTTTCCAGGGCCTGACCCCGCACCTTGGAGATTATTCCGCAAACCACGCTCCCCGATTCGTAAACCGCCTGCATCGCGGATTTGGCCGAAGGGCCGTTGTAACAAACTTCGGAACGCGTCATCGCGGTAATCACGATGATGACCCGACGGCCGGTCGGATTGCTTGCCTTGATCATGTAATTGGCAGCGTCACTGAACACATTATTCAGGCAATGCAGCAGCACTTTGTCGCGGATCGTAAAGCTCTCGAGAGCATTCTCGAGCAATATCCGGTTACTCGTGAACGGCTGTACCAGCGTAGTGCCATTGTCAAACGTCATCACCGCGATTTCATCGACAGGTTTGAGACGCTGAATTGCTTCACGCGCCGCGCGACGCACCTGGTGCACGTATGGATCAACCATTTCGAAGGGACATATGGAGCCGCGATCGATAACCAAAATCACCGAAAGGGGCAAACTGTCGGTGCCAAAGTGCGTGATCTGCTGTTTAATTCCATCTTCGTAAAGCAGGAAGTCTTCGTTCTGCAAACCGCCGACGATGCGCGCAGTTTTCTTCTGCATCACCAGCGCATCGATTTTGACGAGATCGACATCGACCTTTACGACTTCCGTTGATGACTCGGGGGTGGGCGTCGGTGCGGGCCTGGGGGGAAGCTGGATCGCCTTTCGACTCGGGCGTCCGATGTTCGCATTCAAGTTCTTATTGGGCGTCTGCGAAGTGACCGGGCTGGCCGGGTAGAAGAGCAGTGCCGCCAGGACCATCGAGGTGACTAGAAAGAGAGGCAGCAGTAGGGGCCGTTGATATCTCATTTCATTCAGATGCGAGCGAGCAGTATAACGTCAGAGTTCGCGAGGCCGCGCATTAGTAGTCACTTTTGAACTAATAAAGCTTCATGCGAAACCCGCCCCCGCCGCTCGCGTCCAACGATTTGTTCGGTCCGACCTTGAGCAAACTCTGTCAGTCAGATTTTCGCCGCCTGCGATAAGCGAGCCAGTAAAAGATAGCAGAATTTAGAAGGGCGAATGACCAATACATCCACGTCCATTTAAGACCTGTTCCGTGAGTAAATATGACAAATAGCACGAACAGGGAGCTCCACGGTAGAGTCAAGCCTATAACGGCAAAGTACCACTTCACGTCAATGTTCGGAAAATCAAATGCTTGGTGTGAGCACCAGGCCAATGCTATTAGATATGCCGCAATGACGAACAGTGAGAACGTGGGTTTCTTCGCACTCATAGAATAGGAACCGAACGTTGAGTGGGCCAGGCCACGGCGCTACCAAAGCAGCCTAGCCGGATCAGGCTTGATGCGAAAGTCGCTTCCCGCCGCTCGCGTGCAACGATTTGTTGGGCATCGCTTGTAACGATAACTTCGGCAAGGCAGGGCGGCATTGAGACCGGCGACGTTGGTCCTCGTCGTTAGGATAGTAAATGACCTCGGACACCACCTCTCCATCAACGGCGTAACTAATGCCGTCCCTTTCATCGGTATAGTGAAAGCTGCCAGGGTTGCAATCGCGGGTGCGCTTATACGTCTTTAGGTCAAGTCCGAGATCTGAAAGCAACGGTTTCGTTTTCGGATAAGCGATAATCATTACGACTGTCTCCCGCGGAACATTCCAAGTCTCATTTTCACGACATTCACCGCTCGAATAGGTGAAGAACACGCGTTGATCGGGTGTCTCATAAGCGTATCCTCCACCGTAGGGAGAAGGCCCTAACATCCGCTCAACATCCGCCCGAGTGGAACGTAACGGAATAATGCCGTGCCAGTCTTTGCCATACGAGAGGCCCACGAAAATTAACGTAACCCCGACACAGCAGATTAATCGTTTCGTATTTAGCATAACTACCCAACGTCTGAGTTGACCGGGCCACGGCGCTACCGAGCAGCTTCGCCGGATCACGCTTGATGCGAAAGTCGCTGCCCGTGTCTCCGGTCCAACGATTTGTTATCCGCCGTACGCCGTAACGCGTTCCAGCGGAGTATACCCCTGATGAGAAAGAACGCAGAGACGCAAAAAACGACCAGCGCGAAGATGTATTGACTGTCCCATGAGCCGACAATGTAGGGGTAGTTAAGACGAATAACTTTCCAATCGTTACGCAGTCCGTCCCATGGATCGTACATAGGCAGCAAGAGGTAAAGAAAGTAGCCAATCAGGTAACCAGACAGAATCAGCGACACGAGGTTCGCCCACCAGCGGTTCGCACGGAGGAGCAACGCCGCAACAAGCAGGGTTGTTGGTTCGTTCGTGTAACTCCATGAACAGGCCCATGGATTCACAACGCCATAGCATCCCTGAGCGTTGCGCCAAACAAGGATGAAGTTAAAGACAGCGAACGCCAGAATGAAGGAACGCAGGTCGAAAACGAACAAGAGAATCAATTTGAGTCGTTGATTCACGTAAGCTATTAGACTCGCGCAGGTTCTGAGAGTTCCAGATTATTAGGCGGATAACGTTTGAGTTGACCGGGCCACGGCTCTACCGAGCAGCTTCGCCGGATCACGCCTGATGCGAAAGTCGCTTCCCGTGGCTCCGGTCCAACGATTGTTGTGCGGAACTCGCGCGATCACCGCTTCCACTGCAAACGAGCAAGGGCAAAGAAATAACCGGTTACGTCCATGAGCGCTTTGTCGTTGTCGGACCAACGAGCGATAACGCGATAATTGTTATGCTGATGACCCTCCAAGACAAGAAGCGCACCATCGAGACCGACTGGCGCCTCGTCCTCGGGCGGCAAGGTCCAAAACGACGCTGTATTAAAGAGCTCCTTTAGATGATTCCATTGTTCGTCGGTGATTGGTCGAGTTTCGTTGACCTTTAGGTCCTTTGCGCCATATTTCGGGATGCCGGTCTGCGTAAGCTGTTTGATAGCGATAAAGCTGCGATTGCCCTCGCGCCAGACACGAATTGAGGCTGGCGAGTCGAACGACGGAATAATCAGAAAACGATAAGCTTCGGTACTGGAGTCGAGGCACGAAAAGGGCGTCTCCTGCATGGCAGAGTAATATTCCCTAAGCGTCGCAGGCGAATCCATCTGGTGGTTGAATATCCCGCCAGGAATGTAGGCGACGGAGTCGCAGCGATTCCGGAAGCGCGAATCGATTGCACCAGCCACACGCCAGACAGCGATGCCAATGGGAATCAGAAAGAGAGCCAGTGATGAAACGATGATTGCGCGTTTCATATATCAATCGAGCGAATGGGTTGGTTCCGCACAACGTTTGAGTTGACCGGGCGGCGCGATTTCAGGAAACCTTCGCCGCACCAGGCTTGATGCGAAACACACTCACGCGGCTTGCGTCCAACGATTTGTTCGGCAGCGTCAGATTTCACAGGCTTTTATGGAGACAGTGGTTCTCCTTTTATCAAAGCCGCCAGGATCTCCTCAATCGCTCGGGCAACCAGTTGCGGGTTGTCGGCCTGAATGTTGTGACCACTAGACGGGTCGAGGACGAACTTCGAGTTACTGGACAGGCGCGACAGATCAATCCGCTGCCCGTCTTTCTCCACTCTGATCTGTGCCCACAATTCATCTGGCGTGCCGGGCGGTTGCGGCCGCTTGCCTGCTGCCAGGACAATCAGCGGGCGTTTACCGAACGGCTGCGGGTTAGTTTTCCGAGCAAGGTAGATCTGTCGGAATTCCTCAGCCGAGTAATCGTCCTCCGGGTTGTACTGGGTGCTCGGTTTGCCCTCGCGGCGGGGCTCCGGTACTGGACGACCGGTGGCCTTCTCGCGCAGACGAACCCACCCGCCGTAGCGGAGGCTGCCCAGCATGTCGCTTTCGTGTGTGGGATCGACGAGCACCAGACCAACGACTTCGCTACCGTACTGCTCCGTATAAAGCCGGACCAGAAGTCCGCCTATCGATTGTCCAACGAGCACAAGTGGGCCGGGCACTTTGGCAGACTCCAAAAGCGCGTGCAACTCGAACACCTCCTGCCTCATGGTGCGGGGGGCAGGACCAGCCTCGCTCCAGCCGGACCCGGCGCGATCGTAGGCGCAAGTTCTTACCTTCGTCGACAACAGATTCTGAACCGCAAACCAGTCGCGGGAGAAGGCCCCGCCACCAGCTTCGAAAATAACAGTCGGTTTTCCGTTTGCAGGACCGACGCAGCGGAGATGTAATTTATGGCCACCGATGTCAACCAGCACACCCGGAGCCGGGCCGGACGGACGCATCTGAGCGATTGAGGCGCATGGAAAGCCAAGGAATATCACAAGCCCTAACAGAAAACTTGATCGCATATGATCTCCCTGGTGAAGACGCCCAACGTTTGAGTTGACCGGGCCACGGCGAACCGCCAATAGGGGGAAGCTTCCCTGTAAAGCCGTCTATTCGTGCTCCGGTTCAATGAATTTGTTAGACAGTATCTTGCCAAATAGCGTTATCCGGATCATGCCAATCGCGCCGGCAGAAGCGGCATTGTTTTGCCGAAGATGTTCGTAGGGGTTTCCCACAGAAGGGGCATGGCGCAGTAACCGGCTCTTCGGGCGGGGGAATCTTCTTAAATTTTTGTAGCAGATAGTCATCAATTAATCGACGCAGCAAGTTTGCATCATAATCATCGTCAGTTCGTCCATATTGATCTGAGTCGCGATTCACCCAAGCCTCAGCTATTACATACCTGTCCCCTCGTTTTTCAAGCCGACATTGATATATGCAAAGCCCCGTCCAACTGCGGTGAAAATATAACCAATCCTCTTCAAGGAAGATGAACCACCGATCATCCATGCCACGGGGAATTATCCCTAACGAGATTTGTTCATATTCTTCCGGTGAGAGCTCGCGCCCTACCGGTAGGCGTTTTCGTGATTCCGGCATCGGCCTCACCCAGAGCCAATTATCCAGCGAGTGACGATTGGCAATTTCAGGTGAGTTGGAGTTTGTCATAACCTTTCAGATACGCAGCAGCTGTCTAACGTTTGAGTTGACGCCGCGCGAATTTAATTCATCCTTCCGCCTTCATCCTTCATCCTTCATCCTTGAGGTTATCTCCGCTAGCGCCCAGGCTTCGGCGTGTAAGCCGCCGACCATACGTGATTTCCTTCCAGCACACACCTTTCGGGTTTAATCTCCTGGCCGACTTGAAACGGACCGTCGTAAGTTGGACAACCGCATTGGACCAACGGCAAATTGGTTTTCGGATCTTTCCGGCCAGTGCGTTTGCAGGGCGCCGTCATGCAGCCGGCATAGGTCGTCGGCTTTTCGCAACTGGTCGGGCTAATGGCCATGTGCTCACGAGTCGCGAGATAGAGGCTGAAGGTTGAGATCAGGTCGGCGCCGGGAATCAGACGGTTTTGGTTGATCGCATCGCACACGGGCGCTTGTCTGGGGCCGGTGGGAGCGCAGTTTCCGCCATCTTTCCCACACACGGCTACGGTCCTGAGGTACACGTCGAGATTCAGAATTGCATTGATGTCGACGTAGTAATTTTGTCCACTCGGAATTTCGTAACAAGTGCAGTTGGCGATGCCCAATCCGTCCATGTTGCAAGGCGCGGGACCCTCAGGCCCGGAGTAGTAGCAGAGCGCGATGGGCGCGGTAGCGCCACTGCATTCCAGCATGTTCTTGCGTGGGTCATTAACGATGTCAGCCCACGGCGGCCCAAACCTGGTCGTTGGCAGCGTGTTGAGACGGAAAGGCCGGGCTCCTGTATACCGTTCGAAGCTAAAGGTCGCGCGCGGGGACGGCTGCGGCGCAGCGAAGGCTTGGGGCGCGCGATAACCTCGATTGGCCAGGGCGGCCACACCCAGGAAAGCAACGATTGTGATCCACACGTACCGGGAAGTGATTAGCTTCATGATTTTTCTCCTCGCAGATAACCTTCGGAAATCAACCTTTGGATCTTTGCTGGAACGCCGTATAACGGCGGAGTTGACGCAACGGGGCGAATCAAAGCACGCTCCGCCGGATCACTCTAGTTGTGAAACACCTCACGCGGCTTGCGTCCAACGATTTGTTCGGTTGCGTATTACTAAACTAACCCGCGGCTTTTTGCCGTCTGCCAAATCCCGAACGTGAACATAACCCCGGCGATTACTGAGAACACCGATATTAAAATGGTCATCTGATAAAAGAGAACTTCGGGCGAAGCCACATGCCACTGCTCTGGATGAGTCGGGTCATAAATGTCGGACACCTTTGGATTCTTCGGGTCGTAGATTACGGGAACAGTCGCTCCGATGGCAATAGTTTCGTAGGCATCGCCGACAGCGCCCTCAGCAGTGCAGGTAGTGTCACCAACCGTGAACGTGTAACTGACGTGATAGTGGTCTTCTTCGCCCAGTTTCTTAGTAATGGAGCCCTGCGTTAATGCGGGGCGTCGCGCCAGACGGTAGAGGCCGGGGAGATGAACGACATTCGCGGCAAACGTGAATATGCCGGAGGAGCAAATGATGAAGATCGTTAAGATGAGCAGCTTACGATTCAATTAGGAAAGCAACCGAACGGCTAAGTTGACCGGGTTGCCGCCGGTTACACGAACGAAATAATAGAACCAGATCAGTTTGCTGAGCAGCTCGCTGGTGGCGCCGGTCCAACGATTTATTCGGCGGAACCGTTGCCAGGGAGTCAATCATCGCAGAATTGGGATCACCTCAATTTCATAGACATCTGCGTTACGAATGGCCCGCATTACGGCGCTCAGCGTGTCGAAGCTTACGCCGGGTTCACCTTTGATGAAAACGATTCGATGTTCAGGCGGCAGATAGCCGATTTGTTGCTGAATGCGCTCGGGGATATCCGTTAGCCTGAGCCTGGCTTTGCCAATGAAGAATTCGTTGTTGCTAGTAATAGCCACGACAACGTAACGTGCGGGAATGTTGTGCGGACTTGGATAAGGAAGCGGTATCGTTGCGACGGCCGGCAAGTCCGGCAGTGGCGAGTGATAAATTGCGAAAGCAGAATGTGCCGCAACACCCGCAACGAAGGCACAGATAACGGCGAGAATGATTAGCGCGCGCTTCATGAGGCAAGTCTCACCGTTTGGACAATGCCGGCAACAAGAATGTTCCGCCGAACGGGTGAGTTCACGCGGGCCACGACGCTACCGAGTAGCTTAGCCGGATCGAGTTTGATGCGAAAGTCGCTTCCCGTGGCGTGGGTGTCTGAATTGTGAGTTGCTCGCGTCGGGTAACAGTTAGTCTCTGGGAGGGGAGGGCGTATCATAATGACTTTCGCCCTTCGTAACGGTCCGTTTTAAACAAGGACTGGAGTGCAAGCGTCCTGATTGCAGCGTTTATGAGAAGGAAGCAATCCCGATTCATCGGGATTACGTTCCCGTCGACACTAATTTCAGATAGGTCACTACACCAAATTATTTCTCGCGAGAAAGAATTGTTTCTCAGCCAAATAAATTGTTTTCTCGCGAGAAATAATTGTTCTCTCGCGAGAAATAATTGTTTTCTCAGCCAGATAAATTGTTTTCTCGCAAGGAACAAATGTTTCCTCACGAGAAAGAATTGTTTTCCCGCGAGGAATAATTGTTTTCCCGCGAGGGATAATTGTTTCCTCGCGAGGGAGGAGACTTGTTTCTCCCCGGGAAACACCCGCCGAAAAACAATCATGTTTTTGTTATGCCCGTCCGGGTTTAGCGCGGGTGGGGTCAAATATTTTGTGTGAACGGCCGATTGTAATTTCTCAATGTTGGCCGTAGGGGCTGTGAGAACGATGGGAAAACGGTGAGGGTGTAAAGAGTTTTGTGTAAATGGTCATCGAGGGCCAGGAGGAGTAGGTTGGCAGGGAGGAACAATGACCATGGAGACCGGTCCATCGCTTTGTTGGGCGGCGCAATCTCAAGAGAGCGGCTTTCGATAATCAGCCGGAGCATCAAGCCGGTGTCCATCAAACAAAAACCCGCCGCCTGGCCTTAATATCTCTTCGACGAGAGCGACCACATTTTCAGGACGGCCGTCGGCAAACAATTCATCGAAAGATGCGGCATAACGCGAACACAAATCCGCATTCGCCTGTCTCAAGATTCTGGGAATTGATTTGCCTTTCGCCGACCAAAGCATATTCGTGCGCAAATAATAGTTTGCCAGAGTCTCATATAACACTGTTCCCGAAGCAACAAGTTCGTCTCGAGAACGAGGTTCTCTAATGTCATCAACCAGATTGGTTATGTCATATCGTAATTTGCGAACCTCTTCTTCCTTCAACCCGGGCGGGCCCAACTGCATAACTGAAGTGGCAAGGTGTTTCAAGGATCTGGAAAGGTCATTCGGCTTTGGGACTTCAATACCCTCCAAAATCATCTGCGCCAAAGACGGAATGCCCGAGGGACGATCAACCTCATAAATAAAATAATTGAGTGTCTCTGGGTCATGCACGAACGCTTCAATCGGAAAACCCTGAAAGTTGAATGACTCACGATAAGCGGCCGGCAATTTGTCGAAGATGACGACTAAGTCCAGGTCCGAGAAAGGCGTGCTCTCGCCTCTGACAATTGACCCCGCCAGAAAAACCACGCTGGCGTCGGGATACTTGCGCTCAAAGATCTCTTGGGTAACCTGGGTTGGCTGACTAAGCAAGCTCGTCTATCCTCACCTTCAAAATGAGTCGCCGAACGGTGGCTTTGCTGCAAAAGTCGATTTGCACGTCCGCGAATCGGACTGAATGACAGTAGCCCAGCGCTTTAGCGCTGGGACAGGGGCGGGTGAATTCGCAGTCCGCTTCGCGGACGGCTGAAACCATAGACATGAAGACGGTCCTTCAGTCGTCCGCTTGCTTTGCGGACTCGGTTCCCAGCGCTAAAGCGCTGGGCTATTGCCATTCGTCGACTTCGCCGACTTTTGCAGCAAAGCCCCGAACGGTTGCGGTGACCGGGAGGCGGCGCTACCGAGTAGCTTCGCCGATCACGCTTGATGCGAAAGTCGCTGCCCGTGGCCCCGGTCCAAAGACTTGTTCGAGCGCCCGCTTGATGGTAACGCGCCGCGCTCGTTAGTGTCCGAAGCCCGCGCGTGAGCAAGGGCTACTTTGCTGACCGGCCCTCCCTAACGGTCGGGCTTCTGACACGATTGCCGGCGGTCGTCGTGTCAGTACTCCCGATGCATCGGGACTCGCGTCCCACAATTTGTTCGACGTCGGACGAAGGGCTCACCGCTTCTCATCGGGGAGACTGCGCCAGGAATCCCACGAGATGTCACGGCCTGGATATGCCACTTTCTGGAATGGCCAATTCTTAGCAATCCACTCGCGCACGGAGGAGTACAGCCTCTGCTCAAGCCCCCCTTTGAGTTCGCTCGCACGCGCCCAAAGATATACCACTGCATCGTATCCACGTTTTGTTGTCGGATTGATATATACACAGCCAGTCACTTGTGATTCGGAAGGCGTAACTACCGTGTAAGCAAACGACCTGCGCCGTTGAAACTCTTTCTGATGCCAGCCGAGATCGATGAGATCTTGCTCCAACGTTAGCCCTTCGGGCCACGTGCTGTCAGGCCAAATTGTTTTCAGATGCTCCGCGCTTGTCATGACGGCGTCATAGTCCTTCACGACGTCGTTTACGGTAAGCATCCGCAAGCGAAACTCCTTCGTTTCGAGTTTCTCGGGAACTTTAAAATCGGCGGGTACAAAGGGATTTGCAGACTGGAACATGGCGCAAGGAGTCAGCTAAATCAAGAAAGCTACCAAAGCCAGCAATTGTATCATCGGGTTCCGGAATGAATGTATGTATCTCCTCTATCGCTAGTAGTGCAGTTCGGCGGATCAGTGCAGAAGCACGCACGCAGTAAGTGCGTATTTCGCCCTTACTTCGTGCGGGCTTCCGCAAACTGCATCGCTACCCCCTCTATCTAAAGACGCCAACGTCTGAGTTGACCGGGCCACGGCGCTACCGAGCAGCTTAGCCGGAGCACGCTTGATGCGAAACTCGCTGCCCGTGGCTCCGGTCCAACGATTTGTTCGAGCGCCCGATGATGATAACGCGCCTCGGCCGTTAGTGTCAGAAGCCCGCGCGTCAGCAAGGGCTACTTTGGTTACTGGCCCTCCCTGACGGTCGGGCTTCTGACACGAGTGCGAGCGGTTGTTGTGTCAGTACTCCTGATGAATCGGGGTAGCGACGGGAGCTTCACCTAGTTTCGTCTTGATCGGGTCGCTACCGCTCCCCGTACTGACACAAGCGAGCCGTCGAACGGTTGAGTTGACCGGGCCACGGCGCTAGCGAGCAGCTTAGCCGGAGCACGCTTGATGCGAAACTCGCTGCCCGTGGCTCCGGTCCAATGATTTGTTGGGTTGCGGCGTTCGTTAAGGCTTTGTTGCCACGAAACGAGCGCTTTCCACAACGCGCAATGCGTCCGCAAGTTCAGGCAAGTCCTTGCTATTCGAGTAGGTCGTGAACACGAATGTAACACCGCCCAAATCGAGGACGCCTCCAATGATGTAATGGAATTCCCCGATTGGGAGGCGATCGTAGCCAGGCGTTTGGAAGTAATAACCCTTGCCGCCAGTGGCTGAGATTTGTGTGAGCGTCGGAACTGTTTTGGACAAGCCAGCGATATCGCGTGCGGAACGTTCAGCCGCATGACGAATCCAGTCTGGTTCAACAGACGAACGCTTTTCCGGTGGTATCCAAACGGCGGTCACCTTCATGTAGAAGTCTGTTCGAGACGGCAGCCTGTAAGCAAGCGTAACGCCCTGCGGTTGGTCCAACGTTTTGGATTTGTCCTGCCAATTGGATGGCACTGTCATCTCGAGATTACCAACCGTTCCCATTCGGTATGCTCTGGAAGCGGTCGCCGATTGCGCAACGGCAACTGAAACAGCGCAGGTGATGAGCAACGAGGCCGTCAGTAATCGAGTTGTCACACTAGAGTTCATAAGCAACCCAACGTTTGAGTTGACCGGGCCACGGCGCCACCGAGCAGCTTAGCCGCATCAATGATGATAGTCGCTTCCCGTGGATGATAGTCGCTTCCCGTGGCTCCGGTCCAACGATTTGTTCGAGCGCCCGATGATGATAACGCGCCTCGGTCGTTAGTGTCAGAAGCCCGCGCGTCAGCAAGGGCTACTTTGGTTACTGGCCCTCCCTGACGGTCGGGCTTCTGACACGAGTGCGAGCGGTTGTTGTGTCAGTACTCCCGATGAATCGGGATAGCGACCGGAGCTACAATGGGTTTCGTCTTGATCGCGTCGCTACCGCTCCCCGTACTGACACAAGCGAAGCGCGCGAAGTCTGAGTTGACCGCGCCACGGCGCTAGCGAGCAGCTTAGCCGGATCACGCTTGATGCGAAAGTCGCTGCCCGCGCCTCCGGTCCAACGATGTGTTCGGCGTCGTTAGATAGGCTAATAAATCCGTGCGATATCGGGCGCCGATCAGGGATTAAAACAATTGCACCGTCTCCGCTCTTTCGATTTCTACCCGAATATCGGATCTTTCCGAATTGATATTAAGACCGAAATGACAATCAGGTAACTTAAAACACAATTCCACGGAACAGCAGGTTTCCTTATCGTTGCCAAGCGGCGTAAGGCGAAGACAAACTTTAGTTCCCCCGGGCGCGCCGGTAATATTAAGCGTAATCGTTGCGGTTTGTCCGGGCAAGAGCGGTGTCGGCAGGGTTACTGGCTGCGGCGAAATATTCAAACCTGAAGGCGTCGTGGCGATTGCGAATATTTGCTGTATCGGAACACCGGTCTGATTATTGATTCCGACCGTAAGCGTGTAGCCCCCTTTACCGCACTTGATACTATGATCCGCTGTTAGACACGGGCAGTCGGGCAACTTGACGCAGGTTCTTATGATGCAGCAACTAACGAGGTTCTTATCGGCAAGAGCGACATTGATACAGATCTCATCACCCGAAGAAGCATTATTGATCGTTACGCTTACGGACGTGGATTGCCCCGGACTCAAAGGACTTCCGCCGAGGTCGATGACGCTTGGAGAAATCGTGTAAGTTGCGCCCGGCGGCGGCGATAATAAAAGATACTGGATTGGTTGCGTCGAACTGTTGGTGACGGTGAAGGTGGAATTAAAAGCTCCTTTATCACAGGTTACTTTCTGGTCGCTCGACGTTCCGCAAGAACAAGGTTTCGGATTGTCCGGCGTACCACAGCAATCTTTCTTCTCATCGATCTGGATCTTCCAGTTATCTATCGCTCCAGTCAGCGGCGGCAAACCCGGGGTGGTGGTGGAGTTGGCCGTAGTATAGCCGAACTGTATTTTTGAACCTTTACAGGAAAAATCAGGCTTATCGTTTGGCGAAGGCCCGTAAAGTTTGGAGAAGCTTGCCGCGGTCACGATTTGCGCTCCGGGGAGCGGGAAATGTTGCCAGGTATCGCCCTGTACTACGTCAAGAGGACCGCGGTAGTAAGTATTATTTTGATAAACGAGGATCGAGAAAACAATTCCCAACTGCCAAGCCGCCGGCGGCGGATTAGGTTGTTTCAAATCGTAAGAATAACTCAGGCTGACGATAGCTCCCTGAATAGCCGGGTCGTAAATTGCAGTCGAATTGAGGTGGGCAGCGAATACCTTCGCCGGATTCGGAGGAACGGGAATGGTGTGAACCGTTCTCCGGGAGGGCGGTAAGACGCCGTCCGTGGTATCCAGCGTGGTATTAGTAGTCGACCCTGTGGTGTTGATCGGAAGCGGTACCGTCGTCCAAACGGAAGTGAACGTCCCATCCGGACCATAGGTTTGGGCCCGAATCACACCCTGCAGAGCAAGCATCGTAAAAACGACAAGCGACCAAAACAGGAAGGTGGCCGATGACTTTGATTTCGTCACTTTAGATTCTCCTTGCAGCGTTGAGAAACTGAAACATGCAACGCCGAACGGTTGAGTTGACGCGGCGGCGAATCAAAGCACCCGTCGCCGCATGGAATTAGTTAGGAAACACGCTCCCGCCGCTCGCGCCCACGATTTGTTTGGCAGCTTCTGGCTGAACTAACGGCACGCTAACTATTTTCTCGGTACTGGTGAATACGTTTTCATCGGAATAGTTGAACCACGTGTGCATCAAAAGGACGGTGGCTCGCTCAGGTATTCGCGCTATGTACGAATAATGCGTCTTCACGCCAGGATCAATAAACGTCTCAGTCTTTTCTTCCGGCATCCACCAGCCTGCTGCTACCTCGTGTGGGAAGTACACCTGCCCTCGAAAACGTTCGTCATCCGTGACCGGATCATCAGAATGGAGCGCACGAACGTCAAAATAAAAATCCCTGATTAGGTGCCGAACTTTTCCCTTGTTTTCAAGCCAAGCAAAAAGTTCCACAATCCACCACTCTCCTTGTTTACCTATGAAAACAATGTCGGCCGAAAACTCAACGTTGGGACGACCTTCCCGTTGGCGAATGAAGCGCCAGTAGGCCCAATAGCCGCCTATGGCCAAGGCAAGAATCGTGACGAGCGATTGAATTGCCCCGGCCAGTTGATTGAACTCTTGGTATGTCATGAGCATGGTCCTCGATCGTAGGGCGACCAACGTGGAGCTAAGCTGACCAGACTCAGCAATTCTCTACTCGAGACTTGGGGTCTTGCAGGTGCCTCCTGGCGAGAAGCGACTTGTTAGGCAGGCCATCATTGCAACGAACTTTGACGAAGATGGCCTCTTTCATGCCCGTGCCGCCTTGCACATAACTGGTATCCCACTCAACAAATTCGTGGTAGCGAAAGATAAGATTAATGGCCCGAACTGGGCGGTTTTCGATGTATTGGTCATCATTACTGTCCTTTCCGGTTGAGAGAGCGTGGATTACTCGAAGCAACCCAAGGGTTGAGTTGATCGGGCCTCGGCGTGCGGTGCAGCCTGGCCCGGATCACGCTTGATGCGAAAGTCGCTTCCCGTGGCACCCCGGCTAAAAAAGAAGGGCTAAGTTGAGTCTTATTAGGACTGAGAGCTTTAACGTAAACTGCTATCGGGTGAAGACTTCCAGCACACCTACCTTCAGCCGTTGGGTGGCCGGTTCTAAATCGCCGGTGAATTAATCACACAGAGGATTAGCGGTCTGTGCGCTAACACACATAGCTTTAATGATTCGCTGTGGGCACTCGGCCGTAAATATCCGAACGCGCTTGCAGATGGCACTCAGCTAGAACTCGCAGGGCTGGACAACAACTGCTCGCTCGCGTAAGTAGCACGGAATTTTCCATTTATCATTTGTCATTTGAGATTTTTCATTTGCGAAATCGCAGGCGTGCCGGTGGCTCACAAAATGACGAATGAAAAATCTAAAATGGAAAATGACAAATTCCGGGCTCTTCTTTGCGGCCATCCGCATCTCGAACGGTTAGTCAATGTCTCCCTATGATATAAATGACCCATCCTAAATGCCGGCGGATCGCACTCCAGGAGAAGGCCAGGTTGTATATCGACGCGTCGGCGCGCGCGGCGACGCGCCGTCGCCAAGGCGCGAGGCGCGCATCGATCCGGCGCTGCTGCCGCTCTTCATCGGCTTTGCGATCCTTTTGTTGCTGGTGCTGGCGGTTGGCAATCTCAGCGTCCGGAAATTGGAAGACATCAGCAGTCGCTCACTTCAGCTTGAACAGTTATATGCGGCGCGCGCTTCACTCTTGCTGCAATTCGAAGTGGCGCTGACGCGTCTGGACAACGAAGCGCGCGCCCGGGCTGAGGCTGATTCGCGCCGTGAACTGCGTCCGCCATTCGATCTGCGACTCGATACGGCCCGCGGCAAAGTTTTAGAACTGGCGCCGAAGCTGGATCACCCACCGCTCTCAGATTTACCGGAGTGGCAAAAATTCCACACAGACCTGACGGCTTATATGGAGGTCGTGCGCGAGCGCGAACGTTATGCGCGCGAAGGTTTCGGCAGTTTTCGGCAGATTGATAAGGACCTCAACGATTTGATCGAGCAATCGCGCGCCGAAGAGCATCAGATTGCCTCGCAGGCTGAAGCCATGCAGACGGCCGCGACGCGCTCGATCCGCTTTTGGAACATTAGCGCTTTGATCACCGGGGTCCTGATCGCCATCGGCACAATGTGGGAAGTGCAGCGGCGCTTTCGGCAGACGAAGCAGAGCACCGAGACAGCGCGACGCGAACGCGAATTCAGCAACCAGATGCTCGAAGGCATGGTGAGCGCGATTGCCGCCATCGATCGGCGTGATCGGATTCGCAGCGCGAACTCGGCGTTCTTTAAAATATTTCCCCGGGCCGCAATTGGCGCGTCGATTCATGACGACATTGCAAGTCCGGACGCGGTTAAGTTGCTGGAAGCCGCAACCGCTTCGCATGTAACCACCGCGACTTATCGCGGACGATGGGCGCTCGAGCTGGACGAGTCGACAGTGACCTTCGATGTTTACTCTTCGCCGCTGGAAATCGACGGCGAGCACGGACAGATTCTCACGTTGGTGGATGTCACCGAGGCGACCAAGGCGGAAGGTTTATTGCGGCGAAGCGAGTCGCTGGCGGCGGTGGGGTCGGCCGCGGCGCAGTTGGCGCATGAGATTAAAAACCCGCTGGGCAGTATTCGACTGGGCGTCGAGATGCTGCGGCAATACACGGACAATGCCGAGGCCGAGAAGACTATTTCGCTGGTCGAACGCGGCATCCATCATCTGAACAAACTGGTCGTTGACGTGACGCAGTTCTCACGGCATCGGATGCTTGATTTGTCGGAAGTCGATTTGCGCGAGGTGATCACTTCCAGCATCGAACTGGTAATGGATCGCGTGCATGAGAAGGAAACGCCGCTGAAACTTGAGCTTGACGATGAATCAATTAAAGGAAACTGGGACGAGGCGCAGGTGCGCGAGGTGCTGGTGAATCTGTTGGCGAACGCCATCGATGCCAGCGCGGCAAAATCGCCGGTAAGACTTTCTACGCAATTGGTCGATGCAAGTGGGCGAGTGCAGACTCTGGATGAGGTATCGCGGCGAGACGCGCGCGCGCGGATTGTGATTGCCGACGAAGGGGCCGGCATGAATGACAAGACTTTGGCGCGGCTGTTCGAGCCGTTCTTTACGACCAAGAAGCGCGGCACCGGATTGGGACTGTCAATTGTTCGTCAGATTATCGATTTGCACGGCGGCACGATTGCCGTAGAGAGTGAAGTCGGCAAGGGAACGACTTTTACGATTGATTTGCCGCTTCGAGCTTGAGTCAGAACCGGGAGCGGCAGC